>DHGV01000086.1 GCA_002402945.1 Pelotomaculum sp. UBA4789
TTTTGCAGCTGTCGTCACTAAAGTTCCGTGATTAAAATTCGCCAGGATTGCTGTTTCAATCAGCTGTGCCTCGATCAATTTTGCCCTTACCGTGAGGACCGGCTCATTGGGAAATACAGGTGTGCCATCCCTAACCGCATAAATATCTCCTGTAAACGTAAGGTTTTTTAAATAGGACAGAAATTCCGCCGTAAAATTGCCAAGACTACTTAAGTAGCTGATATCATCTTCTGTAATATGATAATTCCTGATATACTCTACGGTATTATCCAGCCCGCCAGCTATGGCATACCCACCATTGAAAGGATTCTTCCTGAAAAACACATCAAAATATACCTGCTTTTCAGTTTCCCCCTGGTCAAAATAGGTCTGTGCCATCGTCAGTTCATAAAAATCCGTCATTAAGGTTTTGTTTTCCAACTATATATCTCCTTGTATAACTAAAATAACTTGCAAAAGCTATTGTCATCTCTGGTTGAGCCAACTTATACTATCATAACATTAAAAATGCAGTTGGAAACATTAATCTCTTTTAAAAAAATCGCACTCTGCCCCAAGAGCAGTATTGTCCTGGCCCTGGCGATCACTTTATGTCTGTCAATCGCGGTTATGGCCAGCACCGCAACACTTGGTGGAACCATCAACTTTGATCCGATTACAGATCTCGTTTGGGATCAGGAAGACCCGAATCACGAGGTCACCGGGTATGTGGCCTTTGATTCGTCAAACGATGTGCCCAAGCTGGAAACTTTAGAACTGGAAGTACAGAAAGTCGGTAGCAAAGGGTGGACTACCATTGATTCCCAAAATTATACTGAATCACCTAAAGACTCTGTTGGATTGCCTGACTACTCCGATACCCAGGGGTATGAGTTCAATTTCAAAGATTGGACGATTGAAGCGGAAGGAACTTATAAACTGAGAGTAACTGCAACCTTCACTGATTCATTCGCCAAAGCAAAGGCGACCATCACTGTAGCTGTGACACCTGACACAGATGAAGATTCGGAAGAAGAAGATCTGGACAAGAATAAGGTTAAAAATGAGGATGAGGATGAGGACGCCGACACCCTAAATGAAGACGACGGCAACTGCCCGGCCGCTCCTGCTGTCGCTGGGAAACTTCTCAAAGAACATAAAGTCAAGAATCATTATGAAGGCGGCAACTACATTGCCGATGTTGCTAAGAAAATGGGCCCGAACGGAGAATTCCGGGATGTTCAAAAATGTGATATAGATGAGTATCAGAAAGAAATCGAAGATTTCCTGGACGAGCAGGGTGCATTTGATGAAGAAATAACTAAAGAAATTGCTAATGAAACGCAGCAAAATCAATCTGACAAAAAACCAAAACATAACCAAAAATAAAAAAGCGAAAAAACTCGCAGCGCATCATAGCCTGCGGTTTTTTTAGTAAAATTCAGGCTTGCGCAGCAAAAAGAAGCAAAAGAACCGTCCCCCTGCTTCCGAAAACGAGATAGGGCAGACTGCATATTCCTTGTGGGAATTCGTCTGCCCTGTCTACGAGGTGTACTGCAATATAGTACGCCCTCCTTTGAAATTTTTGTCCCTTTTCCGCTTGGCTTGGGTTTCCGTTGACACCTGCTTCCCAAAGCTTACTTCCCTGCGAGGAGTGATTTTCTGCATCTGAGGTTTTCGTTATTCTGTAACCGGCGGTTATCAGAACATCGGCCAAAACCCCGATGGCCCTATGGTCGATTCAGAATTTTTCACCTTCCCTGCTTCAGGGCTTCACACTTTTGCTTCAGCAGGTCCATCAACCTCCTTCCGTTACCAGTGTTACGGGACCCCTCATACTCAGGCTGACCCTTTTCTGAGGTTATTTATATGATACACCGGAAAGAATATTCTGTCAATATGACTTTTAGACAAAAAGAACGCCCTCCCGCAATAAGGGCGTCCCTCTGTTTTCGTTTTCCGTTTCCCCGGCGAGTTTAATCTGCCGTGGTTATATCTTCAGTCTTCGACGCGAATTTATGCTTGAACTTCAGGCCCCAGTCATCCAGGATGCTGTAAACGACCGGCACGAGGAACAGGGTGACAAAGGTCGTCGCCAGCAATCCTCCGGTAACCACGGTCGCCAGCGGAGAATTCATCTCTGAGCCTTCTCCGGATCCGATCAAGTACGGTGACATGGCCAAAATGGTTGCCAGGGCGGTCATTAAGATGGGCCGCAGCCTCACCCTGCCGCTTTCTACCAGCGCGGCAGTCCGCTCCATGCCCGCAGCAAGCATTTGCTTCAGATAATCAACATAGACAATCGCGTTGGCCACGGCAATGCCGACCAGCATTATGATTCCGATAAAAGCTGAGACGTTGAAAGTTTTGCCCAGCACCAGCAGTGCAAAAACAACACCGATGATAGCACCAGGCAGGGAAAACAGGATTACAAACGGATCCCTGAAAGACTCGTATTGTACCACCAGGACCACATAAACCAGCAGGATCGCCATCAGAAATGCCAGCAGCAGGCTGGAAAAGGCATCTGTCATCTGCTCGTTTTCTCCGCCAAAGTCAATGGTATAGCCGGCTGGGAGCTGAACGTCCGCCAGCTGGGCCTGAATGTCTTTGGTCACGCTGTTCAAATCCCTGTTCAGCAAGTCACAGGAAACGCTCGCCTGGCGGGACTGGTCCTGACGGTTGATCTGCACCGGTCCGGTTGATAAATCAAAACTGGCAATTTCAGATAAGGGGATACTGTTGCCCAGGGCCGTGGGGATCTGCAGCTGTTTCAGGGTCTCCATATTACTGGTTTCGTTTTCGGTACTGGTTACCCTGATATCGATTTCGTCTCCCGCAAAACGGTATTTGGAGGCAACTGCGCCGTTAATGGCAGTTCTGATTTCACTGGAGACCTGGGCCGGCGTTAGCCCAAAATACATGGCCCGCTGGCGGTTGATCCTGATCAGCGCTTCCGGGTTTCCGTCCCCCATTGAGGAAGTTACTTCACGGGTGCCGGGGACCTTAGCCACAATACCTTCAACCTGTTTGGAGATACTCCGCAGGGTAGCCAGATCATCTCCCTGGATGTTGATCTGAATGGCGCTGCCGGAACCCATAGACATATTGTTGGTTACACTGACTGACTTTTTAGCGCCGGGGATGTCCTTCAGTGATTGTCTGATTTCTTCAGCCACCAGTTCCACGCCCGCCCGCTCACCTTTGGGAAACAGCTGGACACTGATCGTGGCTGTATTTGATCCGGCGCTGGACATCGCCATAACCCCTGCGCTGCCGACACTGGTATAGACGGTATCAACAGCAGGATTATTCATTATTTTCTCTTCCGCAACCGCGGCAATTTCATCCACAGCCTCAATGGTCGAGCCCTTGTCCGCTTCGATTGTGACCGAAAGAGCACCTTCATCTAAGACCGGCATAAACTCAGCGCCGACCAGGGGGCTTACCGCCAGGGATAAACCAATCAGGACTGCCACGCCGATTACCACTGTCCGTCTATGGCTCAAGGCCCATTGCAGCCCATTTTTATATTTTTCTCCTAAACCGTCCAGCCAGTCTCCCAGACGGTTAAACTTCCTGCTGATGAAGCCCTTGCCCGCTACTTTCTTCTCCATTGCTTGATCTGTTAACAGCCGGGATGACATAAACGGCACCACCATTAAGGCTACCATCAGAGAGCAGGCGATGGCGACACAGATAGTAATGGCCATCGGCTTGAACATAATCCCGGTTATCCCTTCAGCCAGGGCAATCGGCAGAAATACCGCGATCATGGTCAGGGTGCTGGCCAGAACTGCTCCGCCCACTTCACTGGTACCCTTCGCGGCAGCTTCGCTGGCGGACAGGCCCAGGCTGCGATGACGATAGATGTTTTCAAAAACCACAATGGAGTCGTCTATCATCCGCCCCACCCCCAAGGCCAGACCCCCGAGTGTAATGATATTCAAAGTGCTGCCGTTGTAAAACATCACAATAAATGTAGCTACCAGCGACAGGGGTATCGCTATGGCCACAATGGCCGTGCTGCGCAGGCTGCGCATAAACAAAAATATGATTAAAGCCGCCAGAAGGGCGCCCTCAGCCAGCGTGTTGGCAGTGCTGCCAATAGATTTACTGATATAATCCGACTGGTCCATGAGAATTTCTACGTCTACTTTACCGCCAATTTCGGCCTGGATTTTCTTCATTTCATCTTTTACGCCGGCGCAGGCAGCGACAGTATTGCCGTCGCTCCCCTTCTGGCACAGGATGCTTACCGCAGCCCTGTTGTTAACCCGGCTGATTTGTTGTGTCTCTTTGTAGCCTTCACTGATTTCAGCAATTTCTTTCAGCTGGATTTTGCTGCCGGTGGTTGTTGTCAGCGATACTTCACCGACGTCATCCACGCTTTCAAATTCCTGCAGGCTGCGGACAAAATATTTTCGTTCGCCGTAGGAAATGTCTCCGCTGGACATATTGTAGTTCTCTGCAGCCAGAACACCGGTTACCTGGTTCAGGCTTAAACCATAAATCTGAGCCTTGACCGGGTCAACCGCTACCTTCACTTCACGTCCACGGCCTCCGGATATGTTCACTGAGGCGATATCCGGGATACGCGATAACCGTGGTTCTATTTTCTCTTCCGCCAGGTTTTGCAATTGTGCCAGGGACAGCTCGTCGGAGCTGATGGTAACCGCGATCACCGGCATCAAACTCGGGTCCATTTTCATGATCTGGGGTTTAGTGGCATCATCCGGCAAAAAGCCTTCAGCCAGTGAGACTTTATCCCGGATATTGGCCATCGCGCTGTCCATATTGGTGCCATAGTTGAACCCGATCAGGACCATTGACGAACCGGCCCCTGATTGGGAAATAATAGTATCGATACCGCTCACTGTAGCAACCATATTTTCAATTGGTTTAGTAACCTGATCTTCAACTTCTTCCGGGCCGGCGCCGCTGTAGCTGGTGATCACAGCGGCATAAGGCAAATCCATTTGAGGCAGCAGGTCAATGGGCATCTGGGATACGCTCATCGCCCCGATCAGCGTCAGCGCTGAAATCAGGACGATAATCGTTGCCGGCCTGTTAATCGCAAATTGGGCAAGCTTCCTGATCATTGCGCAGTTCCTCCATCAGTAAAATTGAGCACGCTGCTTTCATTAATGAGGGTATTGCCTTTGGTGATCACTGTCTGCCCTAACTGAAGGCCACTGGTTATTTCGGTATATTTTCCATCATTCAGACCTGTTTGGACTATTACTGCCTGGGCGCGGTTTTCCTCGTTCACAACGTAGACGATACTCTCGCCGCTTTTCGGCAGGACCGCAGCCATCGGGATGCCCATGACACCCGCCCGGCGCTGTGTCCCGAGCAGCACCTCAGCAAACATACCGGATTTCACCTGGGCCGCTGCAATGTTGGGGAGGGAAATCTTGACCGGATATGTGCGCGTAACCGGGTCGGCGACAGAGGCGACACCCTTGATCGTGCCGGTGAGCGGTTCTGCGCCAATGGCATTGATCTGCACTTTGACAGCTGTGCCGGCCTGGATGGAAGAGATATCGGTTTCACTGACCTTAACTTCAATTTCCAGGTCAGCGGTATTGTTGATTACGGCAACCGGATTCTGCGGGCTGGTCGTTTCTCCAACCGAAACATCAACCCGCCCGACGATGCCATTCATCGGACTGGTTATCTCACAGTCCGACAAACTCTGCCAAGCCATGCTGAGTCCGGCCTGCGCCTGGGCCACGCCCGCTTCTGCGGCGCCGGTATTTAGAGCGTCATACTGGGCTTTGGCTGCTTCCAGTGCCTGGTCGGAAACGGCCGCGGCGTTATGCAGCTCCAGCATGCGGTTATAATTAGCCAGGGCTGTCTGCCGCTGCACTTCATTGGCCGCCTGCGCGGCCCTGGCAGAAGCCACCCCTGCTTCAGCCTGCTGGACGGCTGTATCCAGCATGCTGCTGTCAAGGCTGACCAGGACCTGCCCCTGCTGCACGGCCTGTCCTTCGAGTCACATGAACCGCTGTCACCCGGCGCGCCAGCTTGGGCATCACTTCTTCTTCGCTGCTTCCCTTTCACCCTGCCGGAATAGCCCGCATATTTTGTAATATCCATGATCTGCTACGTCTGCTGTTTCGACGGTTATGACATCCGCCTGCACCGCTTGCTCTTTAGCTTTGCCGCAGCCGCTTACAACCATGATGATGATGGACATAAATGACCAGCAGGACCACGATATTCAGATATCTTGTTTTCACCAGAAATCCTCCCCCTAATAATATAGACTAATCGGCATAGGCTTCCTCAGCCTTTTTATTTAATCATGCTCATTTCCTGGATAAAATCGTTGAACCGCTTCATCCCGGTTATCAGCTCTTTTAATTCCGCTTCAGATCTGCTTTCTATAATTTGCCCGTATTTTCTCTCAAAAGCCTCTCCGAGCTTCTGCATTGTTGC
Organism: Pelotomaculum sp. UBA4789; assembly: GCA_002402945.1. GTDB lineage: Bacteria > Bacillota > Desulfotomaculia > Desulfotomaculales > Pelotomaculaceae > Syntrophopropionicum. The sequence continues at coordinate 6,424 of DHGV01000086.1, forward strand.
CTCACCCCGCTCAGTAAGGGTCAGAGCTACAAAACGTTCATCGTTTGGATCCCTGCTCCGCGTCAGAAAGCCGGCTTTTTCAAGCTTCTTGCACATGGAAGAGGCGTTGCCGCTGGCCAGCCCGATTTCCCGGCACAGGCGCCCCACCGTAGGACGCTCGTAATGCTTGATGGCCAGCAGGATATGAGCCTGCATCACAGTCAACCCGTGCGCCTCAATGATCGGACGAAATATACTGTCCATACTGTCTTTCATACTTCGCAAAACGTCCCAGATCTCTTTTTTAAAGTCCATGTTTTTATAAATGCCTCCATTCTGTAATAACAATACTATATAGTATCACTACATAATAGATAATATAAAGTATATCCTCTCCTGTCAATATGTAATTCTCACCGGTCGGGCGGGCTTTTTTTCATGGACTTGAAGGGTTTTTTATTATAATGTATATATAAGGATGTAATGAAACAATATTTATCTAAATAACAGTATCAGGTGGTTTTTTATGCCAACTTACAATTATCCAATGGCCTATATCGGGAACCTGGTTAATTTGAAGGCGACTCTTCTCATTTCCGACAGGATTACCTGCCGCGTATACGACATAGAAGGATCAATGACCAGGAGATGCCGGAACGGCAGCTTTTATAACCTGGAAATAAAACAGGATGTTGTGGACGGCGAACCCCGGATTGACCTGGCTTTTACCGAGACCGCAGATAACGGTTCATCGCGTTTTGCGCTGTCTCACGGCACATTTAGAAATAAAGTGCGCGGCTTGTATTATGATAATCAGGACCTTGATAATTCCTGGGCCATTGACAAGTTCGAAGAAGAAGAAATTGAGCTTCTCTGGGGATTGACGACAACCACCCAACGCGCCGTCACGAAGCAATTTCCGGTCTCTATATTCGATAACCTGGAATTCTGCAAGCTGTTAATCCTGTTTAATGGTGGTTATGCGGTCATTAAAGAAGGCCGGGATGCCCCGGATGACGCCAGCAAGAAAAAGATTGCCCATCTGCATGACGCGCTGACCCTGCTGACAGGCTGTTGATTTAAGCAAAACGATTAGTTTTAGGAGTGGCTGTAAATGTTTGCAACTGAAGCAAAAGGGCACCTTAAGATCCTTTTAGCCGATCCTGAAGTCCCCACCGTGATGCTGTGGGGCCCTCCCGGAGTCGGAAAGTCCAGCATTGTAAAGCAGTTGGCCGCTGAAAGCGGCTGGGGTTTCCTCGACCTGCGGCTTTTGCTCCTGAACCCCATTGACCTGCGTGGCATTCCTTATCCGAACAGGGACACCCGGCAGGCAGACTGGCTGGCCCCTTCCTTCCTGCCCGATGTCGCGCGCGACGGCGCGGAAGGCGTGATCCTCTATGACGAGATCACATCCGCCCCACGTGCTGTGCAGGCTGCCGCCTACCAGTTGATCCTGGACCGCCGCATCGGAGAATACATTTTGCCCGAAGGATGGCGCCAGGTGGCGGCAGGCAACCGGGCCCAGGACAAAGGTGTCACCAACCAGATGCCCGCGGCGCTGGCCAACAGGATGATCCACTTTGAAGTTACCTGCTCGCTGGAGGATTGGAAGCACTGGGCGATCCCCAACAAGATTGATCATAGAGTGATCAGCTTTTTAAACTTCAGGCCTGAACTGCTTTACCGGTTTCCCAACCAGGCCGCTGAGATCAAAGCTTTCCCCAGCCCGCGCAGCTGGGAGTTTGTCCACAAGATCCTCCCTTCCTACGGTCAGGTGGGCAAGGCTTTCCCGGCCATCTGCGGGGCGGTCGATGAAGGCCCCGCGACTGAGTTCACCGCCTTCTGCCGGCTGTTGGAGCTGATTCCCGACGCGGACGAGATCCTGGACGGCAGGATTATAGCAGTCCCGAATTCGCCGGATATGATATACGCTTCCATCGGGGCCCTGGTCAACAGCCTGTCCAAAAACAAGACCCCGGCCCGTTTAAGTAATTTCATTGCCTTTATCTCCGAGCTGATGGTCGAGTACCAGGTGCTGGCCATCAATGACGCCGTGAAAGCCGACCTCCGGAATGAACTGGTGATGCTGCCTGAATTCCGCGCTTGGCTGGCCAACCAGGCGGATGTCCTGGTGGCAGCGGATTAGTAATTGGGAGGTGTGCCAGTGCCGGATTCTCATTATTTGATCAGCAGGGCCAGGGCCCAGATGCTGTTGAAATATCCCTTCTTCGGCTCCCTGGCCCTCTTTCTGCAGCCCAGGGAGGACCCGTCCACTCAGACCATGAGGACTGAGGGTTTTAACCTCATTTATCACGATGATTTTGTCCAGGGCCTGGTCAAAACCGGCGGTATCTCGCGGTTGATGGGCGTCCTGGTCCACGAAGTAATGCACGCGGCCCTCCAGCACATCTGGCGGCGGGGTCCCCGGAACAAGGATCTCTGGGACATGGCCTGCGATTATGTGGTGAACCATATCGTCAAAGAACAGGGGCTCCAGCTGCCGCCCGGCGTTTTCTTATCCGACCGTTTCAAAAACATGACGGCAGACACCGTGTACAATATCCTGCTCGAGGAACTGCCGCCCAAATCCCAGGACGAGGCAGGCAAGGCCTCCCCTTCATGGCAAAGCGGCCCGGATAAATCCCAGCAGGATAATAAGCATGACGGCAAGCTCCTGGACGACCATTCCAAGTGGGGCAAGAACAAGAGCGGACAGGACGAGTCCACCGACATCAACGCGGAAGCCTCGACCTGGAAGATGCGCGCCGCCCAGGCGGCTCAGGAAGCCCGGCAAAGAGGCTACCTGCCCGTCGGGATGATCCAGATCATCGAAAATATCCTGTACCCCAAACTTGACTGGAAGCAGGCTCTGGCTTCCTTTGTCCAACCGACCCGTTCGGACTACACCTTCATCCCGCCCGACAGGCGTTTCGACTATGTATTCCTGCCGGAGTTCGGCAGTGAAGGGCTGGAAGAGGTCGTGGTAGCCATTGATACTTCCGGTTCGGTCTGGCGTTTTTACAAGCAGTTCATCTCGGAAATGGTCAACATTGTCTACTCCTACCCGGAGTTCAAGGGCTATATCGCCCACTGTGACATGGCTGTGCAGCTTTTCCAGGAGCTTGACCCAGACAATATCCCGATGGAGTTTAAGGGCAGCGGCGGGACAAACTTCCGGCCCTTGTTTCTGGAAATAGAAAAACGCGGCATCAGCCCGTCGGTGATGGTCTTCCTTACCGACGGAGACGCAGAATTACCCAAAGACCCGCCCCCCTATCCCGTGCTATGGGTATTGACAGGAGAAAACAAGCCCATTCCCCCCTTCGGATCTGTGGCTTATATGTATTTGGAGTAGGCATGTTTGCTTGTTTGAAACAAAAAAAGAACGTCCCTCTTGTTTGTTCCGCGGTCAGCCCAACGCCGTCTATCCTCATATTTGTAAAGGCGCCGTCATATATATGTTAAAGCCAGGGCGTCTGCCTTGGCACGTTTATTTGATGTATTTTTTAACAGCATCCCAAAAGTTTTCTCTTGTACCAGCCATGATAACAACTACTACCTCACCTTGTTCATTTTCTGCTAAGCGATATGCAATTTCATAATTTATTCTATTGTATATAATATCGTAGCCACGGATACCAGCAAGATCACCTTTTTCTAGCCTGCCTATTTCGGGATTTTTCCGTATTTCTGTAATAGCTTCTTCGTATAGCTCTTTTAATTTCTTCTCATACACCCTGCCTTTGAAGGGTTCAATCATGCCAACCAGAAGCTTCACAATGGTCGGCGGGGTGTAGAACTCGCCTTCGTTTGAGCCAAACTTGCCCAGGAAGTATTCATAAACCCGCCCGAGAATATCCTGAGCTTTGGACTTTTTGCTCCCCAGATTAAATGAGAACAGGTCAATCAACTCACCGAGCTTGGTCTTGTCAAGCTCCGGCCTGGCATAGTTTTTCGGCAAGACACCCTTCAGGTTTTTGTTCTCCTTCTCAATGGCAATCATCGCTTCATCAATAATTTGCCCGATAGTGCTCTGCTTGGCGCTCTTTTTGATGAAGCCCCACCTGGCACTGGGGGGAACAAAGAAAATATTGTCTTCTATGTAGGCGTCCCTGTCTTCTTCGAAACCGTCTCCTTCGGCCAGCAGCGCAAGATACTTTTCTTCGAAGCTGTCCGAAATGTATTTCAGGAAAATAAGTCCCAATATCACAGCCTTGTAATCAGAGGGCTGAATATTCCCCCTCAGTTTATCAGCCATTTCCCATAATTTGTTTTCGAATTCCAGATTAACTGCCAATGTTTGACCCCCTATATAAATTTATTATAAAGACCATTTTTTATATTTACCCATCTGCTTTCCGCTTCGCTTATGGCTTTTTTATAAATACTCAATTCATCATTATATTTCTCGATCATTTTATTTTGTTCGCTCATAGGAACTAAAGGTATTTCCATCTCCATAATATCAGAATGATTGATATTCATTATTGTCGTTCCCCGCTGGAAACTCTTGATCATGGCCAGTCCGACAGGGCTCTCAAAGAAGATCTTAATATACTCCCCGAGAACTTTTCCCTTTGGCCTGATGACAATCAGGTTGGCCGAAGCAATGATTGTTTTGTTCTGCGTTTTAAACACAGCCGATTTAATGGCCGTGCCTCTGCAGGAAAGGATTACATCGCCGTTCGCCAGCTCGTATCGCTTTATTTTGCGGTCCTCTTCTTCGATCGTATCCATATTTGAATAAACAATCTCTCCATTCTCAACGTTTGAGATGTTAAGCACACTGATACTGCCCAGGACGGTGTCCTTTTTCAAGATGGACTTGCCTCGAAATACTTCTGCCACCACTTTAAGTTTCACTTTATCTAAATTGGAGCTTTTGAATCTTTGAATATTTTCATCATCTTCAGACAGCAGCAACTCTATTCTCCAGTCCTCGTGAGATAAGAAATCCCTGGTCGGGATCGTTTTTTTATCTGAGGTATTGAAAACACCTTTATTCAGCTCCAGTGTTCCAATTTCAACGTTGTCTTGAGGATTGGCAGTGATGGTAAATAAATATGTCTTGATCGATGTAGCCGGCCTGAAGGTCCCTTCCGGCAACATGTAGATGCTTTTTACATTATAATTATCTGTAATATATGACCGCAGCTTCTCGTACCCCATGCCGGCAAAGGTTATTTTTGCGGGGACGATGATGTCCAGTTTACCCTGATCATTTAAATGACCCAGCATATTCTCTATGGCCACGCCGTCACTTTCTCTGGTAATAAACATCCTGGCTAACTCGTCAGGTTTAAATCCGAAGGCGGGCAGTGAATAAATATAATCAAACTTCTCATCCTGCAAGCAGTCTGTATAAATAGATTCAAAACGGATTTTCACATTGGACATTTCTCCAAAGGCCAATTGCAGCAGTAAGTTCATTGGCTTGAGCTGTGTTGTTAATGTCAGTTCAGAGTTTGGGGTTTGTTTTATGATTTCTCTAAGCCCGGACAAATGCTTTTCAGCCTCAGTGATTAGTATTTTCTGTGGCTGAAGCTTCCGGATCTGCTCACTGATATACTTAATCAAATATACCGGTGATATGACTGTCCCCATTCGATCGTTTTTATATATCTCAAGGGTGAAATCTATTAAATCAATGTCACTTAACGCTTCGAAAATATCCAGAAAGTCATCTCTATCAGCAGGGAAGAAGCCTAGTTCAGCTTCAGTCGCTTTTTTCATAAACTGAAACAGCTTCTCTTTGTCCCTAGTAACGTTTATATCATCTGTGAGGTTTTGCAAAACCGTTTTTACACGCAGCATTTCGTTCAGCAACTGTTCCCTGGATGAAATATGCCTCTGATACAAAACGTTTAATGCAGACTCAATGTTTTTATTCACTTTAATCCTCCTTCCCGAATTGATTTGACTGTTTTATTATATCTTCATGTATTTTAGTATGTCAATACTAAAAAGTATTATAGTACTTTATTCCATAAATGGCAAGAACACCTCTGCCAAAAAGGTTCTCTTCTTAAACATGAAACAAAGACATTTTTAATTAATCAAATGATAAATAATGATTGATATTTTATCAATTGATGCTATAATTGTGTTGTAAGGAGTGATGCTAAATTTGAATCCCAACAGTTTTATTGCTCCGCTGACTGATGTAAAAAATTTCTTGACTGACCTGAAGCATGTATTAACCTCAGAAAAATACGATTTGGATATTTTGCCCAGGAAAAAGGACGAGGATCCTCTTGACCTGTGCACCACTGAAAATACTATGCTGGACCTGGACTATGATACCGATGATATAAAGGATGAGCTGTTATCGCTAACTGAAAAGGACTATCTTGAAACCATTCTGGACGATAAAGGCAGCAGTAAACCGCCGTTCTGGGTTTTTGGGAAGGCGATTAAGTGTAAAGATGTGTACATAAAGGTCAAAATTCGGGACAAAGCAAGATGCAAGATTTTCTGTGTTTCATTCCATTATTCCAGGTTCCCGTTAAAAGATAAACCATATATTTAATACTGTATTTTTCTATTTTAGAGGGGGAGGATTAATATGAGAGCGCCGAATGATCTTTTAATTGAGAGATCGCCATACGAATGTCCTTTTTGTGATGCAACTCATCCTATTGAAATTCGTAAAAGACTAGTTCAATCTTTGGTAAAGAATGAGCCAGTGGAATATGAGCAAATTTATTATTATTGTCCTGTCGAAAATGATGAGTTCATACCTAGCAGGATTATGGATCATAATCTGTTAAAAGCCCGCGACGCTTATAGGAGAGAAAAAGGTCTTTTAAACTCGGATGATATCAAAGAGATCCGCAAAAGCTATGACTTGACACAAAAAGAATTTTCCAATTTGCTTGGTTGGGGTGATATAACGGTCCAGCGCTACGAGACCAAGCTTATTCAGGATGCGACTTACGATAACCTGATGAGAATGGTGGCTGAAAACCCTTCCTTAGCGCTTAAGTCGCTTGATAGACATAAGAATTATTTTCTGCCAGAAAGGTATTTGGAAATCAGAACTCTGATCAAATCAAAAATCAGAGATAAAGGCAACTATTTACTCCGGGTGCAAGAAATTAAAAACTATTACATTGATTTTGAAGAAGAGTCGGATTTCAATGGATACAAACTACTAGACCTGGATGGGATCAATAGAGTACTTGGTTATTTTGCCAAGTTCGTTAACCCTTATAAAGTTAAGATGATGAAGTTGCTGTGGTACACAGATGCTTTACATTCCAAATTGTTTAAGACTTCCATGACAGGATTGGTTTACCAGCATCTGCCTTTGGGGGCGGTTCCCCTGGGATATAACGAATTACTTTCGCTGCCATCCGTTAAAGTAGAGGAAGAATATGTTAACGATTATATTGGCTATAGAATCTATCCTCTCGAAGAAATAAACCTCTCATCTTTTACACTTGAGGAATTGAACATTTTGAATAGCGTTGCTAATTTCTTTCGAGATAAAAATACAGATGAGGTTATCAAATATATGCATGAAGAAGTCGCTTATCAAGAAACTGAACCCAAACAAATTATCCCTTACAGCCTCGCTCAAAAAGTAAGGGGATTTGAATCTTAAAATAATATAAAAATGTATTTTATCGCCTCTAATTACTTAGGGGCAATCAACTGCATCGCCATCCGAAAAGACGGAGAAAAAGCGTGGCTGGAATATGTCAGAAGGGAACTGGGTAGACGCAGACTTTTCCGGACTAAATAATCTGCATGAAAAATTCAGTGCTTCAAACATCCTGCACTGCCTTTTTAACGGTTCGGAGCTGTCGGGGCTTCTGCTGAAAGGCAACAATGTAGACAGCTGCGACTTCTCCGATTCCGACATTAGCAACAGCCGCATTGAGGGTTCCAATATCATAAACAGTTTATTCCGGCACTGTTCCTTAAAAGAAGCTGTGTTTTCAGGGAGCCATATCAAAGGCTGTGATTTCTCTGATGCCGATTTCACAGGAGCGGGCATCAAATCCTTTGCTTTAGTGAAAAATATTATGACCGGTGCGGTGTGGAACCAGACAAGTTTTTATAATACCCAGCTTGCCGATATGGTTTTCGACGGTATGTTTAAGGACTGCTCTTTTGAAAACTGTGATTTTACCAGGCTGACCTTCCAAAATGCAACACTTACCGGCACTTTCTTCAAGGGAAAGAGCTTGAAGCGGATTCGGTTTATTGACTGCCAGGCAGACAAGGTGACCTATGCATTTTTGAAAAGCGGAAAAGCGGACATGACCGGTATTACATTGTTAACACCTTAAGGAGGAAATGAATATGTCACAAAATGAGTTTAACTTCTTTTATTAATTTCATCTGTGATCAATGATTTTGAGGTATACATTGCTTTTATCATGTTCTTGAAGCGGGTGTGATGAGAGGTGCCCTCCGTAAATTTTAGCTGTGCTTTTTCACATTTGCTGATGATTGAAGATACGGGTCGCAGTGCTTCTATTAATTCTTCTTTGGTATATTTGTCTATAACATTTTCATCTGTAATCAATGATTTTGAAATATACAATGCTTTTAGCCTGTTCTTAAGGATTGTGTGCTGAGAGGTGCCCTCCACAAATTTTGGCTGTGTTTTTTCACAGCTGCTGATAGCTAAAGTAACAATTTGCAGGGCTTTTGCCAATTCTTCCTTTGTGTAACTGTCCATCACATCACCCCTGATCATTTTCACCTCAAATGTCCCGGCCCCCGGTGGGGCACAGTCAGCATTTCCAGTCGATTTTTGCCGGGTTTGGCTCGTTCTCCACGGCAATGGCACGCAGGGCGGCTTCCATCCGGCCGCACTCTTCGGCGGCGCATTGCTCGATTTGGCCCCACGGCGCGTCAGTCCCGAGCCGGTCATAAGCGACCGCTAATGCTCTATAAAAGGCAAGCCCGATACAATGCCGTGCCGAATGGATGGTCGACGCGCTTTGACCTATTGCCCTCGGTGTAAGCGGTAAAATAAAGTATA
>DHGV01000094.1 GCA_002402945.1 Pelotomaculum sp. UBA4789
CATTTCCTCTTCGGTAAATTTTTTGTTAGCCATACGATATTCCTCCTATTCAGTACAGTTTTATTTTAATACCTGCCTGAATTGGAGTCAAAAACCCCATTTGTCCGAAGTGAAGGGTTTTAAAAATCCAGCTGTCCAAAATTAAGGGTTTCAAAAATTCACTCGTCCGGAATAAAGGGTTTCTAAAACCCTTCTTGTCCATTCTATAGGGTACATTATATAGAAACGGAACGAAAGTGCAGCATTGCCACACGCAACCAGCGTTTGGCAGCCATTCATGCTTTTTTTCGCTACGTACAGGCACAGACACCAGAAAGACTTCTGATGCTCCAGCGGATCCTATCCATTCCACTGAAAAAGACAGGGAAACCAGCAGTAGCTTATTTAACAACGGAAGAGTTGGAAGTTATATTAAATCAGCCTGACCGGAAAACACCAGCAGGTCGTCGCGATCTGTTGCTTTTGACAGTACTGTATGACTCTGGCGCACGGGTTCAGGAATTAATAGATCTTTTGGTCCGCGACATCCGGTTCACACAACCAGCCACTATCACTCTCAAAGGCAAAGGCCGAAAAGTGCGGCATGTGCCGCTGATGAGCAGGACAGCTGTCCTGCTGAAAGATTACCTGGAAGAAAGACGATTAACTGCCGCTGACAGGTCAGACTACCCCTTGTTCTTTAACAGCCGTCGTCAGAAACTGACCCGAGCAGGGGTTTCGTACATTATTAACAAGTATGTTAAAGTTGTCAAAGAACAAAACACCATCCTTTTGCCGAACAAAGTCTCACCGCATGTGTTCAGGCACACCAAAGCTATGCACCTTTTACAAGCGAACGTCAATCTGGTTTACATCCGGGACTTTTTAGGTCATTCCAGTGTTACCACCAGTGAGATCTATTCCAGGGCGGATGCCCGGATGAAACGTCTGGCACTGGAACAAGCTTACTCACCAACAGTGATTGATGATGTACCCGCCTGGCAGGATGATCAGGATTTACTGACCTGGTTACAGAAGATCTGCCAATAGTCTATTTATGTCAAGTTGACAGGGGCATAAATGAGATTTATTGCTTGTTTGTGCCCATCAACTTTACATAAGCAAATACTTTGCATAATTGCCGGTATGGAAAGCTTTACATAACGGCAAGACCCACCTTGCGGTGGCCCTGGGAATTGAGGCTGTAAATGCCGGCTACCGGGTTTATTTCACTCAGATGGACCAATTGATGCACCTTTTCAAGACCGAAACCATTTCGGGCCGAAGCCGGCGGCAGCTAAGGATGCTTTACCGTGCGAATCTGGTTATCCTGGACGAGGTGGGCTTCCAGCCCATCTCCCGCCAGGAGGCAAACTTGTTATTTAGCCTGATTAACCGGTTGTACCAGCAAACCTCGGTTATCCTGACTTCCAACAAGGACTTTGAGGAGTGGGGTGAATTTCTGGGCGACCCGGTTATTACCGCAGCCATGTTGGACCGGCTCATGCACAAGTGTGAACTTTTCAACATGACTGGTGACAGCTACCGGCTCAAACACAGGGAACGGATATTCGAGATCAATGATAATTAGTCAATAAATTTTCCAGTTTTACAGGTGGCCAAGTACTGTATTTTTATTGGCCGTTAACACGGGTTCTTGTGATACTCATGAAATGATAAAAGCGTCCCAGGTTGGAACGCCTTAATATCTCATTTTATTAATAAAAAGCCGTCTCTTGACGGCATTTTTAAAAGGACTATTTTTATTTGATAATTTTATGTATAGCTTTGATACACTCACCACAGACACTTTTCCCTTTAATGTACTTTATGCTCTCTGTACTATCACAAAAAGTACAAGTTGGCTCATATCTCTTCAAGATAATGCGTTCACCATCAACAAATATTTCCATAGGGTCCCTTGTTTCAATGCCTAAATCAGATCTTAATTCCCTGGGTATAATAACCCGTCCGAGCCAGTCCATTTTTCTGACTAGACCAGTTGCTTTCAACATTAACTCTCCTTTTTTGACAATAAACCAGAAATTTACTATATGATACCAGTCATAGATTTTAGTGTAAATAAGATTTTTGGTTAATAATTGGAGCGGTCCCGTCTCCAGTACCGCTCCAGAAAACTACAGTAATTCAAAATAAAACGTTGTTTCTATTAAAAAATATAACGCCCCAGGTGATGGCCCGTCCCGCAAAGCATATCTCCAAGTAAATTTACAAAAAGAAAAAGCCCCGAAAGGCTTGTGTGTTGGTGCCCGAGACCGGAATCGAACCGGTACGGGGAGTTAACCCCGCAGGATTTTAAGTCCTGTGCGTCTGCCAGTTCCGCCACTCGGGCATTTTAGTTCAGTTTAGCGCAAAGTAATTCTAGCATTTCGGGTTTGCCTTGTCAAGAATCCTAGGGACGGTGTCAACTTGTTGTAGGATATTTCAATTAAGAGATTTTGCTTCTTTGGATATTCGGGAGGATATAATCTCGCACCCCAACTCTAGATGGAAGACAGATGGGCAGAATTGATATCCTCGTTTTTATCATGCAAATCCAGCATTCTGAACTGACCTCAGCAGCCTGAACAATGGGGTTACTTTGCCTATTTTCTTTGCAGGGAGATTGCCCAGGGTATTCAGGTCAACATCGCAAAAAACCTTCTGGACACGCTTCATTGCCTTGTTGACGATACTGCTGATTTCTTCTTTTGTTCTCAAGTGCTCAACACCACCTGGCCATATCCCAAATGATCTTTTTGAGGTCGTCCCGATTTGCTTCTTTTAATGCTTTTCTCAGTATCCACCGGCATTCTGGATCCTGCCTGCCGGCAGGCAGGGTGCGCCTGTGCAGTTCATAATGGCTTTGTTGAGATGGTATTTGTCTAATACCGGCTTTGATTTCGGCAGGATTTCCAGCCCCTTCTTGATCCAGCTGGCTCCGTCTCCGTGGATGTAAATTGCCTCTATCTTATCTATGTCATAGGCTTCATAAATCCAATCGGCTGCTCTAAACCAAAGGTCTTCGCTTGTTTCTCCGTAGGCACAGATATGGTGGGTGTTTATACAACGGCTCCTGTTTTTACCTGGCTTTTTAATCCCTTCGTGAACTGTTATTATCGGTAAGTTTGTGTTGCTGCCGTCTTGCAAGGCGACCTGCCTGCCGGCAGGCAGGCTGCTTTCACCGTAAGAGCTTTCTGCGGCATGACTCACCATATCTGCCCCGACTGTCAGCGATATTCGCTCATACGGCTCCAATCCCGCTACGAGATCTACAGGGTGCAGGTATGCCTTCTTGCGCTTGTTATAGTAATATGAACGGGAATATGTCAAGGTTCCAAATCTTGTGTATACTGTCCGCTCTTCGCTCCTGCGTTCTACTACCAGGCCTTCTTCTCTGCGCCTGGTTTTGTCTTTTGCTATTTGCCGGTCTGTTTCTTCCAGATATGCTTTGATCATGTCAAGTAAAAATATGTCACTGCTCTTTTTTAATCCTTTCTCCATCTCCGCCAGATCCATTGCTTTATCTTCCTGCCTGCCGGCAGGCAGGCTTTGAAAAATTCTACAACTTCTGTTATGAATCGCTTGCATACTTCCTGTATAATATTATTCAAAGAGACCTCTCCTTCTCTGGTTCTTGTTGTTTTGGTTGACTTCATTTTACCAAAGAAGGGTTGTCTCTTTCTGTTTTTCTCCTACATTTATTTTACACCGGGAGGTTTTTTGCAGGGTGCTACAACCGGCTTGTCTCTGACAGAGTGTTATGCACTTGCGCTTTTATCATTTGTGCTGTAAAATTTCCGGTAAAGATCAGTGAAGGGTTGTTCATATGGGTATTAAAATAATCACCGACAGCTCGTGCGACCTGCTGGAAGAACTGGTTGACAAATATGATATTGGTGTAGTTTCCCTGCACGTCACCTTTGATAACAATGAAACTTTTACCGAAAGGGTGACCATCAAACCGGAGCAGTTTTGGGAACGCATGGCCGCTAGCCGTGGCCTGCCCAAGACATCCAGGCCGTCGCCGGAAGCTTTTGCTGAGGCCTTCAGGGAAGCGCTGGCCAACCATGCCGCGGTTGTATTTATTGGCTTGTCATCGGCTCTCAGCGGCACTTTTGAAAGCGCCCAACTGGCAACTAATTCTGTGCCCGGAGACATCTACCTGATTGATTCCTTAACCGGTTCACTGGGGCTGGGTATCCTGGCTATCAAGGCTCATGAATTCATCCGCTCCGGAGACAGTGTGCAGGATGTCGTAAAAAAGGTCATCGATTACAGAAACAAAATGACCACCCTTTTTACAATGGACTCCCTGGAAAACCTGATTAAAGGCGGACGTGTAGGCCGGCTGCCGGGTTTTATCGGTACGATGCTCAGCATCAGACCCATCGGCAAAGCAGGAGACAGGGGCCAGATAGATGTCTTGGAAAAGGTTCGGGGACGCGCCAAGTCACTGCAGCGGATTGTAGAGCTGGTAGGTGAAATGGGCAGCAGCCTGCAGGATAAAATTGTAGGCATCAGCCATGTCAATTGTCTTCAGGATGCTTTGAACTTACAGAAAAGCATAGAAGAGTGTTATCATCCCGGCAGGATGATTGTCAGCAAAATAGGCAGCACGATGGGGACATACGCGGGCAACGGGGGGATAATTGTATCGTTCTGATCAGAAAGGAGCCGCGGTATGGGATCAAAAACAGGCGCACTGCTTCAAATGCTCGAAAATAAAAGCGAAATCAATATTTGCATTTATATTGATGACGGGTTGGAAGTAAACGACAGGCCCCTCAGCAAAGTCACCTGCAGAGTAAGGGATGACCTGCTCATTCTCAATAAAATGATACCAATCCCTGTCAATGATCACTATATAGCCAGCCTGGAAGATGACAAAGCGGAAATAATATTCTTGGACCCTGATCACCAGGTTGTCCACGTTAAAATTGTTATTTAGTCGGTGATGATTAAAGGAGAATTTCTTTGGCTGTAAAAATTACCTGGACCATAGCGCCGTCCTGTACGGATCAGGAGTCACCGAGCAAAACCCGCCTGCGCGTAACTGCGGCCAACACGGGAAATTCACCGGTAAAAATAACGGAAATAGGGATCAGGCACCCCAGAAAATCCCGGCGGGAATTTGAAACCATTGAACGCCTGGAGATTCTTTTAGGGCCCTCGGAAAAGGCCAGCGCTTATTTTGAAAGAGATCAGATAAACGGTCTGCAGCGGTATGACACAATTTTCGCCAAAGATGATACCGGGGCTATGTATTATCCCGATACAGGCTTGGCTGCAAAAATCAGCCGTTTCCTATGGTGGCGTTTTTGTCTTAAATCCATGAAAGACTAAATAATATTTAATTTTTGATAATTTATGATCTATTATTTAAAGTTTGCGGTATTATATAAGTAATAACTTTACTGGGGGAGTGGACTTATGGATCCTTCGCTGCAATATTTTCAGAGCCATATGTGGCTTTTTACAGCCCTTGTCATTTGGAGTCTTATCTGGAAGGCTTTAGCCCTCTGGCACTCCGCGCGCAATAACCAGTTGGCCTGGTATATTATGCTGATTTTTATTAACACAGCCGGTATACTTGAAATAATATACCTCCTGTTTTTCCGAAGAAAAAGGACCATCTTCTAAACAACAAACGCATCATGAAATGAAACCCCGCCATCACTGGCGGGGTTGTTTTTATACCATGGATTTAACAGGTGCGGTGATGACTTCCAATAAAACTGTCCGGCCTGACCCGACAGCCTGTTTGATCGCCTCTTCAATTTCTGCCGGGTCCTCGACCCTGAACCCTTCGGCGCCGCAGGCTTTTGCCAGGTGCACAAAATCCGGTGTGGGCAGTTCTTGGCCACAGGGCTTCAATCCTTGGGCAGCCATCTGGTTATTAACAACTATTATGGTTATTGCTAAATTATAGCGGACACAGGTAAGCAGCTCGCTCATTGAAGCGATCATTCCGTCGTCACCGACAATTGCGATAACAGTCCTGTCCCTGTCGGCAAGCTTGGCCCCAATGGCAGCCGGCAGGCCGCTCCCTATGCTTTGCCACATACTTGAAAGCAGAACATCCTGGTTTTCTACCAGGTACCCTACATCAAACCAGTGGGAAAACTCCCCCACGTCCACAGTAATAACCGATTTGGGAGGCACAACCTGGTTCAGGGCTGACATCAGCCTTAAGGGATGGATCGGCCTGTCCTTGTTTTCCCTGGCCCGGGCTGCCACCTGCTTGACGTGCAGGGCCTCCTCTTTTATTTTCCCCACCCATTCCTGGTTGACAGCATAATTTTCAAGATCATGCATGATCACTTCTATAAGAAGCCCCAGGTCCCCGCTGGCGGCAGCATGCGCGTTTACAGAAATATATTCGGGTCGCGCAGCCAATTGGATGATTCTAATACTTTCGGGAAAAAGCTGTTTTTCACAGGAAATATTGCCGATCAAGATCAGGCAGTCAGCTTCGTTGACTATAGAGGGTAGATAAGTTTCCCCCATCCCTCCCAGGTTTCGTTTGAAAGATCCCCTGATCACACTCTTGGCCTCCCGGGCCACGATCAGGCCTGATCCTATTTTATGTGATAATTCCAAGATCTGGTAGAGTGCATCTTCTGCCCCCCTGCCCAGCACAATCAGCGGTTTTTTTGTGTCCCTTATGGCCTCGATGATATTTTCATTGCTGCCGGAAAAAACCGGAGGCTTGATGATTTCAATGATATCAACCGGCAGCGTGTCCAGGGAAACGGGTTTGGCAAAAACATCCTTGGGCACTGTGATATGCGCCGCTGAGAAATCAAGATAAGCCTCCCTGACAGCTAAAGCAAAGATTTCCGCCACGGAAACAGGTTCTATCAGGAGTGAAGTAAATTTAGAGAAACTCCTGTACAACAGCTGCTGGTCAAAATACTGTTTTGTATTGGCGCCGATTTTTTTTGTCTCTGCCTGCCCCGTAATAGCCAATACCGGGCTTCCATCCAAACATGCGTCTGCCAGCCCGTTCAGCAGGCTGACCGCGCCAGGTCCTGCAGATGCTGTACATACGGCCAGCCTGCCGGTCAGCCTGGCCTCGTAAGCAGCCATAAAAGCGGCATTGGCTTCATTCGTGGCGGCAATAAATTCAATTTTCTGCCGGCGGTCCAATGCATCCATTAATGGGAATATGGCATCACCGTGGACTCCGTAAATCCTTTCCACACCCCATTCGGCCAGCTGGGCCAGGATAAAGTCAGCAACACTGCCATTTATACGCACCTGGTTCACCCTTTCTTTTTATCTCAGAAATTAACACTGTCATATAATTCATTCATCGGTAATTAAAATAATCCTGCACCCGGTGGATTCAGAAATTATTTTGGAAATGATCAGTGATATGTTATAATTCTTTTAACTTTGGGGAGGGATATAAACTGTGTCTCGAAAGAAAAAAACAAAAAAAAGATTAAATATTTTCCGTTTGGCTATCCTTGTGCTGATCCTGCTTGTACTTGCCGGCGGCGCTGTTTCGATTGGCCTGGTTTATGCCAGTGTTAAAGACATGCCCGTGCTCAGCCCGGAAATGCTGGAATCAGGCGCATCTACAAATATTTATGACAAGGATGGCAAGCTAATAACACAGATCGGGGTCAGAAACAGCGTCCCCGTTGATATTAAGGCAGTTCCCGATCTGGTCAAAAATGCCTTTATTTCCATTGAAGACCCTGCTTTCTACAAGCACCACGGCATCAGCTTCCGCGGCATAGCCAGGTCTGCCGTTAATAACCTGCTTTCCAGATCCAGAGAGGAGGGCGGCAGCACCATCACCCAGCAGCTGGTAAGAATATCAATGCTGAGTCCGGAAAAGACGATCAAGAGAAAAATCCAGGAAGCCGTCTTGGCCATACAGGTCGAAAGGCGGTATACCAAGGATGAAATCCTGGAGATGTATTTAAATAATGTTTACCTTGGTGAGGGCGCGTACGGTATCCAGTCCGCGTCACAGATCTATTTTGCCAAGACCATTGACCAGCTGGGACTGGAAGAGGCAGCCCTGCTGGCCGGCCTGCCCCAGGCCCCCAGCGCTTACAATCCCTTCTATGATCCGGCGGCGGCAGTAGCCAGGCGCAATAGTGTGCTGGACAGCATGGTGCGCAACAAATACATCAGCGCCGGCGAAGCGGAAAACGCCAAGAAAAAAGAACTACAGCTTGAAACAAAAGATGTGGCCGGCCGCCAGTACCCCTATCCTTATTTTCTCGACTATATAACGGACGAGTTAATTGCAAAGTTCGGCGAGGCCTCGTTTTACAAGGGCGGCTTGAAAGTTTATACAACTATAGACACGGACATCCAGTTATATGCCGAAAACGCCATGGCCAGGGCAGCCAACTTTCCTTCATCTGAAACGGATAAAAACGGCATGATGCAGCCCGAGGGCGCTGCTGTCGTTCTTGATCCCAATACAGGATATATTAAGGCATTAGTCGGCGGCCGTGAGCACACCCAAAGGAGACAGTGGAACAGGGCCACCCAAACCACCCGCCAGCCCGGCTCAGCATTTAAACCAATAGCGGTTTACGGCCCGGCAGTAGAATACAACGGATTAGGGCCTGCTTCTGTTGTCGATGATATCCCGGTGAAATACGGTTCTTACGAGCCAAATAATTTTGACGGCAGGTACCGTGGCTTGATTAACCTGCGCACGGCTATTACTAATTCTGTCAATGTCGCTGCGGTTAAAATAATGGTAGATTATGTCGGCATTGAAAACGCCATTGAATTTGCCTCCAAACTCGGTATTGAATTGGATTCGTCCAGACATGGGGCTAGCATGGCGCTCGGCGGGCTTGACAACGGGGTAACCCCGCTGCAGATGGCAAGCGCTTTCGGCGCCTTCGCCAACCAAGGGGTTTACAACAAACCTGTTGCCATTTTGAAGGTCGAAAAAATGGACGGGGTTATCCTGGAACAGGCTATTCCAAAACAGCGGCAGGCGATGAAGGCAACCACAGCTTACATCATCACGGATATGCTGAAATCAGTAGTGGAAAGCGGCACCGGAACCGGAGCTCAGCTCAGCCGGCCGGTGGCCGGGAAAACCGGTACCACCGATGAAGGAAAGGATCTCTGGTTTGTCGGGTACACACCTGAGCTTGTGGCGGCGGTATGGATCGGCTATGATCAGCCTGAGGCAATGCCGCAGGCTTATGGTGGCACTTATCCCACCAGAATATGGCAGGAAATCATGAGCAAGGCACTGAGCGGCATACCAGTCAAAAACTTCACTGTGCCCTCCGGGATAGTATCCGCAACGGTTGACGGCAAGTCCGGCCTGCTGCCGGGGCCGAATACTCCGGGCGACAGCCTGGTAACTGATATTTTTGCCGAGGGGACGGTCCCCACCGTCACAGATAATATGCACGGCTATGTCCAGGTTTGCGCCGTAAGCGGCCAGCTGCCGACCTCTTACTGTCCCAATGTTGTGACTAAACCTTTAATCAAATTGCCATACAGCGTTCCTTCCATAGTTGAAGATTACAAACTCCGCGCGCCGTCGGAGCTTTGTACGGTACACGGCTCCGGAAAGGCTCCGGTTGTGACACCCGGCAGTTCAAACAGCGTTCCAAATGGGTCGCAGAATAATGACAATAATAACAAGGTTGATAATGGTGTGATAACTGACAAACCAAGCATTATCCCCAAACCAGCCCGGTGAGCATAGTCTGTGCCAGTTGTTGACTTGTTGAATTATAAAAAAACCGGGTTCGTGAAATGCGCCCCGGTTTTTTTGCCTAATGAGCCAATTCCACTATCGTCACGCCGTATCCCCCTTCACCGTGTTCACCCAGGCGAAAAGATTTCACGCGGCGGTGCCCTTTTAATAGTTTATGGACTGCCGTCCTCAATGAACCGGTGCCCTTGCCATGGATCAGAGTTACCCTGGGCAGGCCGGCCAGGTAAGCGTCATCCAGATATTTTTCCACATTTGATAGGGCCTCATCTGCATACTGGCCTCTTAAATTCAACTCTACAGATATGTCGCGCGCTTTGTCCATGATCATACCTGACACTTCACTCTGTCCCCAGCTTTCTTTTGGCTTATCAACTGTGCGCAGTTCCTTAAGCGGCACATTCATTTTAATGATGCCCACCTGTACCTGCACATCGTCCCCCGGGCCGGGCGGTGCGATAACGTGACCCCGCTGGTTGTACTTGGGCAGGAATACTTCCTGCCCGGCGCGCAGCACCGCCGGGATCTGTCCTGAATAAACTTTTTCCGGAACAGCACGGCTGACTTTGCGCTGCAGCCTGCCGATCTTCTCCCTGGCCTCCTGGACGGCGCTCTCCCTGGCCCTGGTTGTTTCTGCGGCGATTTTCTCTCTGAGTTCCCTTACAGCAGACTCAGCCTCAATTTTCACCGAGCTGACCAGTGACCGCGCCTCTTCCCCGGCCTTAGCCAGGATGGCTTCCCGTCTCCCGGAGAGATCAGCCTCCAGTCTTTCGTGTTTCTCCTTGATTGTCCGTGCCTCTGCAGCCAGTTCAGCAGCTGCCGCCCGGTCGGATTCAGCCTCCTGCTGGGCTTTTTCCAGGTTATGCATCAGCTCTTCAAACTTTATCTGTTCCACTGATAAAAAATCTCTGGCTCTTTTAACCAGCCCGGCTGGGAGCCCCAGCCTCAGGGCAATTTCAAAAGCATTGCTGCGTCCCGGCTTGCCGATCAACAGCCGGTATGTCGGCCTTAAGGTTACCGTGTCAAACTCGACACTGGCGTTTTCCACCCGGTCGCGGGTGAAGGCAAAGTTTTTCAGCTCGCTGTAATGAGTGGTGGCAATGGTCCTGACACCGGCTGTATGCAGCGCCTCCAGGATCGCCTGGGCCAGGGCGGCGCCTTCGATGGGGTCAGTGCCGGCGCCCAGCTCGTCCAACAGCACCAGGCTGTCCCTGCCGGCCCTGCCGATGATCTCGACAATATTGGTCATGTGTGAGGAAAAAGTGCTCAGCGATTGTTCGATGCTCTGCTCATCACCGATATCCGTGAATACACATTGAAATATACCCACCCTGGTATTTTCACCTGCCGGTATGTGCAGCCCGGACTGGGCCATCAGGACAAGCAACCCGGCCGTTTTCAGGGCTACTGTCTTGCCGCCGGTGTTGGGCCCGGTTATGATCAGCGTGTCAAAATCTTCCCCCAGGCGGATATTTATCGGGACAACGTCACCCTTCAACAGCGGGTGCCTGGCCTGCCTGATATCCAGAAAGGCCTCCCCTTCCAGGCTTGGCGCCCACGCGTTGAGAAACTGGCTGTACCTAGCCCTGGCCAGGATAAAATCCAGCTCCCCGAGCGTGTTCAAGGTGGTTTCAATGCTCTCCAGGTGCTGAGCCACTCCTTCTGACAGGGCGGCAAGGATCCTCTGGATTTCCTGTTTTTCTGTTACGGTCAAACGCCTGAGCTCATTATTTTTTTCCACCACAGCCATCGGCTCGACAAACAGGGTGGCGCCGCTCGCAGACTGGTCATGAATGATACCCGGTACCTGCCCGCGGTATTCAATTTTAACCGGAACGACATAACGCCCTTCCCTGATAGTTACTATAGGATCTTGTAAATATTTCTGGTAATTGGGAGAGCGGATCATGTTTTCAAGGTATTTTTTTATATCGAGCTGGGCGCCCACCAGTTTTTTTCGTGTGCGCGCCAGTTCCGGCGAAGCGTTATCGGCAATTTCCCCGCCGGGTAAAATAGCCTTCTTGATCCTTGCTTCCAGGTCCGGCAGGGGTACAATAAAAAAAGCCAACTCATTCAGCAAAGGGTAGCTTTCCTGTCTCTCGTGCAGAAAATTTTTTATAATTCTTCCTGCTGTGAGTGTATCAGAAACCGCAACCAACTCTTCCGGTTCAAGGACAGCTCCCCGGCCGGCCCGCAGCAGCGGGTTCCTGACGTCTTTCCAGCCTCCCATCTCAGCGGTAGGTTCAAACCTTAACAGCTTCCTGCCTTCACTGACCTCATCCTGCCACCTGCGGATAACATCCGGATCATCGACGGGCCTGAGCGCCAGGGCCTTCTCTCTGCCAAGCGGCGAGCCGGCAAAAGAAGCCAGCTGTTCCAGCACTTTATGATATTCCAGCCTTTTTAAAGTCTTTTCTTCCATCTATATGCCTTCCTGTTATGAAATGGTGCCCGCCAATATTGCACAACCATCCCGATCGGGGACATACCTCAGCTAT
>DHGV01000046.1 GCA_002402945.1 Pelotomaculum sp. UBA4789
GGTTCAGGTGATTCACTTATCTTTATAAGACCTATTTATTGAGCTAAAATATATTTTACTCTTTATGAAGTAGAATGTAAATAAAAAAGGAGATATAGCAGTGGATAAGCTTGTTAAAGCAGCGTCTTTTTTAAGTGTTGACGAGGCCTACCTGGCTAAAGGGCTTTTGGAAAGCGAAGGCATTGAGGCTCTGTTGTTTGATGAACAATCTGCAGTAGTAATGTACACACCATATGCCCTGGGAGGAATAAGGCTGATGGTAAAACAGTCAGATCTGGCTAGGGCAAGGAGCATCCTGCCAGAAGGCTGTTAATTGTTGAACCCTCGGGGCGGGCGGGGACCATAGTACTGGAAATAATTGCACTGGATCCGCCCGTTGTACAGCTTTCTTTTTTTATCTGCCTTACTGCCAAAAAGACGTTCAAAGTGGGGGTGGGCAGCCAGAATGTAAAATGACCAGGTGTCAAGAGCCTTAAAAACTTTCCCCATTTCACGGTAGAGATCCTCTGTCTGCTTAATATCACCAAGACGCTCTCCATAGGGGGGGTTACAGATGATATAACCATACCTGCGTTTTGATCTGAGCTCGGAAACAGGAAGCTTTTGAAAAAACACTTTATCTTCGACTCCGGCCTGCCGGGCATGGTAACGCGCCAGGCCCAACACTTCGCCGTCTATATCCGAACCTGTTATATGTATTGGCTGTCTGTAGTAAGCAAGTTCCTTGGCTTCCTCCCTGGCTTTAATCCACAGGGTTTTCGGAATAGCCGGCCATTTTTCGGCGGCAAATTCCCGGTTCAGGCCGGGAGCCAAATTCATTCCGATCAGCGCCGCCTCTATCGGGATCGTACCGGACCCGCAAAAAGGATCAATCAGGGTGTGTTCGGGATGCCAGCGGCTGAGCAAAACCATGGCGGCGGCCAGTGTTTCCTTCAGCGGCGCCGGGCTGCCCAGTTTGCGGTAGCCTCTTTTATGCAGTCCCACACCGCTGGTGTCAATGGTCAGGGTGGCCATATCTTTGAGCAGGGCGACTTCGATGGTGTACTGGGGCCCGGTTTCCTGGAACCAGTCCCGCTTGTGCTTTTCCTTCATCTTTTCCACAACCGCCTTTTTAACGATGGCCTGGCAGTCGGGAACGCTGTGAAGCTGTGATTTGACGGACTTGCCCTGAACCGGAAAGGCTGCGTTTTCAGGAATCCAGTCTGCCCAGGGTAAAGCCTTGGTTTTTTCAAAAAGCTCATCAAAAGTGAGCGCCTTGAACTCACCCATCTTCAATAAAACGCGATCCGCGCTGCGCAGCCATAAATTCGCACGGCATACAGCAGCTTCGTCTCCCGCAAATGTGACCTTGGCATCCTCTACCATCATATCTTCATAACCCAGCTCTTTTACTTCCCTCGCCACAACTGCTTCAAGGCCAAAAGTAGCGGTGGCTATCAGTTCGATTTTACTCATATGTGTCCTTTTCTTTTACCGTCTGAATATAATATGCTTCTGCCAGCGCTGGTAGGTATCCGGGCAGTCAACCCGGTAGTGCCCCCCGCGGCTTTCCCTGCGGGCAAGGGCCGCTTCAGCCACCAGTTCCCCTACCTGGAGCATATTTTTTACTTCCATCTGATCGGCGTTGTCTGCCCCGTGCCGCTTGAGGTAGCTCCACTCATCAAAAAACACCAGGGCTTCTCTTAATCCTTCACTGCTGCGCACCGGGCCGGCCTTCTCATTCATCTCTATGGTCAGCTTTTTGCGCAAAGCCGTGTAATCTATTTTTGCCGGTTCCAGCAGCCAGTCACAGGCAAATTCCTGGTGGCGGGGCTGGTAATCCTCCAGGAAATGTTTGGTCACTTCAACTATCCTGCCGCCAAAAACCAGCCCATCGAGCAGGGAGTTGCTGGCCAGGCGGTTGGCGCCGTGAACGCCGGGGCAGGAAACCTCGCCGCAGGCATAAAGGCCCTTGATGCTTGTTTCCCCAACCAGGTTAATCTTAACCCCGCCCATCATGTAATGAGCGGCGGGCGCTATCGGAATGCGGTCAATAGTAATGTCCAGGTTGTATTCCGCGCAGGTCTTTAAAATATTGGGAAAACGTAATTTTACAAGTTCCGGGTCGAGATGGGTCAGATCCAGAAACACCTTGTTGGAATTTGTTGCCGCCATTTCTTTTAAAATAGCGCGCACCACTATATCCCTGGGCGCGAGTTCCGCCAGGTCATGATAGCGCTGCATAAAACGCTGGCCGTTTATATTGCGCAGGTAAGCGCCTTCGCCGCGCACAGCTTCTGAGATTAAAAAAAGCGGGGCGCCCGGCAGGTTCAATACCGTGGGGTGGAACTGGATGAATTCCATATCCATAACTTCCGCGCCGGCCCGGAAGGCGATGGCGATGCCGTCGCCGGTGGCTATTTCAGGATTGGTGTTGTGCTCAAAAATACGTCCCAAGCCGCCTGTGGCAAGCACTACCACTTTCCCCCGGAAAACTTTATATTCATTTTTAACGCGGTCATAGGACAATACCCCGTAACAGGTGTTCTCGCGCACCAGGAGGTCAACAACATATTGGTTCTCCAGCACTTTTATTTTTTCGTTTTCCCGCACACGCAAAGTGAGGATCCGCTGGATCTCCGCCCCGGTAGCATCGCCGCTGGCATGAAGGATGCGCCGCTGGCTGTGCGCCCCTTCCATAGTAAGGGACAGTCCCTCGCTGTCACGGTCAAAGACAGCGCCAAGGCCGATCAGTTCCCTGACCCTGTCAGGACCCTCGCTTACCAGTGCCGCCACCGCTTCCGAGTCGCACAGACCGGCCCCGGCCACCAGGGTATCTTCCCTGTGCAGCGCCGGTGAGTCAGCGCCCCCGAGTGCGGCTGCAATGCCGCCCTGGGCTTTATCTGTACCGGTATCCATCATGGCTTGCTTGGTCAGGACCGTTACCGAACTGCCCGCTGTGACAGCCGAAAGAGCCGTGTACAACCCTGCTATGCCGCTTCCCAGGATGATATAGTCCTCTTCCACCTGGGGCAGTTCCCGGGTGTCGAAGTTTACCATGTAGTTGACTGGCAAAATATCCCCCCCTAATGATGCAAGCCCACGTATGCTGTGGGCTGCCTTTTATGTGTTTAATTTCGCAGCCGCTAGCCGATCTCGCCGTGCGCTTCCCCATGCTTAATTTCAGTTATTTTGTTCTTGCCATCAACCATAACCACAGTTGGGCTGTAGGATTTTGCCTCGCTGCGATCCATCAGGGCATAAGAAATAATAATGACCTGATCTCCGGGCTGAACCTGGCGGGCGGCAGCCCCGTTCAGGCAGATTACCCCGGAGTTGCGCGGCCCTTTGATCACATAGGTTTCAAAGCGGGCGCCGTTGTTGTTGTTGACAATTTGGACCTTTTCATTAAGCATGATATCAGCAGCGTCGATCAACGCCTCATCTATCGTGATACTGCCCATATAGTCCAAGTTTGCCTCTGTAACTGTCGCCCGGTGAATTTTTGATTTAAACATATTCAGAAACATAACCCTCACCCCCACGTTGATTATCTGTTACCGGTGTCCTCATTCTATTATTGGGGACATATCCTGGTTTAGGATGTGTCCCCTTTCCTTAGAATAATGTTGTCTATCAACCTGGTTTGCCCTATTTTAACAGCCATGGCCAGCAGTGCCGGTGCTTCAATCAGTTCCGCCGGCTCAAGCTCCGGATGGCTGTATATTTCAACGTAATCAATGTCCGCGAGCGGCTCGGCTTTGATCATTTCTATAACCAACTGCCTTATTTCCGCGGCACTTCGCTCTCCCGCCCGGACCTCGTCCGCCGCCATTTTTAAACTCCTGGAAAGGACCAGGGCCGCCTGCCGCTGCGCGGCATCCAGGTAAACATTGCGTGAACTCATGGCCAGGCCATCCTGTTCCCGCACGGTAGGCACAGTTACAACCCCGACCTCCAGGTTCAGATCCGCAGCCATCCGCTGTATCACCAGTACCTGCTGGGCATCTTTCTGCCCGAAAAAAGCCTGGTCCGGTTTGACTATATTGAACAGCTTGGTAACCACTGTCGCTACACCGCGAAAATGGCCGGGCCGGGAAAAACCGCAAAGCCTTTCCGTGATCCGTTCAACATCGACATACGTGCAGTACCCCGGCGGGTATATCTCCTCCACGCCCGGATTGAATATCGCGTCCACCCCTGTCCCTTCAGCCAGGCGGGCGTCCCGCTCCAGATCCCGGGGATAGCGTTCCAGGTCCTCCCCCGGACCAAACTGGGTGGGGTTGACAAAGATGCTGACGATAACACAGCCGCATTGTTCTTTGGCCCGGCGCATCAGTTCCAGGTGCCCTTCATGCAGGTAGCCCATGGTCGGCACGAAGCCGATGCTGCTGCCTTTATCCCTGGCCTGCCGGACAAACTCACGGATTTCCGCGATGGTGTGATATATGAACATAAGTCCTCCAATATTAATCGTGAGTATCAAAGGATTCCAATGTAGGGCGGGCTTTAGCCCGCCAAATGCGTGCGGCTGAAGCCGTACGCATTTCAGCATTCCCTTACCGTTGTAAGGTCGGATTCATCCAACCTTTGTGCGACTAAAGTCGCACCTACAATTCTCACGTTTCACGTCCCACGTCTCAATAAAGTTTCTTCAGCACTTCCTCTGACATGCTGAAGCAGTGCTCCGGACCGGGAAAGGTCCTCGCCGCCACTTCCTCTTTATACTGTTTCAGGGAGGCGGCGATACTTTCATGCAGGTTAACATATTTTTTAACAAATTTCGGTGATTGGCGCGGGTAAAGCCCCAGCATGTCATGGATCACCAGTACCTGTCCGTCACAGTGCGGGCCCGCCCCGATACCTATGGTCGGGATGCCCAGCGATTCGGTTACCAGTTTGGCCAGGGGTGTCGGCACACATTCCAGGACCAGGCAAAACGCTCCGGCTTCTTCCAAACACCTGGCATCAGCCAGCAGTTTCTTCGCCGCCGACTCGTCCTTGCCCTGCACCTTGTAACCGCCCATCTGGTGGACAGACTGGGGTGTCAGCCCCAGGTGGCCAACCACCGGGATCCCCGCATTCACAATGGCGCGGACAGTTTCAGCAATTTCCAGGCCGCCTTCCAGCTTAACCGCACTGGCGGTGCTTTCCTTTAAAAACCGCCCCGAGTTGCGCAGGGCCTCTTTCTTGGAAACCTGGTAAGACATAAAGGGGAGATCCGCCACCACCATAGCCCGCTCGGCGCCCCGGCAGACCGCTTTGACATGGTGGACCATCTCATCCATGGTTACCGGCAGGGTGGAATCATAACCCAGCATTGTGTTGGCCAGGGAGTCACCTACCAGGATCATGTCGATGCCCGCTTCATCCACAAGCCTGGCCATCGAGTAATCATATGCGGTGAGCATGGTGATAGGCTTGCCTTCAGTCTTCATCTGTCTGATTGTAGCCGTGGTTATTTTGCTCAGTTTTAACCCTCCCCCAATATATCATCCAGGCTTTTCGCCTCTTCAGCACTGATACTCCCTTTTTCCAGGGCTACCCTGACCGTGTAAAGACCCAGCTTGCTGTACAGATCGAGTTCCCGGTCCCCAACGTCTTTTAGCGCCTCCAGGTGTCCCTCCAGAGTGGGCCCGTCGCCCCTGGCGATCGGACCGGTCAGGGCCTGCACCGGCCCCACCTGGCTGATGTTTTTAATTGTGCCGTTGACCAGCGGGATTAACGCTTCAAACGCTTCCGCCCTGGTCAGGCCGAAACGGCTGTAGAGCCCTGTCGCGAAGTGCATTAAAGAAACCAGGTAATTTGAAGCGATACAGGCCGCCGCGTGATACAGCGGCTTGTCCGCGGCAGCTATGGCAAAGCTCCTGCCGCCCAAATCATTCACAATCTGCTCGGCCAGGGGCAGCGCTTCCGGATCTCCCTCCAGGGCAAAATATGAGCCGGGCAGGTTCTCCATCGCCATCTTGATATCAGCAAAGGACTGGAGCGGGTGCAGCGATGCCGCGTATGCCCCGGCCAGGCGCGCCGCGCCAACTTCGTCAGCCGGATGTGCCCCGCTGGTATGAAAAACAACCTGTCCCCGTCTGAAGCCGCCGTGTCTGTTGATCTCTTCTGCCACAACGGCAATCATGCGGTCCGGGGTAGTAATAAAGACTATATCCGCGTCTTTGGTTACCTCCTCCGGTTTGACCGTGGCAGGCACCTTTAGTT
>DHGV01000118.1:0-32034 GCA_002402945.1 Pelotomaculum sp. UBA4789
TACTAGTATGTTTTATGAACTTTTTTCAGGGTTTTTCTGCAGCGTGAACCCATATTTATCTCTCTGACTGCTGTTTCTCACAGCTGCGGTCCCTTTTCTTCTTTCACCAGCAGCCCTTTAACCAAAGCGCGGATCTCATGCAAATCAAACGGTTTGTTGATACAGCAATCTGCCCCTCTTTCTTTTATTTCGTCAATAATGCCATGATCGCTGAATGCTGTAATCATAATAATGGGAGCATCCGGTACAATTTTACGCAGTTCCTCCAATGTTTCCAAGCCGCTCATGCCAGGCATTCTAAAATCCAGCAGGATTAAAGACGGCGGCCTGGCACTGGCTTTTTCAACTGCCTCCGCCCCATTTGAAGCTGTTTCCACAGTGTAACCATCCTCAGAGAAGGCTTCGGATAAAAAAAGCCGGACACCGGCCTGATCATCAACAATCAACAAATCATAAATCATTACCCAGCACTACACCCCTTCCCGGTACATAAAACAAAAATATTCTCTCTAATGAAAAAATGTACGGGTAAAATTCTTCGCTGTTTTTAAAACTCTACCAGTTGCCAGAAATAAGCCGGAAAACAGGCTTCCTAAAAATAACCTGGGATATTCGTGTTTAACATGAATGCGGATAACAAAGCCGCCAGGCCGATCACCGACAAAACCAAAAGCAATACCAGGGCCAGGCAGGGAATTAATAATACTAAAACTGAACGCCCGGTTGAAAGCGCGTGGACCTCTCTGATGCCGATCACAAATATAATGCCGCTCCATATCCCCAACACCAGCCACACCAGCATTAACAACACGTTAACAGCAAATGCTCCTGTTCCACACCAGAAAGCCAGGAACTGAAAAGGGATGATCAGGATTAGCGGCAGCCCGGCCAGTCCGAATGCCGCAAAAACACCCCTGGCGCTGCCTCTGCCGCCCAGCAGTTCAGCAACCAGGTTTATAATTGCACTATAGCAGAACCATTTGATATAACTGAAAATAAGGCTTATGAAAAGCCCGGCAGGCGCCAACACCTGCGCGCCGGGAAGCAGCTGATCAATACCGGCGGCATCATAGCCCTGGCTAAGAAATTTTGAAAAAGCAAGCAGCCCCATTACAGCTCCCAGCAGGCTTATGATGGTAAAAGACAGCAGTGCCGCTGTCAATGGCGGGTTTTCCGCCACTTTTTTCATTGTTCTTACAGGTTCAAACAGCACGCCATACACTATCTCCAAAAAGCCTGGGGGCGTCTCGCCGCCGCGAGTGCCCTGCTCCTGCACTGTGCAGCTGTCAGCAGAAATACCGGTGTCCGAGCGCTCGTTCCGAACAGCAGTATCCTGTTCTTCGTTAAAACCTGGCTCCATGCTAATGACATAACCTCCTCTGCTTTATTCACTGCAGCCTGTATGAACTTTCGGTTTCCCCCAGGCAGGGAAGGAAAGGCAGGGCTGATTCCCACAAAGTGTTTCCGCCTGTAATCCCAAACAAATCACGGAAAATGTTGTTTGGCCCGAGCTCCGCCACTGCAGGCTCTCCCGGTATGCCGGCTAAGGAACCGGCTAAAAGAACCGCGTCGTGAAAGTCACCCAGCTGGTCTACAAGCCCCAACTCCTTAGCCTGCCGGCCGGTATAAACCCTGCCGTCCGCCAGCGTCCTGACCCTGGCGGTGTCCATCTGCCTGCCCTGCGCCACATACTCGACAAACTGGCTGTAAATATCGTCAATCATAGACTGGAATATGACCTGTTCCTCCGGGGTTGTCGACCTGCTGGACGATCCCATATCCTTATAAGGGCCGCTCTTAAAAGTTTCCGTGTCGACCCCGATGTTCCCATACAGGCCCTGCAGGTCATAACGCTCCATGATTACACCGATACTGCCTGTCATTGTACCGGGGTTGGCTACAATACTGTCTGTTCCGGCAGCAATCCAATATGCTCCCGAGGCTGCCGTGTCCCCCATGGAAGCCACAACTTTTTTGCCTGATTTCCTGAGCCTGCCCACTTCAGAGCCGATTTCCTGGGCTGCGGCAGCGGTACCGCCCGGGCTGTTGAGCCTGATTACAACAGCCTTGATTTCGGGATTTCTGGCCGCCTCTCTCAAGGCTGCGGCCACATCTTCAGATACCGTTTGATCTGAAAGCGCTGTGCCCCCTGACCGGCCATTGGCAATAACCCCTTCGACGTAGATAATTCCCACCTCGCCATTGCTGCGGGGGCTCACAGCATTATTGTTTCCAGGTTTGGAAACTACCATAATAACAAGAATAATAAAAACTATACCAAGCACAATTCCCGCAATAACTTTTTTCCGCAAAACAATCATCTCCCTTAAAATTTTACTAACAAGTAAAAAGCCTTGGTTTTACCCAAAGCTGTCAGTGTGCTGTGTCAACTTTATTTTAAATTTTGATATTTCATGGAAGCCCCGATAAATTCTCTGAACAGAGGGTGTGGGCGGTTAGGCCGGGACTTGAATTCCGGGTGAAACTGGGTGGCTACAAACCAGGGGTGGCCCGGCAGTTCAATTATCTCCACCAGGTAGCCGTTGGGAAGGGTGCCGCTGAAAGACAGGCCATACCGTGCCAGTTCATCACGGTACTCATTATTCATCTCATAGCGGTGACGGTGCCTTTCCTCGATCAAATCCTGGCCGTAACATTGATGGGCTCTGGTTCCGGGCTGCAGCTTGCAGGGATATTTCCCCAGGCGCATCGTGCCGCCCTTCATGTCCAGTTCTTTCTGCTCCGGCAGCAGGTCTATCACCGGATGTGCTGTGTCCGGGTTAAATTCTGTGCTGTTGGCATCCTGCCAGCCGGCCACGTTGCGGGAAAATTCCACCACAGACAGCTGCATCCCGAGGCAGAGTCCCAAAAAAGGAATATTGTTTTCCCGCGCGAAGCGGATGGCTTCAATTTTACCCTCGATACCCCGGTCACCAAAGCCGCCCGGCACCAGAATCCCGTCAACGCCGTTTAAAAGCTCGGAGACATTTTCCCGGGTGACTTCTTCCGAGTTAATCCATTTGATGGTAATGGCGGAGCCATGGTAAAATCCCGCGTGGCGCAGTGCCTCGGCCACGCTCAGGTAGGCGTCATGCAGGGATACGTACTTGCCTACCAGCCCAATAGTCGTAGTATGGCTGAGGTTTTTCACCCTTAACACCATTTCGCGCCAATCGGTCAGATCAGGAGGATCGGTAATTATGCCAAGCTTTTCCAGGACGATGTCCGCCAGCCCTTCTTCTTCCAGCGCCAGGGGCACCTCGTAAATAGACGGCGCGTCCAGGGCCTGGATCACCGCCTCTTTGTCAATATCGCAAAACAAGGCCAGTTTTTCTTCCATGTCCTTGGTCAGCGGCTGCTCGGAACGGGTAACGATAATATCGGGCTGGATGCCGATGCCCCTGAGTTCTTTGACGCTGTGCTGGGTGGGCTTGGTTTTCAGCTCGTTGGCAGCGCGCAGGTATGGCACCAGGGTGACATGGATATAAACAACATTGCTCTTGCCGAGATCGCTTTTCAACTGCCGGATGGCCTCGAGAAAGGGCAGGGATTCGATATCGCCCACCGTGCCCCCGATTTCAGTGATGATCACATCAGCGTTTGACTCGGTGGCCACACTGCGCACCCGGTCTTTTATTTCATTGGTGATATGAGGAATCACCTGGACTGTGCCGCCAAGAAAATCGCCCTTGCGTTCCTTGTTGATCACCGCGCTGTAAATCCCACCGGTTGTAACATTACAGCTGCGGGAAATATTAATATCAATAAAACGCTCATAATGTCCCAGGTCGAGATCGGTTTCAGCGCCATCTTCAGTGACAAAAACTTCCCCGTGCTGGTATGGACTCATCGTACCCGGGTCAACATTGATGTAGGGATCCAGTTTCTGAATGGCCACCTTCAAGCCGCGGCTTTTTAAAAGACGCCCCAGGGAAGCGGCCGTAATCCCCTTCCCCAGTGATGAAACCACCCCGCCGGTAACAAATACGAATTTGGCCATTGGCAGACAGTCCTCCTGTAATTACATGGTAAAGAATATGGCGTTTAAACTATTTCTCCCATTCTATCTTTTTACCCGATAAACAGTCAATAGAACGCCCAAAAATTAAACCCGGGTAATTGCTGCAAGAATCAGCAACCAGCCCGGGAAGACAGCGCCGGCAGTGAAATAAAAAATTACCGGTTTGTAAATGCGTTTACTTTCCAATACCAAATTTCGTCGCCACAAGATAACCCAGCAGAATGCCCACAATACCCATCACGCCGGCCAGGTTTGGCGGCGCCGGGATAGGAAGCTTAAGCCTGGTAAAAAGCAACCCGACAATAAATCCGGTAAGCGTGGTAAGAATGACTTCTCTCATTTGTAATGCCACCTCTTGTTTTAGGTGATTTATTCACGGCCCAGGTGTTTTCATAAAGCTTTGCTGTATATACGAGGGTCGGCTTCAGCCGGCTATTGTGCGGCTAAAATCGCACCTAAAAATTCAGTCGTCGGTCGTCAGAAGTCTGACGTCAGTATATCCTGTATTCCTATGCGAACGCCAGCCATCTGTAGGGCGGGCTTCAGCCCGCCAAGCCTTTGTGCGACTAAAGTCGCACCTACAATTTTCAGGTCTTTCCCACGTCCCAATTTACATCCTTTCAGGCGCGTTAATGGCAAGCAGACCGAGTCCGTTTTCCAGGGTTATCCTTGTGGCTTCCACCAATACCAGCCGTGCTGCTGAAAGATCCTGTTCCTGGGTGATCACCCGGTGGCTGTTGTAAAAGCTGTGCAGCAGCCCTGCCAGCTCGTGGAGATAACGGGCGATCCGCTGGGGCGCCAGCCCGGTGGCGGCTGCTGCCACCTCCCCGGGGAAATCTGCCAGCTTTCTGGCCAAGGCAAGTTCGTACTCTTCTTTCAGCAGGCTGAAATCAACATTTTCCGGGTCGGGCATCTGCCCGCCCTGCTCGTTAAGCTGCCGCAGGATGCTGCAGATACGGGCATGAGCGTACTGGATGTAATATACCGGGTTTTCATTGGTTTCGGCCCGGGCCAGATCAAGGTCAAAATCCAGGTGGCTGTCAGAACTGCGCATAACAAAGAAATAACGTGCGGCGTCCCTGCCGACCTCCTCGATCAGTTCCTCAAGAGTTACAAACTGCCCGGAGCGCTTGGACATACGCACTATTTCGCCGCCCTTGTACAGCCGGACCAGCTGCATAATGATCACTTCCAGGGCGGCAGGGTCATACCCCAGGGCCTGTACCGCGGCCTTCATCCTGGGCACATGTCCGTGGTGGTCGGCCCCCCAGATGTCAATAATCCACTCAAAGCCCCTGAGAAATTTATTGCGGTGATAGGCTATATCAGCGGCAAAGTATGTTGACAAACCATTGGAGCGGATCAGGACTTCGTCCTTGTCTGCCCCAAAATCCGTTGCCTTAAACCACAAAGCACCCTCTTTTTCATAAGTACAGCCCTGGTCTTTTAAAAACTCCATGGTTTCCAGTACCGCACCTGAATCGTGCAGGGACTGTTCGGAAAACCAGGTGTCATATTCAACGCCGAAATCGCTTAACACTTTTTTGATAAATTTCAACTTTTCCGCCAGTGCAAACGCCACCAGCGCCGAACGGCGCTCTCCTGCTCCCACATTGGTATAGCTGTCGCCGTATTTTTCTCTGAATGAAATGCAGGAGGCAACGATATCTTCCCCGTGATATCCATCTTCCGGCACAGGAATATCCTGTCCGTTTAACTGCAGGTAGCGTGCTTCCAGGGAAAGTCCGAAATTTTCTATCTGGTTTCCGGCATCATTAATGTAAAATTCACGGGTAACATGATAGCCGGCAAAAATCAGGATGGCGGCGATGCTGTCACCCAGGGCCGCCCCGCGGGCGTTGCCCATATGTAATAACCCTGTCGGATTGGCGCTGACAAACTCCACCTGGACCTTCCTGCCCTGGCCGATGTTTACGCTGCCATAGCTGCCGCCCTCGGAAATGACCATGGGCAGAGCCAGGTAGATCCAACCTGGTTTAAGGTAAAAATTGATAAACCCGGGCCCGGCTATTTCCACCCGTTCCACCCAGGTTCCGCCTGCAAAATTTTGTACCAGGATTTCAGCCGCCCTGCGGGGCGCCATCCGGGCAGGCTTCGCCAGCAGCAGCGCCAGGTTGGCGGCGAAGTCACCGTGCCCCTTTTCCCGCGGCACTTCCACCGTGATCTCCGGCAGTGTATCCAGCCTGATCTGCCCGCTGTCACGGGACACCTGCAGGGAATCTGCCAGAGCCTTCTCCAGTCCGGACCTGATTTCTTCAACTACACTGCTCATATGTATAAAAAGCCCCCTCACCGGTGGGTGGCTGTTTTCATCTTTTTCCACCCGACGCCAATACATACTTTAGATTAACCCCTGCCGCCCTGCCTGTCAAGAACTCACGCCGGGTGTGTTTACCCAGACAAATAGCATTGTCGGCAGACTCGTGTCTTAATAAACATACTATGACAGGGGAATGGGGACACACCTCTGTCACAAGCATTTCTGCATGCCGAGGTATGTCCCCTTCGTATGGCTTTACTTTACCAGATTAATTTTTAACAGACCGTGGAAACTGGGCCCGACATTGTGAAAATGCCGGTTTCAAGTTTTACTTATAATCATATCCCGCTGCGAAAGCGGCTTGGTTTACTTCCAGCAGCCTGGCGGGGATACGCGCGGCCAGTGCTTTTTCCCATACTTCCAGCCCAAAGGGCAGGCGGCGGGCCATGGCCCCCAACAGAACCATGTTGGCAGCTTTTGGGTTGCCGCATTTTTCCGCAATCTCCAGGGCGTTAACCGCCATAACATCAGATACGGCGGAGCGAATATATTCAACAATGTTGGCGGGGTATTCCGCAACTCCTGCCAGCACCGGGACGGGAGGGATTTCCTGCTCGTTGATGATGATGGTCCCGCCCGGCTGGAGGGCCGGCAGCAGCCGCAGTCCCTCCAGTTTCTCAAAAGCCAGCACCACATCTGCTCCTCCCGCCGGAATCAAAGGAGAAAACACCTTCTTGCCGAGGCGTACCTGGGTAACCACGCTGCCGCCCCGCTGGGCCATGCCGTGTATTTCTGATACCTTGATATCATAACCGGCTTCCTGGGCGGCCTGGGCCAGTACCCTGGTGGCCAGAATGGTCCCCTGTCCGCCAACACCTGCCATCAAGACATCGACCGGCTTAAGCATCGGACCTGCCCCCTTCCGCCAGCGCCTCTTCTTTGCATACCTGGACACACAACCCGCAGCCGGTGCAGGATACCGAATCTATCAGGGCTTTTTTGCTTTTCATGGAAATGGCGGGACATCCCAGCCGGATACAGGCTTTACAGCCGATGCATTTGTCTGTAACCACCCTGACAGCAGGTTTTGTAGTCTTTGTCAGGAGCACACAGGGACAGCGGGAGATGATCACCGACGGTTCGCCCGCTGCTGTTTCTTCCCTTACGGCTGTAATGGTTTGCTCAAGATCGAGGGGGTTTACAACCCGCACCCTTTTCACGCCAAGCGCTTTGACCAGCGTTTCCAGGTCTACGGCCGGCGCCTTCGCGCCCATCAGGGTGCTGCCCGTGCCGGGGTGGTGCTGGTGGCCGGTCATGGCTGTGGTTTTATTGTCCAGGATAATAACCGTGCCGGTGCCATTATTGTAAACCATGTTCAGCAGCCCGGTAATGCCGGAATGAAGGAAGGTCGAGTCGCCGATCGTAGCCACCGTACTGCCGGCCATCTCAGGATTGGCCTTGCTCATACCATGGGCGGCGCCGATGCTGGCGCCCATACAGATACAGCAGTCCATTGCCTCCAGCGGCGGCAGGCCGCTCAGGGTATAACAGCCGATATCCCCGGCAACCGTAAGTTTCAGTTTTTTAAGAGCAAAATACAGCCCCCGGTGCGGGCAGCCTGGACACAGTACCGGCGGCCTCCCCGGTATTACTGGCGCTTCCGGCAGTGATTTCCCTTGCGTCCCGGCATCAGCGGGCGTCTTCAATATCCCCGCTTCTATAAATTTCCTGGTTAAGATCCCCGCATCAAGCTCACCTGAATTCGGGATAAATTCCTTGCCTGTTACCAAAAGCCCCATGCACCTGACCTGGTCCTGCACAAAAGGCTCCAGCTCTTCCACCACGATCAGCCTGCCTACTGCGCCGGCAAATTGTTGGATCTTCTTTTCCGGCAGCGGGTTGGTCATGCCCAGTTTCAGCACCGAAGCGTCCGGCAGCGCCTCCCTGACATACTGGTAGCTGATGCCGCTGGTTATAACGCCGATTGACTTATCGCGCCACTCGATAAAGTTTAAAGGGCTGTTTTCCGAGTACTCCCTGAGTCGTGTCAGCCTTTCTTCAAGGGCAGTCCGCCGCAGGCGGGCAAAGGCCGGCACCATCAGGTATTTTTTAGGATCTTTTGTGTAAGGGCGCAGATCCTGTGGTATATGTTCACCTGTCTTAACCAAACCCTGGGAATGCGCTACCCTGGTGGTAGTCCTGAGCATTACCGGGGTGTCAAACTGCTCGCTGATAACCAGGGCAAGACCTACCATATCCCTGGCCTCCTGGCTGTCACTTGGCTCCAGGAGAGGAATTTTGGCAAAACGCGCATAGAAACGATTGTCCTGTTCATTCTGTGAGCTGTGCATGCCGGGGTCATCCGCGGAAACCAGGACAAATCCCCCGTTCACACCTGTATAAGCAAAGGTAAGCAGGGGATCAGCGGCCACGTTTACGCCCACATGCTTCATGGCCACAAGTGTCCGCGCTCCGGCCATCGAGGCCCCGATACCTACTTCCATGGCCACTTTTTCATTGGGCGTCCATTCGGCGTAAATGCCGGGATAGCGGGCGAAGTTCTCTAAAATCTCGGTGCTGGGCGTCCCCGGATAGGCTGCCGCCACTGTCACCCCGGACTCAAAAGCACCCCTGGCTATCGCCTCGTTGCCTGAAAGCAGCTCCTTCATTCATGTCACCTCCGTAAAATTTCTGCTCCAAATATCCTGCCAGATAAAAACCCGGTGCGGAAAGCGCAAAGGCTTTCCGAACCGGAATTTATCAAAAAGTCCAGTGCCGTAAACAGTTTAACAAAAACAGACGCCCCGGGCAATGGCCGCATAGCCCGCCATTTTTACAAGCCCTCTTTCTGCCTGTTATCTATTACCCGCTTCGCTTTAACGGCACTGCGAACATGCTGTACGGGTAATTATCCCTGAGATCATTTTTCGTTGTAAAAGGCAGCCTGCGGATGTCCTCCAGTTTTTCCAGTTCGTTGGCTTGATCCCGCAGGCATCAAGTCTTTCCCGGTAAAAGGGAACCCCTTCATAAACCCGGGCCAGGGTTTCTTTTAACCTTTTGAGCTGCAATGCCCGCATCTCTTCACGGTCCATACATTCATAATGCGGATTCCAGATCATAATAACACTACTTCCCATGAAAATTTATTGCGCGGTGCCAGGGCGTTTAAAAGCTTACTATATAGTTTGGCAAATACCCTCTTTTATTATTTCGTTTTTCCCTGGGGAAAAGGTCAGTACCTTCCCTTTGCTCACCCTGCGCCTGACAAAACTCTCCATGCGCCTGAAGGCTTCAGTCAGGTCGTTAATGGAGGCCGAATAGGAGCAGCGGACAAACCCCTCTCCCTGCTCGCCAAAGGCATTGCCGGGAACCACCGCCACTTTCTCTTCTTTCAATAGCAGCTGCGCAAAATCTTCCGAGGAAAGACCCGTGGATCTGATATCCGGAAAGGCATAAAAAGCGCCGCGAGGCTCGCAGCAGGGCAGGCCCATTTTCTGCAAAGCCTGGATTACCAGGCGCCGGCGGCGGTTGTACTGCTCCACCATCTTTATCAGCCCGTTTTCTCCGTTTTTTAAAGCTTCCAGCGCCGCGATCTGGGCGGTGATCGGCGCGCAAAGCATGGTGTACTGGTGAATCTTGGTCATGGCCGAAATAAAGTCCCGGTTGCCGGCAGCGTAACCTACCCGCCAGCCGGTCATAGCGTATGACTTCGAAAAACCGTTCAATAAAATGGTCCGGTCGCGCATGCCGGGCAGGGAAGGCACACAGGTATGCTCACCCACATAGGTAAGGCGCCCGTAGATTTCATCGGAAACAAAAATTAAATCATGTGCCCTAACGACCTCTGTAATTTCCAGCAGGCGCGCCCGGTCTATAGTGGCGCCTGTGGGATTGTTCGGGTTGCAAATAATGATTGCCTTGGTTTTGGGCGTAATCGCCTTCTCTACTAACTCCGGCGTAATCCGGAAGCCGTTTTCCGCTGATGTCTTCAGAAAGACCGGCTTGGCGCCGGCCATAGCAGTGACAGGCGCATAAGAAACATAAGAAGGCTCCGGGATCAGAACCTCGTCACCCGGGCACAGGATTGTCCGGAAAGCCAGGTCCAGCCCTTCACTTACACCTACGGTGATCAATATTTCCTGGTGCGGATCATAGGAAACCCCAAATGACGCAGCCAGGTTTTTGGCGATCTCCTGCCGCAGCTCCAGGAGGCCGCGGTTGGAGGTATACATAGTGTAGCCCTTTTCCAGGGAAAACATACAGGCCTCCCTGATATGCCAGGGGGTCACAAAGTCCGGCTCGCCGACGCCCAGCGAGATAACACCCTTCATTTCTGCGACCAGGTCAAAAAAACGCCTGATCCCGGAAGGTTGAAGGCCCAGTATCACAGGATTTATTCGTTTGTTCCAGTCTGACGGATTGGTCATGGGGTGATCAAAAGCCTCCTGTCTTCCTCAACATCGTCTTCTATAAGTGTCCCCTGCAGTTTGTAGGTTTTGAGGACGAAGTGCGTAGCGGTGCTCAATACATGCTCCAGCGAGGCTAGCTTTAGAGTGACGAAAGACGCCACCTCACGCATGGTCTGCCCCTCTATATAAACCACCAGGTCATATGCGCCGGACATCAGCCGCACAGTCTTAACCTCCGGGAAGCGGCAGATGCGCATAGCCACCGCATCAAACCCCAGGTCACGCTGTGGTGTGATCTTCACTTCAATAATGGCTGAAACCTTTTCCTCGCCGACCTTGTCCCAGTTGATCACTGTAAAATACCCGG
Source organism: Pelotomaculum sp. UBA4789 (assembly GCA_002402945.1). Lineage (GTDB taxonomy): Bacteria > Bacillota > Desulfotomaculia > Desulfotomaculales > Pelotomaculaceae > Syntrophopropionicum. The sequence continues at coordinate 11,079 of DHGV01000118.1, forward strand.
CAATGATCTTTTTTTCTTCCAACTCTTTGATAATGCGCACCACTTCTTCTTCACTTGTTTGAAGCATGACCGCTATTTGTTCCGTATTCAGCCTCGCATCATTCTCGATGATCTCCAGGATTTCCTTTTCCCTGCACTTTTCACCCGGCATCATTAAATCCCCCTTTCAACAAACAAAAACTCCGCGCCCCAAAAAGGGACGGGAGTTTATCTCGCGGTACCACCCTAATTGACCTAAAAAGCAATGCCCTGCTTTTTCAGCCCTCTCAAACCTTTAACGGGGTTAACCGGCGGCATCTTAATCTCTAATCTATGCAAAATCAGATTTCAGCCCGCAGCTCCGGGGCGGCCCTGACGCTCTCCTCTGCCGGGCTTTCACCGTGCCCCGGCTCGCTGGCGATTAAAAGCGGCATTATCCCCATCATTGCCTTGCCAAATAAATTGAAGTTATTATAGCACGATGCATTTTGTGCGTCAACTTTTAAATCACACACAGCCTGCCGGCTTAGGAAGACCGGCCAGCTTGCAGGCGCCTTTTGCCGGACCCGGCGGAAACAACTCGTAAATATATCTCAAACTGCAGCCTGTATCCTGGCACAGCTTGCGGATCATGGGCGCAATTTGGTACTGTTTAAAATAGTCACGCAGGTAGTAGATCACTTTCCAGTGATCATCATTTAGGACCTTTATACCCTCGGCAGCGGCAAGGGCGCCTGCTAATTCCTCGCTCCAATCGTCAGGATTTATTATAAAGCCTTCCTCATCGAGCTCAATCTCCCTGCCGTTGATTATGATCCCCGGCATTATAAAACCCCCCCTGTTTTAAGGCAGTCACCTTTTAAACAATCCTGTAAAATTCTATCCCGGTAAAATCTCAAATAAAAAGATATCACGTCTGCGGCAGTTTAGTCAACGCCTCTGCCAAAACCAGCAAATGCCACAACTGCAAATAAAATAAAAGAGAGAAGGCCACGCCTTCTCTCTAATAAGCAACCATCCCTACAGTTTAACCGTTACCAGGACTAACCTGAAAACCAACCGGTTCAAACCAACTGTGCTAGCCGAAACGCCGAGATAGATTACCAAATTCCCCCAAGTCGTCCTCATATTGAGTTTTTAGTAAACCTACTAAGAACCAATGACCTCCTGAACCTAACCTGAAACAAAAAACACTATCCGTGGACTGGTCAATCTCTTGCAATAAACCCAAATTTAATCAGACTCTACAAGCAACTAACCCTCTGTCTCTGTAAGGATGGCGCCTACAGTTATAGTAACATGACACACAGCAAATAGCAATATGTTTTTAGGAATTAAATTAAAAAACATAGCCGCCAGCAGGTAATTATTTGTGGTACGGTTCACCCCTGGAAATCTTAAACCAGCGAAATATCTGCTCCAGTAAAATTATCCTGATCAGCTGGTGGGGGAAAGTCAAGCTGGAAAAAGACAGCCTCAGATCCGCCTTGCCCAGCACTGTTTGCGGCAGCCCCAGGGAGCCGCCGATGACAAAAGTGATATCCCCCTTCCCTTCCAGGGCGAGTTTGTCAAAAACAGCGGCCATTTCCCCGGAAGAATACCTCGCGCCCTGCAGGTCAAGGGCAATCAGGTAAGTAGCCTGGCGCAGGCGCTTTAAGAGGCGCGCTCCTTCTTTCTCCTTTGCCTTTTCCCGCTCTAACAGTGACAGGCTTTCGGGAAAACTCTCATCGTTTACTTCCTCAACTGCCACCCTGGCATAAGCTGACAGCCGTTTTAAATATTCAGCCGCGCCTTCAGCCAGGTATTTCTCCTTAAGCCTGCCCACTGCCAGGATGGTGATGTGGTGCATATGATCCTCCTGTAAACTTTAATGTCTATAAGTTTGAAATTTTACTTCTGTTACGCTTGTCCTTTACCCGATACCAGACAGTGGAACGGGGACACATCTCTGTTCCGGTTTTATCTGCGAATTATCATATGTTCTTGTTGCACCTATCGTTAAATGGTACCAGACAGCGGAACGGGGACACATCCTAAACCAGGATATGTCCCCAATGAATGTCCCCGATTATATGGTCAGCTGTAGGTGCGGCTTCAGCCGCACATGGTCGGCTAAAGCCGACCCTACAACGCCCTGGGGCTTGAGGGAATGATTCAGAACCAGGTAGTATCCCCGATTAAAAAAGCGTGCTGCCACGCTTTATTTCCTCCTGATATCCGCCCCCAGGGTTTTCAGCTTTTCTTCCAGATTGTGGTATCCTCTGTCAATAAAATTCGCGTTGCAGATTTCGGTTTCCCCTGACGCAATCAACCCGGCCACGATCAAAGCGGCGCCGGCACGCAAATCGGTTGCCTTAACCTGGGCGCCTTCCAGGGCGTCCACTCCTTCTATAACGGCCATCCGTCCTTCTACCTTAATCCTGGCGCCCATTCTCTTCAGCTCGTCAGCCACCATAAAACGGTTCTCAAAAATATTCTCCACCAGAACGCTCGTCCCCGGAATAACCGACAGCATAGCCATCAACTGGGACTGCATATCAGTGGGGAAACCGGGATAAGGCATAGTCTTAATATCAATTGACTTGAGGGGTTTATTAACACATACCCTGAGCGTATCCTCTCCCTCGATAACCTCAGCGTTTGCCTCCCGTAATTTCGCGATCAAAGGCTGGACATGGGCAGGAATCATGTTTTCCATGGTGATGTCGCCCCCTGTGGCCGCTGCCACAACCATAAAAGTCCCGGCTTCAATCCGGTCCGGGATGACCGGGAAGCGCACCCCTCCATTAAGAGAGGGAACCCCGTCAATTTTTATCACATCTGTACCGGCTCCCCGCACCTTGGCTCCCATGGCGTTGAGGAAATTGGCCAGATCTACGATCTCTGGTTCCTTGGCCGCATTTTCAATCAATGTCTGGCCCTTGGCCAGGGTGGCAGCCATCATAATGTTTTCGGTCGCTCCGACACTGGGAAAATCCAGGTAAACCCTGGCCCCCTTGAGCCGCTCGGACGTGCTGCCGCACACGCAGCCGTGTTCCAGGTACAGGTCCGCCCCAAGCCCGGTCAGCCCCTTGAAATGCAGATCCATCGGCCTGATCCCGATGTTGCAGCCGCCGGGCAGCGCAACCGTGGCCTGTCCGAACCTGGCCAGCATGGGGCCCAGCAGGAGGTTGGATGCCCTTAGTTTTTTTACCAGATGGATCGGGGCTCCGGCGTTCAGCTTCTCGGGAGGGACAATCCTCAGTATGTCCGGTGTTTCCCAGGCCGCTTTGGCTCCCAGGCTGTTTATGATTTCTATCATTACGCGTACATCACTGATATCGGGGACGTTTTCCAGTATGATTTCATTTTTGGCGAGAATTGCAGCACAAAGCAGTGCGAGAGAAGCGTTTTTGGCGCCGGAAACTTTCACCGTGCCGCGGAGGGGAACCCCTCCTTTGATTAGAATTCTGCCCATAAATTCCTCCTGGCCATAATCCCGGTTAACTACTTATGTTTTTTAGTAATTCGGCTCAAATGCATTTATTCCTGCACCACGGCAAGAATATGTCCGCCTGTTCATTTTCCATGCCGGCAGCGTAAATTACAAATCCGGGGCTAAACCTGCAGTGCAATAATACACAAAAAAAATCGCGGGGCAGATTCTTTGAAGTATTGCCCCGCGTCACTCTTTATTTTATTTTTTAGCCTGGGCTGCCTTCCATTCAGCAATTACCAGCTTGGCCTTTTCCGCTTCCGGCCCTTCCCTGGCCAGGGCAACATACTTCTCAAGTTCCTGTATGCCCCCGTTATAGTCCTTTTTGCCTTGCCCAAGCACAAAACCGTAAAGAAGATGGGCGTCTTTATACTCCGGATCCTTTTGGATCAGTTCCTGCAGCCGCGTCACCGCCTGATCGTATTTGTTGCTCAGATAATAAACCTCAGCGATTTTGTAGCGGGCATCGGATTGACCGGGATCAACCATCAGCACCTGTTCATAAGTTTTTACAGCTTGTTCCGGTTTGCCCGTATACTCATATGCTTCAGCCAGGTCCATCAAAACGGTTTTGTCCCCGGGGTTCTTTATGGCCGCATCTTCCAGTTCTGCAAGCCTTTCCTGCATTGTTTGCTGAGCTGTCCCGGTGTCGTTGGCCCCTCCGGTCGACGGTCTGTTCTGAAACAGGCTCGCCAGCGGGATTACCAGGCCGATGGCGATTAAAGCGGTTATTGCGATAAACACAGCTTTTCTGAACTTGTTTTTCTTAACTGACCCGCCAAAAAACAATTTTCTCACCTCAAATGTATTATAGCACTGTCATGACGGTTTACAAGCCCTTTTAAAACGGGTGTTCCCGGCTGATTGCCAGGCACAATATTGTTGAACCGCCTGCTGCCTGCAGCGCATTTTTAATAGCAATTTTCTAAAAAACTATCCGCCCGGGATAAAAACCTCGGGCGGTATATGTAATCGATTGTTATTCTTAATAATATTTATGGCAAGAAGTCCAGCGGGTCGAGTGCCTCTCCCCCAACCATGGTCTCGAAGTGCAGGTGCGGACCGGTTGAGTTGCCTGTGGACCCGACTAAACCGACTGTTTCACCACGGTCAACTGACTCTCCGACATCCACGTATATTTTGGAAAGGTGAGCGTATTTAGTCACCAGGCCGCCGCCATGAGATATCTCCACTTCATTGCCGTAACCACCGCCCCAGCCTGCCGTAATGACGGTACCGCCGGCAACAGACACGACATCAGTCCCATACCCCGCATCCAGGTCTATGCCTGAATGCATACTGCCCCAGCGTACGCCAAAGGAAGATACAACGCTTCCTTCGCTGGGCCAGGCCAGCCTTACCGAGCTGCCCCTGGAGGCCACCATGGTTATTGAACCTTCAACTACCATTTCCGTCTTGGGCTCACTTAAGACTATTTGTTCGAGGACCTCCCTGCCGGTCTCGTAACCGTTCTCCTTCGTGATCCGGTAGGTCACGGTCCGTTCTCCGGGAATACCCTCGCTGACAATGCTCTTCTCACCCAGGAGCATCTGGTCGTCATATTTAACATTAACCGGATACGGTATTTTCTCGTTCACCGTCACTTCCCGTGTCGCCATGACTGTGATTAGAGGGGCCTCCTTGCTCAGGTAAAGCACCTGGCCAATGCTTAAATTCTCCGGATCCATGCCTGGATTGGTAAATAAAATCTGATCCTGGTCGACATTAACGGCTCTGGAGATATCCCAGAGAGTATCGCCGTCTTTAACCGTATATTGCAGAATCTTGTTTGTCCCCAGTAAAACCATTTTTTTAGCCGCTTCAAAATTCATAATCTCTCCAATTTCAATTGGAGTATCGACTACCTCAACATTTTCTTTAAAACCAAACTGATCAGCAGGGTCTATAGGATAAACTGATTGCAGCCAGCTCAGAAGCGTTTCAGCTTCCTGTTTGTCTTTCAGCAGAACTTTCTCATCACCGTTTACCAGGATGGCCGCGCCCTGCATTTTGAACGTCAGGGCCCTATTCATTTCTTCCTTGAGCTCCTCCAGATCCAAAACATCTTCAGCTGGATTATTAACCTTTAAACCCCCATACGATATCTTCTCTGTATATTTTACGGGCCCGCCGACTTCGCTGGACTTAAATTTCACCAGCTCGTCCAGGGCTTTTCTGGCTGTGTTTTCATCGGCGGCAACTGCTATCACTATTCCATTTGCCTTCACTGCGCATGCGTTTCCTGCATAAACAGCATAAAGCGACAGGGTTACCGTTAGATAAAGCGCAACACCAATCACAATTCGGCGCGGTATGGTTTGTTTCACAAACCATTGTTGAGCAATGAGAAAGTAAGCAAACACCAAGCTCACTTTTTCCAACACCGAAAGGCGCCGCAGTCCTTCACGCTTAAGCGGCAAACGTTTCAGCTCCTTTCAGGAATACTTTATTTCATCGGTCGGTTTTACATTCTTTTAGTCAGACTCATTAAAATGGGGAAAAACGTGGGTAAATTATAACACATCCTGTATACAGGGTAAACAAGCTGCTGCTGCAGAAAACAGGCTCTAATTTAACCCAATACGATATATCGGTTAATTTTTGACTCTTTTACAGGATTAAGCATGTAAATAACTATCAGAAGCCTGCCTGCCGGTCTGTTACTATGTCTTTTTCTGTTGCACGCCGCTCTCCGCAGCTTTTAAATATAGCGCGCATTCCAGCCTTTTCCTGGCAAGATCGCATCCGAGGCTGTATGGTTCAAGAATGGTACCGTTTGACATTTCAGCATTCGCGTGACAGCCGCCGCTGCAGAAAAACCTTGCCCAGCAGCCGGTGCATGTTTTTTTATTGTACATATGGGCCGTTCTGAAAAGAGAAATCACCCTGTCGTTTAAGTTTTCTTCTGACACATTACCAACCAAATATTCTTCCCTGCCAACAAACTGGTGACAGGGATAGATATCCCCGTTTGGCGCTACAGCCATATATTCGTAACCGGCGCCGCACCCGGTAAGCCGTTTAGGCAGGCACGGCCCGCCGTCAAGATCAATATTGAAGTGAAAAAAACTAAAAGGGCTGCCTGCCCGCCTGCGCCTGAGAAGCTCCCGGGTTAAAAGCTCATACTGTGAGCTTAACTGGGACAGGTCCTCCGCACGCAGCGAGTAACCGGCATCCGCCGGCGCTACCACCGGTTCTATCGAGAGGTTTTTAAAGCCCATATCCGCAAGGTGCAGTACGTCAGCACAAAAATCCCTGTTGTGGCGCGTGTATGTCCCGCGGATAATATAATTTGCACCGTCCCTGGAGTCAACAAAATGTTTAATCCTGGCCAGCACAGCATCATATGATCCCGCGCCGCCTGGCTTGGGACGCATGGCGTCATGCACCTCGCGCCTCCCATCCAGACTGAGTACAACACTGATATTTTGATCGTTGAGATACTTTGCAACTTTTTCATCTAAAAGCAGGGCATTTGTAGTCAGTGTAAACTTAAACTCTTTACCGGTTTCGCAGCCCCGCTCCCGGCCGTAAGCCACAAGATCCTGCAACACGGTAAAATTCATGAGCGGTTCCCCGCCGAAAAAATCAACCTCCAGGTGTTTCCGCCTGCCCGAGCGGGTAATCAGGAAATCCAGGGCCCTTCGGCCTGTGTCAGCCGGCATCAGATCATCAGACCCGCCAAACCTGCCCTGCCCGGCAAAGCAATACCGGCAGCGCATATTACAGTCGTGAGCCAGGTGCAGGCATAGTGACTTGACTTCAAGTCTTGCGGGAGGGTTGTATGCGCCCTGGCAGGGATCCGCGCTGAAAAGCAGCCCCTTCTGCTCTAGTTGTTTAATTTCTGCAAGGGCCCCTAAAACATCATCGGGATTATATTTCTGACTGTATTTCCGGACAATAATATCCTCCGGCGTCTGCCGGCAGTCTTCCAGCAGGTCCCAGACCAGCTGATCTACGATGTGAACAGACCCGCTGTTGACATCCAAAACAATTTTGATCCCGTCAAACTCGAACTTGTGAAGCAAAATAACCTCCTGAAAAAAGGACCTCGTCCCGAAAGGACAAGGTTCAATCTTACTTGTTATCTTTTACGCACACCTGGTTGCCAACCGTGCAGGAAGTTTTGCAGGCCGACTGGCATGAGGCCTGGCACTCACCGCAGCCGCGATCCTTAATGGTGGACGGCAGGGTGACGGCGCTGATGGTTTTTATGTGTTTTCCCAAAGGTTACCACCTCTTTTCATTAGTCATTATAAATGATCAGGATTGCCGGCGCAACCGGGCGGAAAGACAAACTCTTCCCTGGACAATATAATGCCGCGGATCAGGAACACGGCTTTATACAGGCATCAATCTTTGTCCCGCTGGATTTTACGCCTGTTCATGGGTTTCCTTGTCAGCTGATTTTCCGCCATAGCTAGTATAAATATAAATAAATATCTACAATATATATTGTTCTCAGAAAAATTTAATGTTAGAATATCACTGGGTGATGTGATATGCGTTTTTCTAAATTAGTTGAAAGCATAAAATTTTATTATGGTTTCATCATCTCCGGGTTTTCCAACGGCGGAAGCTGGAAAATAGAAAAAATTACGGAATTGAACAGCATGGAAATCCGGAAAATACTGGTTAGAAACAAGTCTACCTACGATGAGATTTTCGGCTGCCGGGAAAGATTGTCACAATAAAAATCTGACAGCGGCGTATGGGATGATCCCGAAAAACCGTTTCATGATTTATTGGTGTAATTTCCCCTTTTTTAAATAACCTTGCCCAGTCCTGCAATCCTGCCCAAAGCGGCAGTTTTTTGTTTTTCATGGCTGTTTATATTTGTTCCCAAATCCGCTTGCGGGATATAAAATCGTATAGGTATAATCTGCCGGGCTGAAATCATCATGCCAGTCAATTTTGGTCAGGTTCATCTCTTCACAGCGCATACACTGCGATAAAATATATGCCGTGCCCCAGGGCCTGCTGCTTTGTTTTACAAGATAGCCGCAGGGGCTGGTCAGGGTTTCCATGTCCCTCTCACTGTATGCAGAAAGGACTCTCGCCAGGCCTTTCCTGCCGCAATGTCCGCAAAAAAGCTCCGAGGAATAGTTTGTTTTCAATGCTCTCCCCCTGGCGCAATTGTTGGCAAACGCTATTTCAGTGTTTGTTCTGTCTTCATAATTTTTGCCCAAGTATCCTTCAAGGAAACAATACGGTTAAATACCATAGCTGATCCTTTTGAATCAACCGGGTCTACAAAAAAATAGCCATTTCTTAAAAACTGGTAGCGGCTGCCCCTCGCTGCCTGCGCCAGGCTGGGCTCAACCAGGCAGTGTGACAGGCGCTCACAGGATTCAGGATTTATACAGGCCTTGAAGTCGTCCTCTTCATCAGGATTTTCCCTGGTAAACAAGCTGTTGTAGAGACGCACCTCGACTTTGATGGCATGGGGGGCCGATACCCAGTGCAGCGTCCCCTTGACTTTGCGCGTGCTGCCGGAACCACTGCGTGTTTCCGGGTCGTAAGTGCAGTGCAGCTCGGTAATTTCGCCGGTTTTTTCATCCTTGACAATCCGCTCGCATTTTATAATGTACGCATGCTTCAGCCGTACCTCACTGCCCGGAAACAAGCGGAAAAACTTTTTCGGCGGGTTCTCACTGAAATCATCGCGCTCAATAAATATCTCCCTGGAAAAGGGGAGTTTCCTTGTCCCCATGTCCGGGTTCTCGGGATTGTCCTCGGCCTCCAACTCCTCGACCCTGTCTTCCGGGTAATTGTCGATGATCACTTTGAGCGGCCGCAGCACGGCCATAACCCGCGGCGCCTGGAAATTCATTTCCTCCCTGATACTGTGCTCAAGCATGGCAATGTCAACAGTGCTGTTGGCCTTGGCTACCCCGATGCGATCACAAAAGTCGCGGATGGCCCCGGGTGTGTATCCGCGCCGGCGCAGCCCTGATATAGTGGGCATGCGCGGGTCGTCCCAGCCGCTGACATACCCTTCTTCTACCAACTGCCGGAGCTTGCGCTTGCTCATCACAGTGTAGCTAAGGTTCAGCCGGGCAAACTCGATCTGCTGCGGGTGAAATATATCAAGAGCCTCCAGCAGCCAGTCGTAAAGCGGCCGGTGGTCTTCAAATTCCAGGGTGCAGATGGAATGGGTGATACTTTCAATGGAATCGGATATGGGATGCGCGTAGTCGTACATCGGGTAGATGAGCCACTTGCTCCCCGTCCGGTGGTGCGCCGCCTTCATAATGCGGTAGATGACCGGGTCCCGCATGTTCAGGTTGGGCGAAGCCATATCGATCTTGGCCCTCAGGACACGGGCCCCTTCCTCAAATTCACCTTCCTTCATCCGCCTGAACAGGGCCAGGTTCTCTTCAACCGAACGGCTGCGGTACGGGCTCTCCTTCCCGGGTTCGGTAAGGGTACCGCGGTAGGCCCTGGTCTCTTCCGCGCTCAGGTCGCAAACATAAGCTTTGCCTGTTTTGATCAGTTTAACAGCGTATTCATGCAGCTGCTCAAAATAGTCCGACGCATAGTACATTCTGTCGCCCCAGTCAAAGCCCAGCCATTTTACATCTTCCTTTATGGATTCTATATATTCAACTTCTTCCTTGGCCGGATTGGTGTCATCAAACCGCAGGTTGCACAACCCGCTGTTTTTAGCGGCGATCCCGAAATTGAGGCAGATGGATTTGGCGTGTCCGATGTGGAGGTAGCCGTTCGGCTCGGGCGGAAACCGGGTATGGACCCGGCGGCCATACTTGTTTGTCTTGAAATCTTCGTTAATGATATTCTGAATAAAGTTTGAAGGTGTTTCGAAACTGGTAGTGGTCATTCCTTCTGCTCCGTTTCATAGTAGTTGTTTGGTCTTACCAGGCACTCTAAGGCATACGGATTTCCTCAACCGGGGCAGCCATGCGCTTCCGGCAGTATTTAATCAAAACAAACGTCCCTTTTGCCATATTTCCACAGTATTGTCCAATAATCCTGCCGTTCGTATGTTAAACGCCTTTCTTAAAGGAAATAGCCCGGCGCTGGGCCCGGGTATTAAAAACACAAGGCGGGTATAAATTGAAACTTAAGAGAAATGCTCTTTCTGTTCTCATAACCATGTCTATGCTGCTCGTACTGCTGGCGCCCCTGGCATCTCCGGCAGGCGCATTCAGCATCAACCACATCAACAAAATTGTTGCCATAGCTGACAACTTTGCCGGCGCCACCGGCTCGATTTTGACTATAAAGGAAGACCCTGCTTTTCAAAATGATTTTATAGCAGGCGACTCCTTCCAGCTGATCCTGTCGGGAGGTGTTGACTGGCTGTCAACTGATGATGATCCGGTTAATGGTTTTAGTAAAAATCCCGCAGTTACAGTTGTTGGTGATGCCTATGCGCAAAGAATCAGCAGCCAGCTTTTAGAGATCGCCTTTATCGGCGCTGATCCTACTGAAGTTCGCGTGCCCATGAATATCAAAGTCGACGGCGCTGAGGGCGATATCACGGTCGCGATCGACGCAATGGATTCCGGCGTTACCGGCAGCGCCCAAGTGTTTACCCGTGTAGCTGACGTCAATATAACTGTAACAGCTCTCTCGGTTAAGACTATCGGCGACCCCGGCTGGGGCGGTGACATCAGAATCGAGGAAGCTTCCCCCGGAGCCCTTGGCAACTCTGCCCAGTATATCCGGTTGAGACTGCCCGGCCACTTTGCCTGGTGGATGACAGAAAACGGCGCCAATGACCCTGATTACCAGGTCTGGTTCTCCGGAGGCTTCAGCGGCCTGCCCCTGGCAGACAACGCAGGCGACAATCCGGGTAACGGCAACTACGATGTGGTTGTAGACGGCAGCGACCTGTATATTTACTTCGATCCTCTTGACAGAACCTCACGGGGCATCATCACTGTCAAGACTCCGATCATGCCTGACAAGGATGCTGCATATGGCGAGGTTAAAGTTAGCGTTTACAGCAGCATTGCGACTAACAGCGGCTCGATCAATACCGGATCCCCTGATGGGACCATCATTACCGCAAGTTTTGTCGCCCCTGCCATTACCCTGTTTACTGTTGGCAGCATGTATTATACTGTTAACGGCGTTCCGGTGGCTATGGATGTTGCTCCCTATATCAACGCGGATGACCGCGCCCTGCTTCCGGTAAGGTATGCCGCCAATGCCACCGGCATATCAGATTCCAATATTTTCTGGGATGCGTCTGCCCAGAGTGTCAGGCTGGTCCGGGGGGGCCGCACGGTCATAATGGTTGTGGGCAGCACAACGATGCTAATCAACGGAGTTGCCTCCCAGATGGACACAGCCCCTGTGATCGCGGATCCGGGCCGCATCATGCTCCCGATTCGCTATCTGGCGCAAGCTTTCGACTGTGATATTGCATGGGATGCAGCTACCCAAACCATAACCATAACCCAGCCGGTCGCTGTCCCATAAGTTCACTCATTAAAAGAACCGGGTTCCCGCGGGAATCCGGTTCTTTTTGGTGGGTCAGGTGTGGATTAAAATGGCCTCACCTTTTGATCTAACTGTCTTTTTTGTAATGTCTAAAATCCTGGAAGTCTTGAATTTACTGGAGCGGGTGACGAGGATCGAACTCGCAACCCTCAGCTTGGGAAGCTGATGCTCTACCGTTGAGCTACACCCGCCCGGTTTTAATATTATAGCTTTTTTGAATTTAAAAATCAAGATTTGGAAGCCTTTGAATAAATTACGGGCAGCACCGGCTGCCCGTAATAACAATAATTATCTGGTGAGCCATGCTGGACTCGAACCAGCGACACCCTGATTAAAAGTCAGGTGCTCTGCCAACTGAGCTAATGGCCCAGGAAGCCCTACATTTGATCATGTTACTATAAATCTGCATATGGAGTCAACCACAAATGTGAGGGCTTCACTGCCTCGCTGATTAAATGAGCCTGAGCCTGCGCCGTTATTTATACAAATCAACAGTCAATATGGTCTGGGTCCGCCTGCTGCCCACGCCAATCAGGGCTATAGGCGCGCCGGACACCTCGCTGATCCGCTCCAAATATTTCCTGGCTTGAACCGGTAGGTCTTCCAGCTTTCTGGCCTTGGTTATATCCTCGCTCCAGCCCGGGAAATCCTCATAAACCGGCACACATTCGGTCAACACCTTGAGGCTGGCCGGGAACTCAGTGATCACATCACCCCGGTAGTTATACCCAGTACAAATGCGCAGTTTTTCCAGACCGCTTAAGACATCCAGCTTGGTTATGGCCAGGTAATCCAAACCGTTGATTCTTACCGAGTACCTGCCGACCACCCCGTCAAACCAGCCGCAGCGCCGGGCTCTCCCGGTGGTGGTGCCATATTCCCCGCCCTGCTTTCTGATCAAAGCGCCGGTATCATCATTCAGCTCGGTGGGGAAGGGGCCTTCGCCCACCCTGGTAGTGTAAGCCTTGGCCACACCGATCACACGGCCTATCCTGGTCGGCCCGATGCCCGCCCCGAGGCATGCGGCGGCGGCTGTCGGGTGCGAGGAGGTAACAAAGGGGTAGGTGCCGTGATCCAGGTCCAGCAGGGTACCCTGGGCGCCTTCAAAAACAATGTTTTTCCCCTGCTGCACAGCGTCGTTAACCAGTATGGAGGTATCGCACACATATTTTCTCAAGGTTTCGGCATAGCCGCTGTAAGAATCAAGCGCCTCTCTGTAATCAAGGGCTTTGCCGCCGTAAACCTCGGTCAATATCTGATTTTTGCTTTCCATGTTTGCCTTGAGCAATTCCGGAAAATCTTCTGTATCCAGGAGGTCAATCACCCGTATCCCAGCCCGCGCTGATTTGTCGGTATAGGCCGGGCCTATGCCGCGGCAGGTGGTGCCTATCTTGTTGTTGCCCTTGCTCTCTTCCTCCAGCTGATCAAGTTTCTGGTGGTAAGGGAAAATTACGTGAGCCCGCTGGCTTATTCTCAGGTTGGCGGTGCTGATGCCTTGTTTCTCCAGGGACTCCAGTTCTTTAATCAGTGCCGCCGGATCGACAACCACGCCGCTCCCGATAATGCACATCTTCTCGGGGTATAGGATCCCCGAAGGGATTAAGTGCAGTTTAAATTCACGGTCATCAACCACAACTGTATGGCCGGCGTTGTTTCCGCCCATATAGCGGACCACCATGTCGGCTCTTTCAGCCAGGAAATCGGTAACCTTGCCTTTTCCCTCGTCCCCCCATTGGGCGCCGATAACAACTACTGTAGACACTAATGACAACCCCCTAAATCCTATTTGCTATTTCCCTGGCCGCGTGCACACCGGCCGCGGAAGCCTGGGAGAGTCCCCTGGTCACGCCCGCCCCGTCTCCGGCGGCAAACAGGTTTTTCACCTTGGTTTCCAGGAACTTTGTCAGGATAAGCCGTGACGAATAAAACTTAACCTCCACGCCGTACAGCAGGGTATACCTGGAATATACCCCGGGCGCCAGGTTGTTCAGCGCTTTCAGCATTTCAACAATTCCCATCAGGTGCCGATAAGGAAAGACCAGGCTCAAATCCCCCGGCGTCGCTTCACGCAGGGTCGGAATTGTCATGCACTTGGACAGCCTCTCCTTAGTTGAGCGGTGCCCTGAAACCAGGTCTCCCAGGCTCTGGACAATTACCCCGCCGCCTAAAAGGTTGGCCAGGCTGGCGATGTGCCTGCCGTAGGCGATAGGCTCCTTAAAAGGCTCTGTGAAAGTTTTGCTGACCAACACCGCAAAATTGGTGTTTTCGGTCTTGTTGTATGCGTGGCTGTGGCCATTTACTGTAACCAGCCCGTCTATGTTCTCCAGGACCACTTCACCGTTGGGATTCATGCAAAAAGTGCGGACCTTGTCATTAAAGGTCTTGGCGTAGTATATGAATTTGGCTTCATAAAAAATCCTGGTCAGGTGATCCATAACCGCTGCGGGCAGTTCCACCCGCACCCCGATGTCCACCGGATTGACCATCATATCAAGCCCCAGGCGCCCTGCTTCCCGGCTGAGCCACTCCGAGCCTTCCCTTCCCGGCGCCAGCACGACATGTTTGGCATTAATAACTTTTCCATCCCTGGTTATAATGCCTTTTACAATCTCTTCTTTTACCAGGACTTCTTCCGCCTGGCAGGAAGTAAGTACTTCGACTCCTTGAGAGACCAGGTATTCCTTCATCCGCTGCAGGACTTCCTTGCAGCGGCCGGTACCCATGTGCCTGATCCGGACAGGGATCAGTTTTAATTCTGACAGCACCGCCTGGCGCTGTACCTCCTGAATTTCTTCCGCCTGTTCCAGGCCATAGACCTGCTCCGGAGCGCCAAATTTAACATAAGTCTGGTCTATATAATTTATCAGCTCATTCAGGACACCCGCCCCGGTATACTCCTCCAGGCTGCCGCCGATCTCGGTGGAAAGGGTCAGCTTTCCGTCACTGAATGCTCCCGCGCCGCCCCAGCCGCAGATGGTGGAACAGGGGGAACAATTGACACAGGGCCCGCCTCGTTCCCGGGCCACACAAATACGCTGGTCAATATCCCGCCCCTTTTCAATAATAAGAATTTTTAAACCCGGCTTGGCGCCGACCAGTTCAAGGGCGGTAAAAATACCGGCCGGGCCTGAACCGACAATAACCACATCATAACGCTTGCTCACAATATCCCTCCCGCCGGCCTCCGCCGGCACATCCTTTTTCATCGGCATAAAAATAACCCAAACAACAAACCTGCCTCAGCTGCTATTTGAGCCACAATTATTCCGCACCGGATGCATCTCTTAAGGGAACCATACCGGGCAGCAAAAGTATTTTAGCAAACCGTGCTGTCAATGTCAAGAAATTAAGCAAATATGTGGTCTTTTTTGGAAAAACCAAAAAATTATACCTTGTATTGATCCGGATTTTTTAAAAGCGGGACAAATTTTGTGTATTCACTCAAGAATCCCAACTCGACATAACCAACCGGCCCGTTACGGTGCTTGGCAATAATTATTTCAGCAATGCCTTTTTTTTCTGAATCCCGGTTGTAATATTCATCGCGATAGATAAACATAACCAGGTCCGCGTCCTGCTCCAGTGAACCAGACTCGCGCAGGTCTGACATAATCGGCCGTTTCTTATCCCGCTGCTCAACCGACCGGCTTAACTGGGCCAGTGCCAGTACCGGCACGTTCAGCTCCTTGGCCAATCCCTTCAGAGAACGGGATATTTCCGATATTTCCTGCTGGCGGTTCTCAGCCTTCTTGCTGCCCTGCATTAACTGAAGGTAGTCGATGACGATCAGGCCCAGCCCTTTTTCGGCCTTCAGCTGCCTCGCCTTTGCCCGCACCTGGCGTACGGTGATGCCGGGTGTGTCATCAATGAAAATAGGGATGTTGGCGATTTTATCCTTTGTTTCATGCAGCTTGCGCCAGTCTTCTTCAGACAGGTCGCCCGTGCGCAGACGGTGCTGGTCAACCTTGGCCTCGGCGCACAGTATACGCTGAACCAGCTGCTCCCTGGACATTTCCAGGCTGAACACGGCGACAGGTATGTTTTGTTTAAGGGCGGCGCTGTACCCGATACCCAAACCTAAAGCAGTCTTGCCCATACCAGGGCGGCCGGCCAGGATGATCAGATCGCTGGGCTGCAGCCCGGTGCAGAGCCGGTCCAGGTCGCTGAAGGAAGTGGGCACGCCCATGGCGCCCCCCTGGTTGCTGTAAAGGAACTCCAGGCGAGAAAAGGTTTCCAGCAGGATCTCCTTGATCGCGAAAAATGATGTGGCCGCTCTTCTGCCCCCCAACTCAGTAATCATCCGCTCTGCTTCGGCGATGAGTTTTTCCGGCTCCTCCCCTTCCTCAAAACCCATACCGGCTATCCGGGTAGACAGCTGGATCAGGGTGCGGAGAAGAGCTTTTTCCTCAACAATACGGGTATAATAATCAATATTGGCGGCTGTAGGCACCATTTCGGCCAGCGATGCGATATAGGAAACGCCGCCGGCTTTTTCCAGCGCCCCTTTAAGCCTCAGCTGCTCGCACAGCGTGATCATATCCACCGGACTGCCGCTCTCATCAAGCTCAAGCATGGTTTCAAAGATCAGTCTGTGGCTTTCCCGGTAAAAATCCTCCGGCCGCAGCAATTTCATAGCCCTGTAAATTGCCTCCCGGTCAAGAAGAATGGCGCCCAGCACTGACTGCTCGGCGTCTATGTTTTGGGGGGGAATTCGATCTAACATGGGACACCTCGGCTAATTATATTTTCACGGGGCCGGTCTTACTCGCCAACCACTTCAACCTCAATCTCTGCCTGTACGGCCGGGTGCAGCCTGGCCGTTACAGTATAGGCGCCCAGCTGTTTTATCGGCTCCTTCACAACCAGTTTCTTCTTATCAAGCGTTATTTTATGCTGCACGGCGAGAGCATCGGCGATATCCTTGTTGTTCACTGAGCCAAACAGCCTGCCGCCCTCTCCCTTTTTCGCCTTAACAATAACTTTAATGTTGTCCAAACTGGCTGCCACTACTCTGGCCTCTTCCTCGATCTTCTTCTCCTTCGTCGCCTGAGCCTGCTGCCGGACGGCCAACTCGTTCATCTTTCCCCTGGAGGCCTCAACCGCCAGCCCGCGGGGAAACAAATAGTTTCGGGCATAGCCCTCAGCGACATTAATAACGTCACCTTGCTTGCCCTGTCCCGGCACATCTTTCGTTAATACTATTTTCACGATTGACACCCCCCCAATTTTATTTTGTCTCTTCCTCAAACCCTGAGATAAAAAGGATTAAATATGCTTATTCATGTCTCCGGGTGCAGCCTCCTGAAATTTACCAAGGGGTCCGCCACCCCCAGCAAGACAATGATCATCATACTGAAAGGCAAGTATATAATAGCGAATACCAGGAATACCAACTTTATAAACCAGACAACGTTGATCTTGCGGAAAAAATAAGCCGCTACAGACAAACCTGTAATCATGTACAGCCAAAACAATATAAACAGGAGATTTTTGCCGGTTCTTGCGCCCAGCGCCCAGGAAAACTGGTCTCCAGCCATAGTAAAAGCCAGACCTGCAATCGGGCCCCAAATACTATACCAGGGCAGTGAAATATTTGTGAACGCGAGCCGCGGGGGGAGAAAACAGTTAAACCGCTGCAGACAGACCCTGGCCAGGAAATAAGTGACGGCCCCCTGTGCCGCTGCATAAACAACATACTGGCCGGGAAGAAAAAACTCAAAAAATGCAATTATACTTGCGCCGGCGTCTCCCTGCCACTCAGGCGGAACATTTTCAAGCATCCCGGCGTCCCGGTAAGCCGCCAGCATCTGCTCAATTGAGCGGCGTTCTTCTTCCCCCAAAATAAAAAGGTTATTACCGGTGAGGAAATAACTGAGGGCCGGGTATAAGAACGCTGAAACCACCGCGAAAAGCACCCCGGCTGAAAGAATCCGGGCTGAAGAGTCACCTTTTTTAAACAGCACGCCATAGACGATTCCCAGCAGGCCATATTGAAAAACAAGAACAAATGCCGCCTCCAATGGAATTAATACGGCAAATATCAGCCCCGCTGCAGTCAGACCAAGGATGCCGTAACGCAAATCAGTCTTCAAAACAATCATCATAACCGGCAGGGGGAGCAGCATTGCGGCAAAGAAGTAAAGGGGCGGCAGATACATACCGACAAGGCCGATAACGACAAACAGCGCGGCAAAAGCAACTCCCTGCGCCAGGACTCCCGGTTTCTCACCTGTTGTCAAGCCATCACCTCGATAACCTTGCTGTTCCTGGCAATGAAGCCTTTCCTTTTGGCGGAAATTATGAAGCGGCCCCCTTCACCCAAACATTAAACTATTCTGCGGCACATGTTCTATTTCCTGCCTGCAAAACACAAGATGGGCTCTCGCCCATCTTTTTGGTGTCAGCTATTCAGGCAGCGACCTGCCTCTTGCCTGCAGTTTTCTTATTCCGCTGTGAACGGCAGGAGCGCAATATTCCGCGCTCTCTTAATTGATGTAGTCAGCATGCGCTGGTGCCTGGCACAATTGCCCGAGATCCGGCGGGGCAGGATTTTCCCCCGCTCGGTAACATATTTTTTCAGGCGCGGCACATCCTTATAATCGATGGCTTCCATCTTATCCACACAAAAACTGCATATCCGCTTTTTACCCCTGCGGCCCCTTTCGCGTTTCAATAGTATGCCCCCTTGCATCCGCCGCCTGTTTCAGGCGGCCCTGTTTATTAAAAAGGAATATCGTCCTCGTTAAAGCTGATCTCACTGCCATAACTGCTGCCTTCAGAACCATGGGCGGCGCCGCCAGCGCCTGCTCCGGCGCTTGGACCCGCTTCTTTAGCCCGGTCCAGGAAACGCACGTTTTCAGCCACCACTTCGGCAGCCTTTCTGCGTATTCCCTGGCTGTCCTCATAGGAGCGCACCTGCAGCCTGCCGTCAACAGCCACCAGCCTGCCTTTACCCAGGTAATTGGCGCAGTTTTCCGCCTGCTTCTGCCAGACTACGATGTCAATAAAGTCGGCTTCCTTTTCCCTGTCCTTGGCCTGGCGCCGGTCTACCGCTAAGGTAAATTTAGCCACAGCGGTACCGCTTGGAGTGTAGCGCAGCTCCGGCTCTTTTGTAAGCCGGCCAATCAAGATCACTCTATTGAGCATGTTCTCACCGCCTAGCTAATCTATCCCGGGTGGCGCGGCGCTGTTCACCGGCTCACCTGGCACTGCCTTACAAATCTTCCCGCACAATAATATGCCTGAGCACTTCGTCTGCAATCTTAAAAACGCGGTCCAGTTCTGTCGCCACCTCGGGCTCGGCGTTCATATGCACTATGATATAAACGCCTTCCCGTAAATCCTTAACCTCATAAGCAAGCCTGCGCTTTCCCCACTTGTCAATCTTGAGAATCTCTCCGCCCTGGCTTTCGATAAGATCTTTGAATTTTTCAATAAGCGACGCGTTTTTTTCTTCATCCAGATCCGGACGAAGAACAAAGACTACCTCGTATTTGCGCAATGCAATCACCTCCTCCCCATGGACTGTGGCCCTACTTCACAGAGTAGAGCAGGGTGGAACGTCAAAATTTTTGACTCCAGAATTATAGCACAGCGCTTTATAAATGGCAAGGGAAATAGAAAAAAAAGGAAGGTGGCGCTCACTTAATAAGATTCCCTTAATAAGATTCAGCTTTTAACAATGCCTCCTGTATCCTGCTGCACTACTGCCTTAACTGATTTCTCGAATTTTGGGCGCGGCAGCAAGAGCACCCGGCCGCATTTTAAACATTTGATCCGGAAATCCACCCCCACACGGATAACCTCCCACAGGTCCCCGCCGCACGGGTGGGACTTTCTTGTTTTGACCACATCGCCGACTGCATATTTATGGATGGCTGATCCCTCCTAAAATAAATGGCCGGGCTCCTGCATTGTCTGTGTGCCGGACTATGCCTGCACCACAGCCATGCCACTTGTTTTGCCTGCCATGCGGCTGCCTGTCCGGTCTGCGTTTACAAATTCAGCTTAAGAGAAAAGCTTTATATCCTTTATACGCCATGAAGATATCCGACTTGCTGGCAACCTCAAAAGTCGAGTGCATACCCAGCAAAGCCACGCCGCAGTCCAGCACATCCATGCCATGTGAGGCCATAATGTGGGCAATTGTTCCGCCGCCCCCCTGGTCAACCTTACCAAGTTCTCCGGTCTGCCAGACTACGCAGGCGCTGTTGAAAACGCGCCTGATATCTGCCATCACCTCAGCATGCGCATCGCTTGAAGAACTTTTACCCCTGCTGCCGGTATACTTGGTCAGCACAATACCACCGCCCAGCCTGGCTGAATTCCCTTTTTCAAAGACATCGCCGTAATTCGGATCCAGGCCGGCGTTGACATCAGCTGAAATAGCCCGGGAACAGGCAAGGGCACGGCGCAGGACCAGTTCGCTGTAGTCCGGATCGCAGCGGAAAATGATTTCTGCCGCTGCGTTGGCAAAAAAAGACGATTCCATTCCGGTGTTGCCGGTGCTGCCGACCTCTTCCTTGTCCGTCAGCACAACAAGAGCCGTCCGCTCCGGAACGACCATTTCGGCCAGCGCGCGCAGACAAGCATAAGCGCAAACTCTGTCGTCCTGTCCGTACCCGCCGATAAAACTGCCATCAAGCCCCACGTCGCTTGGTATCCAGGCGGGGACAAGTTCAATTTCAGCGCTGATCAGGTCCTCTTCCACAATGCCGTACTGCTTATTTAAACGTTCCAGGACGGCCAGCTTAAAGCGGTCTTTGAGGTCTTCAGCGCCAATCGGGATGCCGCCCGCTAAAACATTTAAGCTTTCCCCGGGAACCGCGTCAGCCATCTTTTTATCCATCTGGTCCTTGGCCAGGTGAGGCAAAAGATCGGACACTGTGAAAACGGGATCGCCTGGTTTTTCACCGATCACAACCGAAACCGCAGACCCGTCCCCCTTAACAACCACCCCATGCAGAGCCAGCGGCACGGAAAGCCACTGGTATTTTTTAATTCCTCCGTAATAATGTGTCTTAAGCAGGG
>DHGV01000118.1:32058-67224 GCA_002402945.1 Pelotomaculum sp. UBA4789
ATAACTGCCGCGATTAAAGTTTTGCGGCGGTTGACAATGTACACTTTATCCCCCGGCCTCAACGCGGTTGTTTCCTCCAGGGGGCGAAAGCCTGCCCCGGTCAGATAATCCTGGGCTTCCGCCACAGCCTCTCTTTCTGTTTTTGCCGCCCTAAGAAACCTTTTGTATTCTTCACAAAAAGCAGCCGCTGCCCCTTTTTCGCTGTCGTTCATGTGATCCCACGCGTTTTGCCTGCGGTATGCAAGCCCGGCCGCGGGCTGCTGCTCCTTGTTATCAGTCATTATTAATCCTCCCATTGTATTAGTTGAGCCGGCATCAGACGGCCTATAATCGGGGACATATTCTGGTTTCGAATGTGTCCCCGTTCCGCTGTCTTGTCACATTAAATGACAACAGCGTCTTTTATTTTAACCCGAGACACATTCCCATATCTCAATCAAACTGACTGCACCGGGTTTACCTGGTCCTTTTTTAAAGGAGTGACTCCCGGCAGCGGCCGGTTCATGGCATTGAAAAAAGGCGAAAAATAAGGCAGCAGCTTTGATTCCGAAAAAGTCCCGCCCTGCCTTGGCGACGCTCCGCCGCTGTTTCCGGGCGAAAGCCCTGTCCGCTGGAAAGGCGACATCAGCGCTAATAAAATCATCACGATAATCACCCCTTTAAACCCGCCAAAGATTAGCCCGCCGATATGGTTCAGCGGTCCCAGAGGGCTTGTTTTTGCTATCCTGGTCAGCAAGTGGCCGGCTAAATTTACGATCCAGACCGTTGCCAGGATCAAGGCCAGAAAACATATGGCGTTAAGAATCGTCGCTGCAAAGGAACTGACCAGGCTTTCACCGTAGGGATACAACATGTTGTACGGGCTGGGCTGGGCTGCCGCCAGGCCTCCTGGCGATACTGTCCCGCCGGCATTGTAAGCAGGTCCGGCTGCTTCCTTGACCGGGAATAAAAACCTCAATACCTTTTCGGTCAGGGGCATTATTTTATCTTCTATACCCCACTGTTTGTTCAGATAAGCAGCGAGATCGCGGTTATAGGTTATGCCCACGCCAAAACCAACCAGGAGTCCGGCCAGTTTTGCCACGCTTGACACAAGCCCGCAGCGAAACCCCTGGAAAGCGGAAAAAACCAGGACAGCCACAATCAACAAGTCCAACCAGTTCAAACCTTTCCCTCCCCACGGCTGCATAAACAAAACAAAAGCGCCCCTTTCCCAAACAACAGGCGGGGAAAGGGGTTGTCTTTCACTTCTTGAAGATCAAAACCCAGCCCAAGCCTCCTGGCGATTTCCGCTCCCACAATCACGCCGCCGCGAGGTATCGCCAGCACAATCCCATCAGGGCCAACATGGTCTTTTAGTTTTTCTGCCAGCTGCTTACCGGCATCAATCCGGTCTTTAAAAAGCACAGACATCACCTTTTTCAGATTTACTATTTTAACACTTGCGGAAATATAAATACTGTTTTCAGGTAAACAATTCCACAGATCAGCTTGGTATAATTATTGGCAGCCATACAGCCAGGGGGATAGCGTAAAAGATGGCCGGCAGCAGGTTGCCCACCTTTATCTCTTTAATGTTCAGGATGTTTAAACCAATTCCGATTATTAATAGCCCGCCGGTGGCGCTCATCTCCAGCACCGCCGCGGCACCCAAAAAACCTTTTGCGGAAGAAGCGAGCATGGTGATGGCTCCCTGATAAAGAAAAACCGGAACTGCCGACAAAATGACGCCCGGCCCCATGGCGGAGGCAAACAAAGCCGCTGAAACACCGTCAAGAGCCGCCTTGGTAAAAAGTATCTGATGGTTCCCATTAAGGCCGTCTTCTATCGAACCCATGATGGCCATGGCGCCAACACAGTAGATCAGGCTGGTTGTTATAAAAGCCCTGCCTGCATCTCCTGTCGCCCCGCCAACTTTAACATCCACCCATTTGCCCAGGCGATCCAGCCGCTCCTCGATTTTCAACAGTTCACCGGTCAGGCCGCCCAGGACCAGGCTGACAACAACTACCAGCGCCTGTCCGGTTTGCATGGACATCTGTAAACCGATCAAAAGCACGGCCAGGCCTAAACCCTGCATAATGGTATGCCTCACCCGTTCCGGCAGCCCTTTTCTGAAAAGCAGTCCGGCCAGCGCACCCAGCACGATTGCAGCAACGTTTACAATAGTCCCTGTCAAAAAAACAACTCCCTGCCCGTGCGTTTAAACCTGTTCCACGTGAAACAGCTATTCCTTGCGCCCCTTAATCAGCAGAGCCAGGATCCGCTTGAGGTCCTCCTCGCCGTTAAAGACAATCTCCAATTTCCCTGCCCCGCTGCGGGTTTCTTTAATCCTGACCCTGGTTTTCAAGTATTTATTCAGGCGCTCCTCGGCCTTGAGTGTGTTCTGTCCCGGGATCATTTTGCTGCCGCGCCTGACCGTTTCTTCTCCCGCTGCCGCCTCCCGGGCCATTCTTTCCGCCTGCCGCACGCTGAGCTGCTGTCCGGCAATCTTTGCGGCGGCAGCCAGCTGCAGTTTGCTGTCGCTGATAGCCAGCAGCGCCCTGGCATGTCCGGCGTTTATCTTTTCGCTATTAATTAACTCCTTGATTTCTTCCGGCAGCCCCAGCAGCCTTAGCGTGTTGGCGATTACAGGGCGGCTTTTCCCTACCCTGGCAGAAACCTCCTCCTGGGTCAGGCCAAAGTCTTCCATCAGCTGGCGGTAGGCTGCAGCTTCCTCAAGTGGATTCAGATCCTCCCGCTGCATGTTTTCAATTAAAGAGGCGGCAGCCGCTTCCACTTCACGGTACTCCTTAACAAGCGCGGTGATGGTTTTATGCCCGAGGCTTTTACAGGCCCGCCAGCGCCTCTCGCCGGCAATAAGCTCGTATCCTCCGGCAGCAAGTTTTCTCACCAGCACAGGCTGGATAACACCGTGTTCCTTTATGGAGTCGGCCAGCCCGGCCAGCTTTTCCTGGTCGAACAACTGCCTGGCCTGGCTGGGGGCCGGCCTGATCTCTTCAATATCAATTTCCAATAGGCCTTCTTTTCCCCGGGCCGTTTCACCGGCAGACGGGATCAAAGCCTGCAGGCCCTTGCCCAGACCCCTGCGCTTATTCAATGCCCAACACCTCTTTCGCGAGCTCATGGTATACTTCCGAACCCCTGGAGCGCCGGTCGTAAACCATTACCGGCTTGCCGTGGCTTGGCGCTTCGCTCAGCCTTATGTTCCTCGGCACAATAGACCTGTAAACCTTGCCCTTAAAATACTTTTTCACCTCGTCAACCACCTGGATGGACAGGTTCGTCCTGCCGTCAAACATGGTCAGCAGCACACCTTCCAACTCCAGATCGCTGTTCAGGTTCTGCTGCACCATCCGAAAAGTGTTTAGAAGCTGTCCGAGTCCTTCCAGGGCATAAAACTCACACTGGATGGGGATCAACAGTGAGTCCGCCGCGGTCAGCGCGTTTAGCGTCAGCAAACCCAGCGACGGCGGGCAGTCAATAAATATATAGTCATAATTGTCTTTTATCTCAACCAGCGCTTTTTTTAAGACCTGCTCCCTCTCGTCAACAGCAACCAGCTCTATTTCCGCACCTGCCAAATCTATGGTCGCGGGCGCCAGGTCGAGGTTTTCCACAGTGCTGGGTATAATAACATCCTTCACCGGCATATTGTTTATCATCACATCATAAATACAGCACTCCAGTGTTTCCTTGTCAATACCAACTCCGGTTGTCGCGTTTCCCTGGGGGTCAATATCTATGAGCAGAACTTTCTGTCCCATCAGGGAAAGCCACGCGCTGAGGTTAACGGCTGTAGTGGTCTTGGCCACGCCGCCTTTCTGGTTTGCAATTGCAATGGTCTTTCCCATATTCCACCCCTCAGGCTACATGTTCAATATTGAGCGCATCCGCTTTCTTGTATTATTTCTATACCAACAATACATTTCCTTTTGTTGGCTTTAATTAACCGCGGGCTTTATTGTGCCGCGCCATAGCAAAAAAGGCAGAGCGCCTTGTGCCTGCTGGCTCAAAAAGCCTTAAAAACAAAAACCCCGCTGCGAGCGGGAGGCAAGGCAGGAACGGGATCAATCCTCTGTTGGCGATAACGTTCCCGGTTTTTTATAAAGGATTTTTCGTTGGAACGCCAGCACGGCGGGGATATATTTCCGCAGTAGCTTTAGTCTTGCCGATCAAAACCAGTTTCCTTTCATCCCCTGTAAAGGGTAGTTTTACTGCCACAGTTTTCCTGATTTCTCCTCCCAAAAGAACCAGGGCGTTTTTTGCGGATTTTATTTCTTCCTGCAGCTTCGGCCCTTTCATGGCCACAAAAAGCCCTCCCACCCTGAGCGGCGGCAGACAGTATTCCGCCAGCACCGCGAGGGCTGCCACCGCCCTGGAAACGACAACATCATATTTTTCCCTGTGGTTTTTATCCCTCCCAAAATCTTCAGCCCTGGCATGAAACGCTTCAATGTTTTCCAGGCGCAGTTCTTTAATCGCCAGTTTAAGAAATTTCACCTTCTTAGCAGCTGCTTCGATCATGGTTATCTTGATACCTGGGCAGCAGATAAGCAGGGGGATCCCCGGAAAGCCGGCGCCCGCTCCGACATCCAGGAGACTTGTGCCTTTTTTTAGAGGCATTACCTTCAAACAAGTCAGCGAATCAATAAAATGCTTGATGGCGGCATCCCTTTCATCAACAATGGCGGTAAGGTTAAGGCTTTTATTTGTTTCCACCAGCAAACGGTAAAAGCTCTCGCACTGCTCCAGTTGTTTCCCGGTAAGGCTTATGCCCAATTCAGAGGCCCCGCCGGACAGTGTCTCAATCAATATGCTCATTTTACTTGTTCTCCTGCCGGCGCCTCTTCTGCTCCAGGTAAATCAGCAGCACCGATATGTCGGACGGGGTGACCCCGGCCAGCCTGGAGGCCTGGCCGATAGAGACCGGCCGGATCAGCTCCAGCTTTTCCCTGGCTTCCGTCGAAATGCCCCTGGCTTTTGTATAATCCATATCCAGCGGAATTTTTTTGTCCTCCAGCTTCTTGAAGCGGTCGACCTGAGCCTGCTGTTTATTGATGTACCCTTCGTATTTCAGCTGGATTTCCACCTGCTCCCGCACTTCCTCCGACAATTCAGGATGTGCTGCGGGCAGCAGCAGCATTTTTTCATAGTTTATTTCAGGGCGGCGAAGGACCGCGGCGAGAGACGCTCCCTGCTGTGGCAGCGCGGCGCTGTTTAATTCCTGCAATACTTTTTTTGTCTCTTCTGTGACAGGCGCCATTGTCCGATCCAGCCTGTTTTTTTCCTCTTCGATCAGGTTTTTCTTTTTTTCAAGGGTTTTATATCTTGCCGGCGTGACAAGCCCTGCCTGCCAGCCCTTTTCCGTCAGCCTAAGGTCGGCGTTATCCTGTCTCAAAAGCAGCCTGTATTCCGCCCTGGAAGTCATCATCCGATAGGGTTCATCCATTTCCCTGGTGACCAAATCATCTATCATGACCCCGATATAAGCCTCTGCCCTGCCCAGGGTGAATGGCTCCTTTTCGCCGACATACAGGGCAGCGTTAATTCCCGCCACAATGCCCTGAGCGGCGGCTTCTTCATAGCCTGAAGTGCCATTGATCTGACCGGCCGCAAAAAGTCCCGGCACGGCTTTCGCCTCGAGCGTCGGCTTCAGCTGGGTAGGAATAACATAGTCGTATTCTATGGCGTAGCCGGTCCGCATCATTTCCACTTTTTCCAGCCCGGGCATGGTCCGGAGCATAGCCAGCTGTACATCTTCGGGCAGGCTGGTAGCCATGCCCTGAACGTACATCTCTGAGGTGTTTTTTCCCTCCGGCTCAATGAAGACCTGGTGCGCCGGCTTGTCTGAAAATCTCACTATTTTTGTTTCTATTGACGGGCAGTAGCGCGGCCCCTGGCTCTGGATAAGACCCGTATAAAGCGGCGCCCGGTGCAGGTTTTCGCGAATTATCCGGTGCGTATCCTCTGTTGTGTAGGTCAGCCAGCATGGCATCTGTTCCCTGTTTTTAATGTCCGACATGAAGGAGAAATTGCGCACCTTTTCGTCCCCCGGCTGGATAGCCATGCGGCTGAAGTCAATGCTGTAACGATCCACCCTTGGCGGCGTGCCGGTTTTATAGCGTCCCAGCCTAAGCCCCAGATCCGCTATACTGTCAGACAGTGCGACTGATGGAAACTGCCCGTTCGGCCCCCCGGGGAAGCAGAGGTCGCCGATGATTATCCGTCCCTTTAAGTAGGTGCCCGTGGTCAGCACAACCGCAGGAGCCTCAAATATGGCCCCGGTACTGGTTGCCACCCCGCAGATCTTTCCCTTTGAAGCCACCAGCCGCTCCACCAGCGCCTGTTTTAGATCAAGACCGTCCTGTGCTTCCAGCGCCTGCTTCATGCCGGCCTGGTAGCCCTTTTTGTCCGCCTGCGCCCGCAGCGCATGCACGGCCGGTCCTTTAGCCGTGTTTAAAAGACGCATCTGGATGGAATGGCGGTCCGTGTTCAAGCCGATTTCGCCGCCCAGGGCGTCTACTTCCCGCACCAGCTGTCCTTTTGCCGGCCCGCCTACTGCCGGATTGCAGGGCATCAGGGCGACATTGTCCATATTTAAAGTAAGCACCAGCGTACGGCAGCCCATCCTTGCTGCGGCAAGCCCGGCTTCACAGCCCGCATGCCCCGCACCCACCACCACAACATCATATTTACCAGCCAAATATTCCAACGGCGACGCCTCACTTCCCGATGCAGAAATCGGTAAATATCCTGTCCAGAAGGTCCTCTGTGACTGTTGACCCTGTTATTTCCCCCAGGGCTTCCCAGGCGGCCCTGATATCTATGGCGGCCATGTCCACAGAGACGTTTCTTTTAATGCCTGCCAGCGCGTCTTCCAGGTGTGTTGACGCTTTTTCCAGGGCTTGTTTGTGCCTGGTGTTTGTCACCAGTACTGTATCGGCGTCTGTCACGCAACCGCTCATGACACTATCAAAAATTGTTTTTTCCAGCTGTTCCAGGCCGGTCCCTTCCCGGGCTGAAAGCCACAATAACGGCCGCCCTGAGGCGACAGCGGCGACAGCTTTTTCGTTAATCTTTTTTTCTGCCAGATCCGCTTTGTTGATGATAAAAATTGCCTGCCTGTCTTTCACGGTGTCAATTACAGCCAGGTCCTCCCCGGTCAGTTCGCTTGAAGCGTCAAGGACGAGGAGCGCCAGGCCGGCTTTTTCGATGCTCTCCCTGGTTTTTTTTATGCCGATCTTTTCAATGATGTTTTCTGTTTCGTGCAGTCCCGCGGTGTCAATTATTTTAAGCGGAATACCGCCAATATTGATTATTTCCTCGATGACATCCCTGGTCGTACCCGGTATGTCCGTTACTATGGCCCTGTTTTCCCGCAGCAAGGCGTTCAGAAGGGATGATTTTCCGACGTTGGGTCTGCCGATGATAATCGTGCTGATCCCTTCCCGGTATATTTTCCCCGCTTCAGCCCCCTTGATCAACGCTTTGAGTTCCCCGTGAATCTCCCCGCTGGCACGCAGCAAATCCGCCAGGTTCCTTTCCTCCAAAGCTTCATCCGGGAAATCGAGATTAGCCTCCACCTGGGCCAGAAGGCCTAACAGATTGTCCTGCAGGATAACTATTTTATTTGAAAGGTCCCCTTTGAGCTGGCTTGCCGCCAGCTTCAAACCGTTTTCCGTTTTGGCCCGGATGATATCGATCACCGCCTCGGCCTGTACCAGGTCCATTCTGCCGTTTAAAAAAGCCCGCAGGCTGAATTCACCGGGTCTGGCCAACCGCGCGCCCGCAGCAAGCGTCAGTTCCAATATCTTTTTCAGCGGAGACATTCCCCCGTGGCAGTTAAACTCTATAACGTCTTCCCTGGTATATGTGCGGGGCGCTTTCATATAACCTAAAAGGACCTCATCCACAACCCTGCCGTCACAATCAAAGACATGGCCGTAAATCAGGCTGCTGCCTGCTGCGTCAGCCCACTCGCCCCTCTTTGCCCTGAATATTTTACCGGCTATTTCTACAGCCGCCGGCCCGCTCAGCCTGATAATTCCGATGCCCCCTTCGCCCAGGGGAGTAGAGATTGCGGCAATGGTGTCATTAAACAAGGCGCCGACCTCCGGGTAGGTTATTTTTAAAAACCCAGCGGGTCTGTGGCCCGCTGGGTTTTCTTTATTTCTTGGGAGATATGATAATCTTACGGTATGGCTCTTCCCCTTCACTAAAAGTGAAGATATCATCCCTTCCCTGCAGGGCGGTGTGTATGATTCTTCGCTCCTGGGAGCTCATTGGTTCCAAAACCACGTTTCTGCCTCTTTGTTTGGCCTTGTCCGCCAGCTTGAGCGCCAGTTTTTCCAGTGTTTTTTCGCGCCTGCTGCGGTATCCTTCTATATCTATGATGATTTTTTTCCTGGTTTCCTGGTTTTTGTTCACGGAAAGATTAACAAGATACTGAAGGGCATCGAGTGTTTCGCCCCGCCTGCCGATTAAAATGCCCAAATCCGGCCCTTCGAGATTGATAAACACTGCCTTCTCATTTTCCGAGATATCTGTTGTAA
Organism: Pelotomaculum sp. UBA4789; assembly: GCA_002402945.1. GTDB lineage: Bacteria > Bacillota > Desulfotomaculia > Desulfotomaculales > Pelotomaculaceae > Syntrophopropionicum. The sequence goes on from DHGV01000118.1 coordinate 40,614, forward strand.
CATCCAAATCCATGGTCTGAAAAATATTTTTCAACAGGACGGAGGCTCTTTGCAGCGAATTTTCCTTTAGTGTGACCTTTACCCTGGCCTGTTTCACCATCAGCAAACCCAATATGCCCTTGGAGGACTCCTCCAGGATTTCCACTTCCACATCGTCTATTGAGGCCGCCAGTTCTTTCAGGGCCAGATCGACGGCTTCATCTACATTCCTGCCTGCTTTTTCGACTGTTTTCATTTACCGTCAGCCTCCCCTTTGACCACCTGGGTTTGTTTGTTTATAAAGTACTGCTGGACGCTGCTGACCACGTTGAATACTACCCAGTACAACGCCAGCCCCGCCGGGACAGTGGCGGATATCCACCCAATAAAAACCGGCATGGTGTAAAGCATCATTTTTTGGGTCGGATCATTGCTTGAGGTAGTCATTTTGGATTGAATATATGTTGTTACCCCCGCCAGAACAGGCAGTATATAATAAGGGTCCTTGTCAGTCAGGTTCGCAAGCCAAAAAAAGGTCGCATGCGCAGGATTTGCATAAGGAAAAGCAAAAAGAGACCGGTACAGGGCGATTAAGATCGGCATCTGGATTACAAGAGGCAGGCAGCCGGCCATCGGGTTGACATTATACTCCTTATACAGCAGCATAATCTCTTCCTGCATCTTTTTCGGGTCCTTGCCCTTCCATTTATCCTGTATGGCCTTGATTTTCGGCTGGATCTGCTGCATCCCAATCATCGACTTCATTTGTTTTTGCGTCAACGGGTACAGCACCAGTTTTATGAGGACAGTGAGCAAGATAATGGCCAGGGCGTAACTTGGAACGCCTACAGAAACAGTCAAGTAATAAAGGTAGTTGAGCAGCCAGGTCATTCCATCTACAATAGCGTTAAATATTCCCAAATAAAGTCCCGCCTCCTTAATAGACCCTTCGAGGTCAAGCGACTTTTAAACCCTGCTTTACACCGGATCGTACCCGCCGGGGTGAAAGGGATGGCATTTCATTAACCTGGCCACAGCCATCCTGGATCCCTTTAAAGCACCGTGTTTTTCCACTGCCTGCATCGCGTAATGGGAACATGTGGGATAGAAACGGCAGGAGGGTTTTGTCAGCGGTGATATAATAAGCTGGTAGCCCCTGATCATAAAAAGCAAGAAAACCTTCAAAGTGATCATCGCCTGTTTAAAAAATTTTTCTTAACAACTTTAATAAGCTTTCTTCAACCTGCTTGTACTCCAGGCCCGCTATGCTGCGCCGCGCTACCAGCACCAGGTCAAAACTTCCCGTAAAACTTGTGCTGTTCAGCCGGCATGCTTCCTTCAGCAGGCGCTTGATCCTGTTTCTGGTAACAGCATTGCCCACTTTTTTGCTGACCGTAAAACCAAATCTGCAAAACTCTAAATTATTCGCTAAAAAATAGATTACCAGGTGACGGTCGGCAACCGACTTCCCCCGGCTATAAACAGTCCTGTATTCCTTGTTTTTTTTGAGAGTAGTAAGGATTTTCATTTAATCCCCTGTTTGCAGCGATTGAATCCCTCTAAAAAATTTCATACCCCCACTATATAATAGCAATCAAAATCATTACTTTCATGCCCTTAAAGAAGGGAAACAGATATAAAGACCACTGTGATTAAGCGGCCTTTACGCGGTTAATCTCTTTCTGCCTTTGACTCTCCTTCTCTTTATAACATTTCTGCCGGACAGGGTAGACATCCTTTTAAGAAAGCCGTGAATCTTTTTATGTTTACGGACCTTTGGCTGATAGGTACGTTTCATAACCACACCTCCTTTTTCCTAAAAAAAACATTGTAGCGCATCATTTAGCAGACGCACACATCAATTATATAGTAATCAATTTCCCTCGTCAAGGAGCAGCGATGCCGGACTGAAAGCCAGTACCTCAACACTAGTCCGGAAGCCCCACTTTCTTTAAAAAGCCTGTTGATAACTTAAGTAAATTTTGGTATTATTTTAGTGGCCATCGCAAGTTTTTAAGCCACATTTTATACAGCCGGTTAATAAAAAAATGTGGAGAAAACTGTTAATAACTAAACTAAAACACCTCCCATTCTGAGGAGGGTTTTTTAGGCTCTTATAATTTTTCATTTATTCAGGGGGTTTAGAAGTGTTAAGAAGTGAAGCGCTTAGTCTCTGGGAACAAACTTTAAAAATTTTAGAGAAAAGGATTAATAAAAATTCTTTTGAAACCTGGTTAAAACCCCTCAAACCGCTGGGCTGCCATGACAATACTATTATCATTGAGGCGCCGAACAACTTTTCCCGCGGCTGGCTCAGCGACCGGTACTCGCCCCTGCTGAAAGATGTTTTACAAAACATTACCCGTCAGGATATCAGCGTTCAGTTTCTCCTGGCCAGCGAGATCCCGGAAGTAAAGGATGATCCGATAAAGAAAACAGCAGAAAAACCCACTGAAAATTCTCATTCATCTCCATTGAATCCCAAGTATACCTTTGACACTTTTATTATCGGCAACAGCAACAGGTTCACTCATGCCGCCTGTTTTGCCGTCGCGGAATCTCCCGCTAAGGCTTATAATCCTCTATTCATATATGGCGGTGTCGGCCTGGGTAAAACCCACCTCATGCATGCGATCGGTCAGTATATTATGAGTCACAACCCTAAGCTGAAAGTCTTTTATGTAACGTCAGAAAAATTTACGAACGAGCTGATCAACTCGATCCGTGATGATAAAACTGTAGAATTCAGAAATAAATACCGCGGTATGGACATTCTGCTGGTTGACGATATACAGTTCCTGGCAGGCAAGGAAAGGACCCAGGAGGAATTTTTCCACACATTTAACACCTTGTACGAGGCAAATAAACAAATAATTATTTCCAGTGACCGCCCGCCCAGGGAAATTCCCACCCTTGAGGACCGGCTACGTTCACGTTTTGAATGGGGCCTCATTACTGATATCCAGCCACCGGATCTGGAGACGCGAATTGCTATCCTGCGTAAAAAATCTCAGCTGGAAAATCTGACGGTTCCTGACGATACCATAGTTTTTATTGCCAATAAGATTCAATCCAACATCCGTATCCTGGAAGGAGCGCTTAACCGTGTCATCGCCCGTTCTTCCTTTAATGGAGAAGAAATAACTCCTGAAATGGCCGCGGATGTTTTAAAAGACATTATTCCCAACAGGAACAGGCCCATTACTATACCATTAATTCAGGAAGTTGTAGCTGAATTTTACAGTTTAAAAATTGAAGATTTTAAATCTAAAAAAAGAAACCGTTCAATTTCTTTTCCCCGCCAGATAGCCATGTACCTGTCAAGAGAACTGACAGACTCCTCATTACCCCAAATTGGCAATTCTTTTGGCGGACGTGACCATACAACCGTCATCCACGCCAATGAAAAAATTAACACTGAATTAAATAAAAATACTGTTTTCCAGGAAACCATAAAAGATCTGATTAATTTAATTAAAAAAAGTTAGATTGTCCAAATGTATGAAATGTTATTTGTTTTGTGGATATTTTTAAATTACTATTTGCTGTTTATTTTTACTGTTTTTTAATTTTATTTTTATAAACAGCCACAAAGCTTTTGCTGTCATGTTTTTGTAATCCTTATACACATAAACACAGCTATTATTACTATTACTAATAAAAAACATGAACATAACAATAACAAGATGGGGGAAATAAAATGAATTTTTCCAGCAACAAGGAAGATCTTCTGAATGCCCTGCAGGTTGTGCAAAGGGCAGTTTCTTTAAAAAATCCCCTGCCCATATTAAGCGGCATCAAGTTTGAAGCAGGGGAGAGCGGTGTGATTATTTCAGCAACCGACCTTGAACTGGGAATCAGCTGTTCTTTCCAGGCTGAAGTGTTTACAGCGGGGCAAGCCGTACTGCCGGCAAAAGTGATCACCGAATTAATCAGACGTATTCCCGATGTGCCCATTTTTTTCAAGGCAGATCCGGTGAACGGGAGTGTAACGGTACAATATGGACAGAGTGAGGCCAATATTAATGGCTACCCGGTAGAAGAGTTTCCGGATTTTCCCCTGCCGGCAGGGGATATAAAGTTTAGTGTGCAGGGAGAGGATTTAAGGGAATTAATCAGACAAGTGCTTTTTGCGACCGCAAAAGATGAAAACCGTCCGCTTTATACAGGGGTGCTGTTTGAAATAGTAAGCAGCGATATTAATGTTGTAGCGACGGATACGCACAGACTGGCCTGGCGAAAAATTTCACTTGATAAAACAGGGGATATAAACATAAATTTAATAATCCCAGGGAAAACACTAAATGAGCTGGCAAGAGTAACCGGATCTTCTGACCTGCCGGTAGAAATAACGGCAGCAGAAAACCAGGTCATTTTTAATGCCGGAGATGTGTGTCTGGTATCACGGCTGATAGGGGGCAATTTCCCAAATTACCGGCAGGTTATCCCCAAAGAGTACATATCCAGAATTCGCTTAAAAGCCAGGGATCTGGCCGAGTCATCCGAAAGGGCTGCCCTGCTTACCAGGGAAGGTTCACCAATCATTAAAATTAACATTAGTGATAACAGCCTGGTGGTCTCAGTTAATACGGAGGCTGGACGAGTGCGTGAGGAAATGCCTGTTTTTCAGGAGGGGGAAAACCTGCAGTTTGCGTTTAACGCGCGGTACCTGAACGATGCATTGAAGGCAATCGGTACGGAAGAGGTTGTCCTTGAGTTTACCGGCCCCTTAAGCCCGGTAATTCTAAAGCCGGTAGGGGAGATGGAATATCTATCCCTGCTCCTTCCGGTCCGGCTGCGTGAGGAGAGCTGATTGATTGTATCTCAAGCGCCTGAAAATAACCAACTTCAGGAATTACAGCAGTCAGATCATTGAGCCGGATAAGTTTTTTAATATATTCAGCGGTTCCAATGCCCAAGGGAAAACCAATATTCTTGAGTCTATTTTTATTGCGTGTACAGGCAAATCATTTCGCACCGCGAGAGAAACAGAAATCATTAACTGGCAGAAAGAATTTTCGTATATCAACTGCCAGTTTGAGACAAACAGCCGGCAAGTGGAGGTCAGGGTTGAGCTGCGGCCGGGCAAAAAAAAAATAGAGGTAAACGGTGTATTGGCCCGGGGGTATCCACAAGGGTGGCCGGGGATAGTTTTATTTAAACCGGAAGATTTGATCCTGGTCAAGGGCTCACCACAAGACAGGAGGCGTTTTTTAGACCTGGAGTTTGGCCCATTCCACCCTCAGTACGGGCATTTTCTAGGGCTTTACAACAGGGTGCTTTTCCAGCGCAATAATTTACTCAGAGAAATTAAAGATAAGTCAGCAAAAAACGATTCACTGCGTGTCTGGAATGAACAGCTCTGCCGCTATGGCGCCAGACTGCTGTCCATGAGAATGGATTTATTTAAAAACTTAAGCCCGCTGATCAGGAAGATCCACTATGATTTAACCGGTGAAAAAGAAGTGCTGGATATCCGCTATCTTTCATCAATAAAAATTAAAAGCCCTTCCTCTGAAGAAGAGATTTACAACCAGTTTATAAAAGAAATCCAGGAAATTGAAGAAGAAGAAATCAAACGGTCCCAGTCCCTGATCGGCCCGCACAGGGATGACTTTAATTTATATATTGACAACAAGGATGCGAGAATTTACGGTTCCCAGGGTCAGCAGCGGACCATAGTATTAACCCTGAAAATATCTCAGATCCTGCAGTGGTACCAGGAAATTGGCGAATACCCGATCCTGCTTCTTGATGATGTTCTCTTTGAGCTCGATGAAAACCGGCGCCAGGCGCTGTTAGACCGGGTATCGGGTTTGGTTCAGACATTTGTCACTTCTACCGACGAGAACAGGATCAGGCCGAAGATGAAGTTCACCGTAAAAAAATTTATAATAAGCGCGGGGAAAGTCGTTGATACTAAGGAGGAATAGCATGTTTCTGCACCTCGGAGGAGATGTTGTCGTTCTAAAGAAAGAGGTAATCGCCATTTTGAATATCCGGGCCGGTCAGGCAGCTGTGACCAAAGAGTTTATAAAAACGGCCGGGGACGAGGGCTTCATTAAAAATATTTATGCCAAAGACAGGGAAAAGTCCTTTGTGGTAACAAACAGAGAGATTTACATGTCACCGATTTCATGCAGTACTCTGAAGAAGAGGGCGGATGATATTTTTGAACTTTAAGAAAACGAGAGTTTTATACTGTGCAAGGGGGTGGTTTTCTATTGGCTGATGTCACCGATAACAACCGTTATGACGCAGAAGAGATTCAGGTCCTGGAAGGGCTGGAGGCCGTGAGGCGCAGACCCAGCATGTATATAGGCAGCACCAGCTCCAGAGGGCTGCATCACCTGGTATACGAGGTGGTTGACAACAGTATAGACGAAGCCATGGCCGGTTTCTGCGACAAGATCGAAGTCAGTATCAATGAAGACAATACCGTGACCGTCATTGATAACGGCAGGGGGATCCCAGTCGATATCCATCCCAAAACAGGGCGGCCCGCGGTTGAAGTGGTGATGACCATACTTCATGCCGGCGGCAAGTTTGGCGGGGGAGGGTATAAAGTCTCCGGCGGCCTGCATGGGGTTGGCGTTTCAGTGGTCAATGCGCTTTCCGAGTGGCTTGAGGTGGAAGTCAGGCGGAACGGGAATGTCTATTTTCAAAAATACAACAGGGGCGTTCCTGTAACGGAATTGCTGATCGTCGGCAAAAGCAAAAGCGACGGTACAAAAATAACCTTTAAGCCGGATCCGGAAATATTCGAAGAGCTTGTTTTTAACCAGGATATCCTTGTCGTACGTTTGAGAGAACTATCTTTCCTGAATGCGGGACTGAAGATTACCTTCAAGGATAAGCGCTCGGGCCAGGTAATGGAGTATGAGCATGAGGGCGGCATCATAGATTACGTTAAATACCTGAACAGGAGTAAAACGCCGCTTCATTCCAAGCCGATCTTCTTCCAAAAACAAAAGGATGAGGTCATGGTGGAAATTGCTTTGCAGTACACAGACTCCTATGCCGCAGACAACATTTTTTCCTATGCCAACAACATCAACACCACAGAAGGCGGGACTCATGAGGCTGGTTTTAAGGCCGCCCTCACCAGGGTGATCAATGATTATGGGCGAAAATACAATTTATTAAAAAACGGCGTGAGCAACCTGCTGGGAGAAGATATCCGGGAGGGCATCACTGCTGTGATCAGCGTGAAAGTGCCGGAGCCGCAGTTTGAGGGACAGACCAAGACAAAACTTGGCAACAGTGAGGTAAGAGGGATCGTTGATACTGTTGTGGGCGAGGGATTGGGTACCTTTCTTGAAGAAAATCCAGCCATTGCCAAGAATATTCTTGAAAAATCCATCACCTCTTCCCGGGCGCGGGAGGCGGCCCGCAAGGCTAAAGAACTGACCAGGCGGAAAAGCGCCCTGGAAAGCACAACCCTGCCGGGCAAACTGGCGGACTGCTCCGAGCGCGACCCTTCAGCCTGCGAAATGTATATTGTGGAAGGAGACTCTGCCGGCGGCTCGGCCAAACAGGGCCGGGACAGGCGCTTTCAAGCCATCCTGCCGCTGCGCGGTAAAATTTTAAATGTGGAAAAAGCGCGTCTGGATAAGATCCTGGCCAATGAAGAGATCCGGGCCATGATTACAGCCCTGGGCGCCGGCATCAGTGAAGAATTCGACATCTCCAAGGCCAGGTATCACAAGGTGATCCTGATGTCTGACGCTGATGTCGACGGCGCTCACATCAGGACGCTGCTGCTCACGTTTTTTTACCGTTATATGAAGCCGCTGGTGGAATCAGGATATATATATATCGCGCAGCCGCCTTTATACAGGGTCAAAAAAGGGAAAAGCGAAAATTATGTATACAACGACGCCGAGCTGGAAAAACTTCTAAAACAGATCGGCAGGAGCGGCATTTCCATCCAGCAGTATAAAGGCCTGGGTGAAATGGACGCCATTCAGCTCTGGGAAACCACCATGGATCCCGCGACCAGGACGGTGATGCAGGTTACCCTGGACGATGCAATTGAGGCGGATTCAGTCTTTTCCATGCTGATGGGAGACCGGGTGGAGCCGCGCCGTGATTATATCTTCGAAAACGCCCGCCTGGTGCGCAACCTGGATGTTTAAAGAAGACCATAGTTCAGCTTGTTTGATCCATGAACCGGATTTTGATATAATTCCCCTGGTAGTTTTATGTGGAGGTGACCGGCTTGGCTTCTGATACTGGTAAAGTTGTTCCGCTTGATATAAACGTAGAGATGAAGCATTCCTACCTGGACTACGCCATGAGCGTAATTGTGGGGCGGGCGCTGCCGGACGTAAGGGACGGCTTAAAACCTGTGCACCGCAGGATCCTTTATGCCATGCACTCCCTGGGCCTGTCGCCGGACAAGGCCCACCGCAAATCAGCCTATATCGTAGGTGAAGTGCTGGCCAAATATCACCCGCACGGTGATACTTCCGTGTACGACGCCCTGGTCAGGCTGGCCCAGGATTTCGCCAGCCGCTACCCCCTGGTGGACGGCCATGGCAACTTTGGCTCAGTAGATGGGGACTCTGCCGCAGCAATGCGGTATACTGAAGCGCGGATGGCCAAGATAAGCCTGGAAATGCTGGTGGATATAGATAAAGAAACGGTTGATTTCACCCCCAACTATGATGCCAAAAACGATGAGCCGACAGTCCTGCCTGCCCGGATCCCCAACCTGCTGATCAACGGGTCGGCCGGCATTGCTGTGGGTATGGCTACTAATATTCCGCCCCACAACCTGGCCGAAGTGATCGATGGGGTGATCATGCTGATCAACAACCCGGAAGCAGAGATCAAAGAGCTGATGACGGTGATCAAGGGGCCTGATTTTCCCACCGGCGGCACCATCATGGGCAGGGAAGGGATCTGGAACGCCTACCGCACCGGCAGGGGATCTGTCAAAGTGCGCGCCAAGACCGTGATCGAAAAAACCGACTCCGGCAGAAACTGCATCATCGTCAATGAGATACCCTACCAGGTCAACAAGGCCAAGCTGATCGAAAAAATAGCCGAACTGGTTAAGGACAAGAAATTAGATGGCATCAGCGACCTGCGGGACGAGTCGGACCGCCGCGGCATGAGGATTATGATTGAACTGAAGAGGGATGCGAACCCGCAGGTGCTCCTGAACCAGCTTTACAAGCACACCCAGATGCAGGACAGCTTCGGGGTAAACATGCTGGCCCTGGTTGAAGGGCAGCCCCAGGTTTTAAACCTGAAGCAGTTTTTATTTTACTATTTGGAACACCAAAAAGATATCATCGTCAGGCGCACCCGCTTTGATCTGAAGAAGGCGGAGGATCGCGCGCATATCGTTGAAGGACTCCGCATAGCTGTCGACAACCTGGACGAAGTGATCAGGATCATCCGGGCATCCCGGACCACTGATCTGGCGAAAAAAGCGTTATGCGAAAGATTCGAGCTCTCGGAAAGGCAGTCCGAAGCGATCGTTGAAATGCGGCTGCGGCAGCTGACCGGCCTGGAGCTGGAAAAACTCGAGCAGGAATACAAGGAACTCATGGCCAGGATCGCTTACCTGCGCGGCATACTGGCCAGCGAGAAAAAGGTCCTGGAGATTATTGCCAAAGAGCTTTTGGTGATCAGGAAAAAATTTGCCGACCCGCGGCGCTCAGTCATCTCGGATGAAGAAGTGACTTTTGGCACCGAGGACCTAATTCCCGAAGAGGACGCTGTAATCACCATCACCAACCAGGGCTACATCAAGAGAATCCCCCTGGATACTTACCGGTCCCAGCGCAGGGGAGGCCGCGGCGTGATGGCTATGGGCACCAAAACGGAAGATTTTGTGAGGCATCTCTTTGTCACTACGACACACCACTATATCCTGTTTTTCACCAACCAGGGTAAGGTATACCGCCTGAAAGTGTATGAAATACCTGAAGCCGGGCGTCAGGCCAAGGGCACAGCTATTGTTAACCTGCTGTATATAGGCGGTGATGAAAAAATTTCAGCGGTGATCCCCGTCAAAGAATTTGATTCGGATCAGTACCTGATCATGGCAACCGGGTATGGCCTGGTTAAAAAGACATCCCTCGATCAGTATGACACCTCCCGCCGGGACGGCATTATTGCCATCTTCCTGAATGAGGAGGACCATTTGGTTGATGTCAAGCTCACCAGCGGTGAAGAGCAAATCGTTTTGGCCACCAGGAAAGGGCAGGCGATCCGTTTCCCCGAGGAGCAGGTGCGCCCGATGGGCCGCAACACCCGCGGCGTAAAAGGGATCAGCCTGGCTCCCAAAGACGAGGTTGTAGGCATGGAAATAGTTCGCCCCGAGGCAAACTTGCTTACGGTAACGGCAAACGGATTTGGCAAGCGGACCCTGCTGACCGAGTACCGCGCCCAGACCAGGGGCGGCAAAGGGATCATCAATATTAAAGTGAACAAGCGGAACGGCTTGGTAGTAGCAGTGCAGATGATCAAGGGCGATGAGGAAATTATGATGGTAAGCGCCGAGGGCATCGTCATCAGGTTTAATGCCGAGGACATCTCAAAAATAGGCCGGGCGACCCAGGGTGTTACTTTAATGAGGCTCGATAAGGGCGACAATGTTGTGGCGGTGGCCAAGGTTCTGGCGGACGAATAAAGACATGAAGGGCAGGATTTATCCCGCCATGTATGTCTGATGACGCCGCTACAATCTGGGATTTTGATTGGGGAAATAATTCGGATATGTCCCCGTTCCGCTGCCCGGTGTCATACACCAGTGAAACCTCATGCGTTCATGAGGTTTACGCTTTTATAAGCTGAAGGCAGGCTTGTTTTTAGAGATAAATTATTATAGAATAATTTGATAGTTAAAAAGAGCTTGATTGGAGGCATTTTTCGTGGTTGAAAAAGGAACCTGGACTGTAAAAAAAGGCCTTGCGGAAATGTTAAAGGGCGGCGTGATCATGGATGTCACAACCCCCGAGCAGGCTAAGATAGCGGAAGAAGCGGGCGCTTGCGCTGTAATGGCTTTGGAACGGGTTCCGGCAGATATCCGGGCGGCTGGCGGCGTGGCCAGAATGGCTGATCCCACTGTTATTGTAAGGATCATGGAGGCGGTGACTATTCCGGTCATGGCCAAGGCGCGCATCGGCCATTTTGTTGAAGCCCGGATTCTCGAAGCCCTGGGTGTTGACTATATAGACGAGAGCGAAGTACTTACTCCTGCGGATGATAACTTCCATATCGACAAAAACGCCTTCAAGGCGCCTTTTGTCTGCGGCGCCCGTAATTTAGGCGAGGCGCTGCGGCGAATTGGTGAAGGCGCGGCGATGGTCAGGACCAAGGGTGAGCCCGGCACCGGCAACGTTGTTGAGGCGGTCCGGCATATGAGAATAGTGATGGGAGAGATCAGGCGTGTGCAGAACCTGCCGAGAGAGGAATTAATGTCCGCAGCAAAGGACATGGGCGCACCATATCACCTTTTGTTGGAGGTTGCGGAACTAGGGCGCCTGCCGGTGGTAAACTTCGCCGCCGGGGGGATAGCTACTCCCGCTGACGCGGCCCTGATGATGAACCTCGGCTGTGACGGCATCTTTGTAGGGTCCGGCATATTCAAGTCTGATAACCCCGCTGCGCGGGCGAAGGCCATCGTAGCTGCCACCACCCACTATAATGACCCGCTGATTTTAGCCGAGATCTCCAAAGACCTGGGCGAAGCAATGCCCGGGCTGGAAATACAGACGATCGCCCCAGAGCAGAGAATGCAGGATCGCGGCTGGTAATTCAGTCGTCAGTCGTCGGACGTCAGACGTCGGGAAGTGCGTCAGGGGGACGGTTCTCGTGGCGTGCTTTTATCATAAAATGTGTCTGGAAGACGGTTCTTTTGACATGCTTTTATCGTTAGATGGTACAAGACAGCGGGACGGGGACACATCCGAAACCAGGATATGTCCCCGAATATACTAGAACTGTAGGTGCGACTTTAGTCGCACAAAGGCTTGGCGGGATAAATCCCGCCCTACAACGCTGAGGAATGGCCCCGAACAGAAAACCAATTTGTTATTTGAAGGATGTTGGAGATGAAGGTGGGGGTTCTGGCCCTGCAGGGGGCTTTCAGAGAGCACGAGAAATTACTGGCTGCCTGTGGTGTTGAACCGGTACAAATCAGGAAACCACAGCACCTCGATCAGATCTCGGCGCTTGTTATACCCGGCGGCGAGAGCACCACTATCGGCAAGCTGATGAATGAGTTTAAGCTGTTTGAGCCGGTAGTGAAGCTGGGGCGGGAGGGGCTGCCCGTGTTCGGTACGTGCGCCGGGCTGATTCTGCTGGCCAGGGATATTGCCGGATCAGAACAGCCGCGTATTGGGCTGATGGACATCTGTGTCGAGAGGAACGCCTTTGGCCGGCAGGTGGACAGCTTCGAAGCCAGCCTGGATATACCGGTGATTGGGAGGCAGCCCTTCCGGGCTGTTTTTATCAGAGCGCCTTATATCCTTGAAACAAGCAGCGGGGTAGAAGTACTGGCCAGATTCCAGGAAAAAATTGTTTTCGCCCGGCAGGGCAGGCTTCTGGCGGCGGCTTTTCACCCGGAGCTGACCGGAGACCTGCGCGTCCACCAGTATTTTCTGGAAAAATGCATACAGGCGTCATAATTATGGAAAGATCACAATAAATCAGTGTATTACAGATAAAATCTCTAAATATTTAAAATAGCGCGTAATTATTAATCGCTATTGCAATGTGCTGTCCGGTGTAGTAATATTTTAAACATATTTAATCAGATAAACCCGGTGAAGGGGTAAAGTAATCCGCCGTAAACATTTCAGAGAGCCGGTGGCCGCTGAGAACCGGCAGTTTCGGAAGGATGAAAAGGCTCCCCCGAGGGGGTCTGCTGAAAGCAGCAGTAGGCAGACACGGGCAGTTCCCGTTAACACAGGCTCGAGAGGACCGGATAGTATCCGTTCAATAAGGGTGGCACCGCGGGAGAAACCTCTCGTCCCTGTATAATTTTACAGAGACGGGGGGTTTAATGTTTATTATTTAACAATTTTAGTGTTTATTGCGAAGGAGGAAAGCAAAAAATGCAGGACAAACAATATTTGATGGTTCCGGGCCCGACACCCGTGCCCCCGGCGGTAATGGCCGCCATCGCGATGCCTGTCATCGGGCACAGGACAGATAACTTTGCCCGGATGCATGAGCAGATCGTTAAAAAGGCGCAGCAGGTTTTCCAGACCAAAAACGATGTCTTTATCCTGACAAACAGCGGTACCGGGGCCCTGGAAACGGCGATAGCCAATGCTGTAAGCCCCAGGGACAAAGTGCTTTCCCTGATCACCGGTAATTTTGGGGAGCGATTTGCCAAAATCGCCAAGGCATACAATGCGGAAGTAATTGAAGTGGATTTTGGCTACGGCAATGACGTGGACCTGAAAGTGGTTGAGAAAAAACTGGGAGAGCACCCCGATGTCAAGGTGGTCCTGGCGACCCAGAATGAAACGTCCACCGGTGTATGCAACGATATAGCGGGCATCGGCGCCCTGGTGGCGAAAACCCCCGCGCTGCTGCTGGTGGATGGTGTCAGTGGGGTGGGCGGTATAGAAATAAAGGTGGACGAGTGGGGTGTGGACATGCTCTGCACCGCTTCCCAGAAGGCATTTATGCTGCCGCCGGGGCTGGCCATGATCAGTGTCAGCGACAAGGCCTGGGAAGCCGTGGAAAAAAGCAAATCCCCCCGGTTTTATTTCAGCCTGCCAGCCTGCAAAAAAGTTTACGACAAGTGGAATACAGCATATACTCCTTCCGTATCGCTTTTCTACGGCCTGGACGCGTCACTGGATATGATGCTGGCGGAGGGCCTGGAGAATGTTTACCAGCGCCACGCCCTTTTAGCTAAGGCTACCCGGGCAGCCGTTAAAGCGCTGGGATTAAAACTCCTGGCGGAAGACCGCTGCGCTTCCAACGTGCTGACTGGCGTATGGGGACCGGAAAATGTAGGGGCGGACGAGCTCCGGAAAATAATCAAAAACAATTACGGCGTCACCTTTGCCGGCGGGCAGGGTCCGGTCAAGGGCAAAATATTCCGGATCGCCCACATGGGATTCTGTGACAAAATGGACGTCATTATTGCTATAAGCGCCCTGGAAATGGGGCTGGCTCTGTCTGGTTACCAGGTAAACATGGGGGCAGGTGTGAAGGCGGCCCAGGAAGTATTTTTGGGAGGTGTTCGCTGATGAAAGTACTCGTGATGGACAAAGTGGAGGAAGCCGGGCTGCAGGCCCTGAGGCGGGAGCCTGACATAGAAGTTGATATCAGGGATAAAATGAGTGAGGATGATCTGGTAAAAATTATCGGCGACTATGATGGGATGATCGTGCGCAGCGCCACCCAGGTAACAGCCAGGGTGCTGGAGCACGCCGGCAGAATGAAAGTAGTCGGCCGCGCCGGGGTAGGCGTTGACAATATAGATATTGCCGCCGCTACAAGCAGGGGAATTCTCGTTGTGAACGCGCCGGGCGGAAATACGATCGCGACTGCTGAGCTTACCATGGCCATGATGCAGTCCCTGGCCCGCAATATTCCCCAGGCCAATGCCAGCCTGCGCTCGGGCAAGTGGGACAAAAAGGCGTATACGGGCGTTGAACTGAGAGACAAGGTGCTCGGTGTGATCGGCCTGGGCCGCATCGGATCAGCCGTGGCAAAAAGGGCCCAGGGCATGGAAATGAAAATCGTAGCCTATGATCCTTATATCACCGAGGAGAAAGCGGAAATGCTTGGCGTCAAGCTCCTGCCTATGGCAGATGTTATTAAAGCAGCCGACTTTATCACAGTTCACCTGCCCATGACCAAGGAGTCCAAACACCTCCTGGGCAAGGATGCTTTTGAGATGATGAAACCAGGGGTGCGGATCATCAACTGTGCCCGGGGCGGCATCGTAGATGAAGAGGCGTTGTTTGAAGCGATGAAGTCAGGCAAGGTTGCCGGCGCGGCGATGGATGTTTTTGAGAAAGAACCAAATACCGAAAGCCCGCTGCTTCAATTAAACAACTTTATTGCCACCCCCCACCTGGGCGCATCAACCAAGGAAGCGCAGCTGAGCGTGGCTGTCGATGTGGCGGAAGATCTTGTCTCCGCGCTGAGGGATGATTTTGTTAAAAACACAGTGAATATCCCGTCCCTCAGCCCGAAAACAATGGCTGTGGTCAGGCCGTTCCTGTCCCTGGCCGAAAAGATGGGCAGCTTTACCGCCCAGCTGATCTGCGGGCGGGTTAATAAAATAGAGATCACCTACAGCGGCGACCTGGCCAACCAGGAAGTAGCGCCGATTACCACAGCATTATTGAAGGGTTTTCTGGACAACGTCCTGCAGGAGATGGTCAACTATGTGAATGCGCCGCTGCTGGCAAGAGGCCGGGGGATCAACGTCGTCCAAAAACAGGCGGAAAAAGAAGGGGACTATGCCAACCTGATTACAGCCCGGGTAGTATCTGATCTTGGCGAGATTGCGGTGGAAGGCACTATTTTCGGCGGACACGATCCCCGTATCGTTTCCATTAACGGCTACCACGTTGACGCTGTTCCCGCAGGGTATATCCTTTATGTGCCGCATATTGACAAACCGAGGATTATCGGTCCTGTGGGCAATCTCATCGGCGCCCATAATGTAAACATATCAGCGATGCAGGTCGGGCGCAAAGTGGTCGGGGGCCCGGCGATTATGCTGCTCAGCATTGACGCTCCTGTTCCAGACGAGACGCTGGCGGAGATCGCCAAGATCGACGGGGTTCAGGACGTTAAAAATGTCAGCCTATGATATTAGGGCAACAACAGGTAAAGGCGCCTCTGCGGGCGCCTTTATTGCTCCCCCAGGGGTTTTACAAACCCTGTTTCACTGTAGTATAATGGTGAAACTGACTGGGTTTAAAGACTGTTAAGTACCAGATGGAGGCAGATAACGATGCTTGATCTAAAATTTGTGCGCAGCAACCCGCAGAAGGTACAGGAAGCGCTTGCCAGCCGCGGGGCAAAGGTTTCACTCACAGAATTTCTGCAGCTCGAAGAGCAGCGCCGCGAAAAGCTTTTTATTGTAGAGCAGATGAAGAACAGGCGCAACCTGGTTTCTGAGGAGATTGGGCGGCTGAAAAAAGCCGGCAAGGACGCGCCGGATGTGGTTGGGGAAATGCGCGATCTTTCCAGGCAGATCAAGGATAAAGATGAAGAAATCAAGGAAATAGAAGGGCGGCTGCAGGTGATCCTGCTCGATATCCCAAACATCCCGCACGAGTCCGTGCCGGTGGGGGAGGACGCCGCTGACAACCCGGTCGTCCGCACCTGGGGGCAGCCGAGGAATTTTGGTTTTGCGCCCAAACCGCACTGGGAAATCGGGGAAGACCTGAACATCCTCGACTTTGAGCGGGGCGGCAAGGTCACCGGGGCGAGGTTCTGTTTTTACAGGGGCCTCGGCGCAAAACTGGAGCGGGCGGTAATCAGCTTCATGCTCGACCTGCACACCAATGAACATGGCTATGTAGAAATTTTTCCGCCTTTTATGGTAAACCGCGACAGCATGATCGGTACCGGGCAGCTGCCCAAGTTTGCCGAGGACATGTTTAAAATAGAGGGGACTGAATTTTATCTTATCCCTACCGCCGAAGTGCCGGTAACCAACATGTACCGCAATGAAATCCTGGATGGCGGAGACCTGCCCATATGGCACTGCGCCTACAGCGCCTGTTTCCGGGCCGAGGCGGGCGCCGCCGGCCGGGATACCCGGGGCTTAATCCGGATGCACCAGTTCAACAAGGTGGAACTGGTCAAGTTCTGCAAGCCGGAAGATTCTTACGCAGAACTGGAAAAGCTGACCGCGAATGCGGAAAAAGTGCTCCAGATCCTGGGGCTGCCCTACCGGACGGTGGTTCTGTGTACGGGCGACATGGGCTTTTCATCTGCAAAGACATACGACATTGAGGTGTGGCTGCCCAGCTATCAGGATTACAAGGAGATCTCCTCCTGCAGTAATTTTGGCGATTTTCAGGCCCGCCGGGCCGGCATCAGATACAGGAACGAAAAGGGCAGGGTAGAACTGGCGCACACCCTGAACGGCTCCGGGCTGGCTGTCGGCCGGACGGTGGCCGCAATTATGGAGAACTGCCAGGAGGCCGACGGGACGGTAACCATCCCGGAAGCCCTGCGGCCCTACATGGGCGGCTTGGACAGGATCGGCTGACGGGAAAACCACAAAAAGGGCTTTAAACAGGTTTATTGACACCGTTTTTAATCTATGTTAGACTTTAAAATGCTTAAGCGAGCATTGGACAAGAGGTAAAGGCTACAGGCGTTTTCCTGCGGGCAAAACCCGGCGTTCAGTGACCCAAAAGGAATACAGAAGATACCGAAGACTGACGTCCGACGTCCAAATATGATGAAGAGGAAATTGCTAAAAACAATTTCCAACAAACAATCTGACTTCCGACGTCTGAAGCCCGACGACTAGTTTGGAGGGGTGTCCGAGCGGTTGAAGGAGGCGGTCTTGAAAACCGTTGGTCCTTAACGGGTCCCGTGGGTTCGAATCCCACCCCCTCCGCCAATTTTGGAGGCAGGCTGCTTTAAAACTATAAAAAATTTTTTGTGGAGAGTTGGCCGAGTAGGTTGAAGGCGCTCGCCTGCTAAGCGAGTATACGGGCATAAACCTGTATCGAGGGTTCGAATCCCTCACTCTCCGCCATGATATTTATAAAGCGCGTTTTCTTCGGAAAAGCGTTTTTTTAGTTTTCACTAAAAAAGCTATAGGTTTTTCTGGGAGAGG
The DNA here is from genome assembly GCA_002402945.1 of Pelotomaculum sp. UBA4789. Lineage (GTDB taxonomy): Bacteria > Bacillota > Desulfotomaculia > Desulfotomaculales > Pelotomaculaceae > Syntrophopropionicum. The sequence goes on from DHGV01000118.1 coordinate 58,393, forward strand.
GAGCAAGCGATATCGCGGGGGCATTGCCGCCGGCATACCTTGACGAGCACCTGTGATTTTGTTAAAATGGAACTTGCCACGGAAACGAGGCCAAATAAATGCGCCTGTAGCTCAGCTGGATAGAGCGTCTGACTACGGATCAGAAGGTCGGGGGTTCGAATCTCTCCAGGCGCGCCACAAATAAAACAAAACCCCGCCAATATTTGCGGGGTTGTTCTGCGCCCGTAGCTCAGGCGGATAGAGCAGCGGTTTCCTAAACCGCGTGCCGGGGGTTCGAGTCCCTCCGGGCGCGCCAGAAAAATCAAGCCCCGCAAGGTTTTGCGGGGCTGTTTGTTTTAACCTGTCCGCTAAATCCTGCCGGCCGAAACCTGCAGCCCTACGCCATCGGTAATGAAAACCACATCCCCATCAAGGTCGGTCCGGTAAAGCTGAATCCCGCTGAGCCTCCGCAGAGCTGCGTCGTGCGGGTAGCCGTAGTCGTTTCCCGCCCCGACTGAAATGACCGCATATTTTGGGTTAACCGCGTCCAGGAAGCCCTGAGAGGCGGAGGAGTAACTGCCATGGTGGCCTGCCTTCAACACGTCTGCCCTGAGGTCGGTTCCCTTTGCCAGCATTTCCTTTTCAGACTGGGCCAGGGCATCTCCGGTCAACAGGAAACCAATCTTGCCGTAGGTGAGTTTTATGACCGCGGAATAATTGTTCAAATCCTCGTATGCTGCGCTGTTGGGAGCCAGCACAAACACACTCAATCCACCGGTATCAATAATCTTAATCCCGGCTTCAGCTGTGGTTATTTTCAGTCCTTTAGACTGTATTGTCTCCAGCAGGTCAATGTATGTCTTAGTGGTATGTGTGGCTTTGGGCATGTATATTGCGCCGACTTTAAAACCCCGGATAACAGCAGCCATACCGCCGATGTGGTCTTCATGCGGATGGGTGGCCACAAGGTAATCAATTTTTTTAACCCCGGCATTTTTCAGGTAATTAATGACCTTTATGCCCGCGTCCCTTGTCCCCGCATCCACAAGCATATTCCGGCCATCAGGCAGCTGCACTAATATGCTGTCGCCCTGTTCAACATCAATGAAATTGACTTTCATCAGGCCAGGGGTGTTTTCCGGGATTTGGATCGTGTTTTGCCGGGGCGGATGAACCGGAGAAAGGCTGTCGCAGCCAGCGGCGGCAAACAGAATTACAGACAGCAAGAGGGTGATAAATGTTTTCTTGAACATATTTAAACTCTTACCCTTCAAACAAATCGCCAGCCAGCTTGTCAGCAGACTGCTTCTGTTTAGCGGTGGCTTCTTTGTCGACAGTGATTTGGATAGTTATTACGTCTCCTTCTTTAGCGCTTTTAGGCAGGAGGATCTTGGGCATATGAAAGATCCGGCGGTTCATTTCTATCAGTGCGTATTCGCCTTCAAAGCGATCAAGTACAAGCATTGAGATAACCTCCTCGGCGGGCCATGGATCTGTTCTCCATAAACCCTTATTCTGAATAATACTATCAAATTATTCGGATCTCTGCAGGAATATTTCCGCCTTGATCACAAAAAAGTTTAACATAGACGTGAACAGGTTGATAAATTAGCCGGCAATACTTTATAATGTAGAAAATATCCAGGGGGACTTTAATAAAATGGACAGCCTTTTAAAGGACGACCTGTGGGATTTGCTGTGCCGCCTGCAAAATGATCAATCTTTCCGGAAGCTGGTAACAAAATGGCTTGGTTCCGAGTACGACATGTCAGATTACATGGTCAATGAGTTTATATTGACCCTACAGGAAATATGCATGGATGAAAATTTCGCAGGTTTTGACGAGGAAGATAGTGGCGCTGATTTTGAAGAACCTTTAATGACACTGCTCAGTGTCTACAAAAACCAGTGCGGCTGAACATTATTTTAATCAATGTGGTAAAATTGGGGATGTCAGAAACATTTATTCTGCCTTGAGCAGGGAAGGGGTGCGGTTTGGCTGAATACCTGGTCCTGAAAACAGAAGAGCTGTTAGACGAAAACAACACAGTTATGGAAAGAGTTATCTATTATTATGAGCATTATACCATTTTCAATGAAATGTTCTTCCTGGAGACAGAACCCAGGACCATGGCGGCGCCGATAGAAATTTGCATAGATCTTGATGTGTTCCCCGGTATATATGAGTTTGTTTTTTCTGAAGAGGAAGAAGAACAGCCCTGCCTGATGGCCATTCGGTTTATTAAACCGGGCGATATGTGGGCGGAAGCTCAGACAAAAGACTAAACAGCAGGCCTGCCGCGAAGCTGTTACTGCCGCCTCGACACGCTTCGCGTGGGTGTGCTAATCTTATTTAGCGCCTGGAATAGCCGGCAAATCATGGCAAACCAGGATGCGCCAAAATGGTTTTTTAAAGGAGAAAACGCTTTGGACCACGCCGGTTTTATGCGTGAAGCCCTGGCGGAAGCTGAGAAGGCTTATGCCCTGGGTGAAGTGCCTGTTGGCGCCGTAGTGGTGCTTGAAGGGGAAATAATCGGGCGGGGGCACAATTTACGCGAGATCCTGAAGGACAGTTCCGCCCACGCCGAACTGCTGGCATTGCGTGAGGCTGCCGGCCGTCTGGGCGACTGGCGCCTGAACGGCGCTGTCCTGTATTCAACCCTGGAGCCCTGTCCCATGTGTGCCGGAGCGCTGGTGCAGTTCAGAGTCAAAACACTGGTTTACGGGGCAGCCGACCCAAAGGCGGGCGCGGTTGACTCAGTGCTCGATGTGGTCAGGCAGCCGCGCTTCAACCACCAGGTTGAGGTCATGGCCGGGGTGCTCGAAGAAGAATGCCGCACCATTATGCAGCGGTTTTTCCGGGCATTGAGGGAAAAGAAAACAGCCGGAGAGATGGCCGAGCCGGTCGAAGGCGCTCGACTCGAAATCGAGTAAACCGTGATGAGCGGTTTCGTGGGTTCGAATCCCACTCTCTCCGCCAAGTATTATGGTAAGCAGGGGTTTCTTTTGTGGTATGAGAAGCCCCTGTTGTTTTTTCGGGAATTTCCGGCTTATGAGTCGGTGTAAAGAATTTATTTGAAGTGGCAGGTATCTGGAGAAAAAGGGGCCACATTATGTTTTCAGCAAAATTTCAGCGGTTTTTCAGGAGATATTTAACTTGATTAAGTAAAATATATTAAGTAGAATTTAGCATATATACACAAAGCCCAACATATTATTTATTCTTTAATAATATGAAAGTATACCGAACGGTACCTATCTAAAAAACTTTTAATAATTCATTAATTTATTGTTAATAATTTAGCTATAAAATCATTATAGTACGCTTGTTATTTGGCTTTTGCGAAAAATGCTAAAAATGGTATGCTTTACCTGATGCTGGGGGGTGTTTATGCGCGTGTAAAAATGGCAGATCTTTTTGAGGCCGTTTTGCATTAGTTGAGTGTTTAAGCAAAAAAAATGGAGGAGTTGAAATAATGAAAAAAAGAATCATTATCGGACTGCTTGCGCTTTCACTAATACTGGTGGTGGCGGCGGCCGCGTGGGCCACCTCCGGCACTGTCCCGATCAATGTTACTTACCGGGATATCAAGATTGTGTCAAACGGCACCGTGGTTACTGCAGATGCGTCATTAGGCGAACCGTTCATTTACAACAATAGGACATATATCCCCATCAGGATGGCAGCAGAAGCGCTGGGGCTCAATGTGGACTGGGTTGACTGGGCCAACATGGTGACAATCACCGGTTCATCTTCAGCGCAGGAGGTTGCCGCCCTCAAAGCGGAGATCGCGGACTTAAAAGAGCAACTGGCAGAAGCTGAAGGTGGCGGCGATCTGGGCGACCTGGAAGAACAGCTGATCGACGATTACGACTCCATTGGCGATGTAGATATTGACGATATCACCCTGGACGGCGATGAAGACGATGTCGACGTGACGATTGAAGTTGATCTCGCTGATTTTGATAGCGAATGGGCAGATCTGTCAGACAGCGATATTGAGGACTGGATCGACGACCTGGTGAGCGATATCCAGGACGAATTTTCCGAGGATACGGTAGTTACCGGCGTGATCACTGATATCGACAGTAACGATGACCTGGTGGACTTTACTAAAGACGGGACCGATGATCTTGAAGTAGATTTTAATGACGAAGACTACCGGGATGGCGGCTCGAGCGGTAACATGGGAGACCTGGAAGACCAACTTAATGACGAGTACGGCTCCCTGGAAGATGTCGATATTTCAAACATTAGCCTGGATGGCGACGAGGACGATGTAGATGTGGAGATCGAAGTTGACCTCGGTGATTTTGAAGATGAATGGGCAGCCCTGTCAGATAGCGATATTGAGAATTTTATTGAAGACATAGTCAGCGATATCCAGGATGAATTTTCTGGAGATACGGTAGTTAACGGTATAATCGTTGATTTCGTCAGCGAAAACGAACTGGTGGATTTTATTAAAGACGGTAACGATGACCTGGAAGTGGATTTTAATGACGGAGACTATCGATAAAATGAGGTTAATTTGGATTATGAATGCCGATTCCTTAGAATCGTAATCGAGAAAACTATTTAAAGGGTATCAAAAGAGCCGGAACATTTCGTTCCGGCTCTTTTGTTGGAGCATACCCTATATCCGGGCAGGGGAACAGAGACACGTTGTTAGATGATAACTTCGACAGAAGAATTGGGGGGTATCCAGCATACACGAGGTGCGGCTTTAGCCCGCACATTGGCGGATTAAAACTCGCCCAACGCCTGGGAATGGGCCCGACCATAATTTACCCATGTTGCTTCTATCGTTGAATGGAATCAGACAGGGGAAAGGGGACACATCCGAAACCAGGATATGTCCCCAAATAATTTCCCCAAATTTATGTCCCCAACTTTACTAGCCGAGGATTGCTTTCAGGTCGGCTTCGGGTGTGCTGATCGGCTTGATGTTGAACTTTTCGACCAGGACGCCCAGCACGTTGGGAGAGATAAAGACGGGCAGCGTGGGGCCCAGGTAGATGTTTTTGATGCCCAGCGACAGCAGCGTCAGCAGGATGCACACGGCTTTCTGCTCATACCACGAAAGGAGCATCGTCAGAGGCAGTTCGTTCACCCCGCAGTTAAAGGCGCCGGCCAGGGCGACCGCCACCTGGATGGCGGAATAGGCGTCGTTGCACTGGCCCATGTCCATGAGGCGCGGCAGCCCGCCGATTTCACCGAGGTCGAGGTCGTTGAAGCGGTACTTGCCGCAGGCCAGGGTCAGGACAATGGTGTCCGGCGGCGTTTTCTGCACGAACTCGGTGTAGTAGTTCCTGCCGGCCCTGGCGCCGTCACAGCCGCCGACCAGGAAGAAATGCTTGATCGCGCCGGCTTTGACCGCTTCGATGACCTTGTCGGCGACGCCCAGCACTGTGCCGCGGGCAAACCCGGTCATGACTTCAGCGCCGCCGTTGATGCCGGTGAGTTTCTTGTCTTCAGGCCACCCGCCCAGCTGCAGCGCCTGATCGATAACAGGGGTGAAGTCCTTGACGCCGTTGGCGCTCTTGATATGTTTGAGCCCCGGGTAGCCGACGACATCGGTGGTGAAGATGCGGTCGGAATAGGAAGGCCGGGGCGGCATCAGGCAGTTGGTCGTATACAGGATGGGGGCGGGGATGCCGTCAAACTCCTTCTGCTGGTTCTGCCAGGCGGCGCCGAAATTGCCCTTCAGGTGCGGGTATTTCTTTAATTCCGGGTAGGCGTGGGCGGGCAGCATCTCGCCGTGGGTATAGATGTTTATCCCTTTGCCGTCTGTTTGTTCGAGCAGCTGTTTCAAGTCATACAGGTCGTGGCCGGTGATCACGATAAACGGGCCTTTTTCCACGGCCAGGGGAACCTTGACCGGTACCGGCTGCCCGTAGGCGGAGGTATTGGCTTCGTCCAGCAGGCCCATGCATTTCAGGTTAACCTGCCCGAACTCCATGATCAGGCCCAGCCACTCCTCTGCGGAATGCTCTTCGCCGATGGCGCGCATACCTTTATAAAGCCAGGAGGTCACTTCATCATCTTTTTTGCCGAGCAAATAGGCGTGCCAGGCGTAGGCCGCCATGCCGCGCAGCCCAAACAGCAGGGTCGAGCGAAGAGATACCATGTCGGGGTCGCCCTGCCAGAGGGCGCTGGAATCCAGGTCCGCCGCGCCTCCCATTTTTTCTTTCTCTGCCTGCAGAAGGCTTATAAGTCCATCGATGCGATCGCCGTCGAAATTTACATTGGTGATCGTGGCGAAAAGCCCCTGCATCATCAGCTTGTCGGCTTCATCGCCCGGAGTCTTGCCTTGAGCGGCGCGGGCGAGCCCAACCATGGCGGCGGTAAGCTTGTCCTGCTTGTCGGCTACTTCCGGCTGTTTGCCGCACACGCCCACCTTGGTGCAGCCTTTGCCGCCGGCGGTTTGCTCACATTGAAAACAAAACATCAAATAACCCCTCCTTGTATTTACTGGTCTTTATTTTTTTGTTGTTCTTTTGGCAGGCTAAAGCCTGCCCTACAAAAACCCAGACATCAATACGGGCATAGCACAAGATCCTCAAGACTCTATTAAAAACCAACAAGGTTTGCAGCAATACCCGGTTGACTGGCCGGCTAAAGCTGGCACTAATCCTCTGCAATCCTGCCGTCAGTGGTGACAGTAATTATGCGCCAGGGGATCATTTTACCGCTGTTGATGAGCGCCTGCCTGACAGCGTTTGCCAGGCCGCCGCAGCAGGGCACTTCCATGCGGAGCACAGTGACACTTTTAATATCATGCGCTTTTAGGATGCCGGTTAATTTTTCGGTGTAATCTATTTCGTCCAGTTTCGGGCAGCCGATAATGGTGATTTTATTGCGCATGAAATCACTGTGGATGCCGGCGCAGGCATAAGCCGCGCAGTCGGCGGCCACCAGCAGGTGGGCGTTGTCAAAATAAGGCGCGTTGATCGGCGCCAGTTTAATCTGGCAGGGCCACTGGCGCAGCTGTGATACTGCAGCGGACTGCCCCGCCGCGGCGTCTGCCGGGACGGCTTCCTCTTTTCTTTCGATAGTCCTGGTCTGGGTGCCCGGACAGCCGCAGGCCAGCGTTCCGGGCGCCTCATTTTTCCTGACTGCTGTGTGCTCTTTCACGGCTTCTTCGTCAAAAGCATCAGCTTCGCGCTCTTCAATGGTTATGGCGCCGGCCGGACATTCCGGCAGGCATGCCCCCAAACCGTCGCAATAACTTTCCGACACGAGCCTGGCTTTGCCGTTTATAAGCTGCAGGGCTCCTTCGTGACAGGCATCGACGCATAGTCCACAGCCGGTGCATTTCTCTTCATCAATCTTGACAATTTTTCTTTTCATAAAGAAGCCCCCTTTTAGAAGTTTTACTTGCAACTTTGGGTAATCTTATTTTATTATATTGAAAGAACAAACTCGGTAACCATGGTTACCAAAAGAAAAGGCGCGTAAAAATGTTTGAGAAATGGACGAAAGTTCTGGCTGAATGCGAATTATTCAGGGGGATCGCCCCGGAAGAAATAACTGCCATCTTTGAATGCCTGAAACCGCAGGTGAGCAGCTTTGAAAAAAATGAATGGGTGGCTGTGGCCGGCGGAAAATTTGCCGGGTTGGGGATCGTCTTATCCGGCGAAGCAGTTGTGATCAAGGAGAACGCGGCTGGCAGCCGGGCCATTATAGCGGTAAACGGGCCCGGTGAGATGTTCGGCGAGATGGCGGCTTTTTCCGGGGACGGCGTGTGGCCGGTGACCGTGGTGTCCAGGGGCGCGTGTACGGTTATGTTTCTGCCGGCCGGAAAGATAGTGGGTAACTGTGAAAGGATTTGTGTCTGCCACAGGCGGCTGATCACGAACCTGCTTGAGATCGTTTCCGGCAAAGCGCTCCTGCTGCACCGCAAGTTGGAATACCTGGCCATTAAGAGCATGCGCGGGAAAATCAGCGCTTTCCTGCTCGAGCAGCAGAAAAGAGCCGGCAGTGATACCTTTATGATGCCGATGAAACGAAATGAGCTGGCTGATTTTCTAAATGTTACCCGCCCGTCTCTTTCACGCGAAATGTGCCGGATGAGGGATGAGGGGTTAATAGAATTCCACAGGGATTCGGTCAAAATCAAGGAAGCAAATGCCCTGAGAAGCATGGCTGAATAAAGGCATCAGGCTTTATCCCTGTTTTGTAAAATTTAAGGAAAAAGAAAGAAAATAAAAATAAAAACTTAACTATTATCAATTATTGTATGATCATTATAAAATTGTTTAAAAGCAGGGAGGTGCGGCTGTGGACAAGGGAGAGCTCAAATGGTTGATTTCCGAATTAAATGATAAAAACACGGTGATCATGGGCTATGCGCAGATGGCGCTGAAATGCGATCATCCCAATTGGACCAAAAGGTACATCACTTCAATAATCCAGCAGGTTGACAAGATAACCGCCGTAACCGCCATCATAACCGACCTCTATCTCAGCGGCAGTGATGACAGCGGCGACAGCGATAACGATAACTGCAGCAAATCTGCGGCCCTGGAAAACCTGATTGCCAGAAGCGCCAATATCAAATTTCATTAGCAGCTTCCTAATCGGCGGCCCTTTAAAATAAACATTGTGTATTTATTGGAAATCGTGTAAAATTATATTTGTTCTTTGCGCGAAATCTTTATACGCACCAAAAGCTTTGACATTGAAGGGGTTATCGCTTTGATCAGCGATCGCTCCTTTGTTTTTTTATATGAGAAACATGGTGTTTGCATGCTGCAGGAAAACATACCAAATTGTAAAGGGGAAGATAGAGCTATGAAAACATTCAATGATTTTGGTTTAAGCGAACCGGTGATCCGGGCACTCAACAA
>DHGV01000004.1 GCA_002402945.1 Pelotomaculum sp. UBA4789
GAAAGAAATACAGGCTTACCTGGGCGATGCGGCACTGGTAGCTTTCGACTTCGAGACTGCGCCGCTGGAGGTTTTCCGCGATGAGGATAAGGCGGCGCTTGACGCACATAAGGCGTTTATCGTCGGGGTGAGCCTTTCTGTGGCTAAAGGCACCGCCATTTATGTTCCCCTGGCTCATCGTTGCGGACAGAATGCCGAGGATCCAAAAGCTGTGATGGAATATTTGAATAGAGAAGTATTTCAGAATCCCAGGGTCACCAAAGTGGCGCACAACTTGAGCTTTGAGGCCATGTTCCTCTATGACAGGGGAATTGTGATGCAGCCGCCGGTCTACGACACGATTGCGGCTTCGCAAATGACACTGAAAAGCGGGACACAGTTTCGCAATCTCTCTGACAGTGGCTTGAAAACACTGGTGCCAATGCTGTTTAGAGCAGAAATGCCAGGCTTTGAATCGGTGACAGCCGGGAGGCACTTCGATGAGCTTGATCCGCAGGATGCAGAGACCATCCGCTACGCTTGCGCCGACTCGGACTATACGCTGTGTTTGTACCACCGGTTCAACGACTGGTTTGACCGCTACCTACCGAAACACCGCTTTATCGTGGAGAATATTGAATCGCCGACAGCCATTTATGTTGGGCTGATGAAGTATAACGGGCTCTTGATGGACAAGGATTTGATGCTCGCCAAACAGGCAGAGGCCGATAATCGTCTGGCGAAACTGAAGGAGGACATTGCCTCCATTATCGGCAATGTGAATATCGGAGCCAACGCCGGCACCTCAGCCTTCAAAAACTATCTGTTCAAAGGCCTGGGGCTGCCGGTGTTAAAGACGACCGCCAAGCATCAGGATGCCGCGGACGATGAAACCATGATCCTGCTTTCTGAGTGGTGCCAGAGCAACAGGACGGAACTGGTGCCGCTTTTTGAATTGGTACAGGAGTACCGCAAGTGGGGCAAGCTCAAAAGCACATACATTGACGGTTACCTGAAGCATATCAATTCAGCAACCGGGAGGATCCATCCTGACATGTTCCCTCTGGGCACACAGACAGGCAGGTTTGCATCTCGGAACCCTAATTTACAGAATTGCCCCCGCAAGGACAATGATCCGGTTGGTGTTCGTGAGTTCATCATCACCCCGGAAGGGAAAGTGCTGCTTTCACTGGATTTTTCTCAGATTGAGCTTCGGGTGGGAGCTTTCTACTGCAGGGATGACATGATGCTGGAAACCTACCGCACCGGGGGAGACATCCATGCCCAGACCACGTCGGTCATCTACAGGATCCCGTTCGCGCAGGCCAAGGACAAGAGTGACGGACATTATAAGGAGCGCCGGGTTATCGCCAAGAACTGCAACTTCGGTGTCTTCTATGGGCTGTTTCCAAGAGGGCTGCAGCGGACTTTGAAATTCAAGGCCGGACTGGACACACAGCTTTTTGAATGCGAGCAGATTATTGCCAACTTGAAAGCCGGTTACTCGGCGCTGGCAATCTGGCAGGAGAAAATCAAAGATCGTGCGGCTTTTAGAAAATATACCGAGACCTGGCTGGGGAGGCGGCGTTATCTGCCGGACATTGCTGCCGGTGACTGGGGCAAGAAGAGCTTTGCCGAGAGGTGCGCGATGAACACTCCGATTCAGGGCACAGCGGCAGATATTTTGAAGCTGGCCCTGGTTCGTATTATAACAGGACTGCCGGAGATGTTGTGGCTTAAACCCCTTTTACAGGTGCATGACGAGCTGGTATTTGAGCTGCCGGTGGACAAGCTGCCTGAGGCAGTGAGTTTCATCAAGGCATACATGGAAGCGCAGCCCTTTGAGGGATTTGACGTGCCGATCGTGGCCGAGGCTGCTGCCGGGCATACATTTGGGACTTTGAGGGAATTGGAGGATTAATCCGATGGATGACATTTTAGCGGAGTGAAAAACCACCTAGGGGGTGCAATATGAGTATTAATAAATTTAATGGTGAGGGCTATTTGGATTTAACAGCCTATGAAGCCCTCATTACCATAGAAAGAGAAGCTAAAAAAACGGCCTTCAAGCCGATAGTTTTCATCTGTTCACCCTTAGCCGGCGACATGGAGAGAAATCTGGAAAACGCCCGCCGCTACTGCAGGTATGCTGTAGCGTGGAACACTATCCCAATTGCGCCGCATCTCTTGTTTCCACAGTTCATGGACGACGGCGATCCGAGCCAAAGAAGCCTGGCCATCTTCATGGGTTTGGTGCTGCTCTCCAAGTGTCAGGAGCTGTGGTGCTTCGGTGAAAGCATATCGGCCGGCATGAAGGTGGAAATAGGCAAAGCCAGGCAGCGCAGTATTCCGATCAGGCGCTTTACTGCGGATTGCAGGGAGGTGGAGGTGGGTTGAATGCGCTCAATATTCCATTAGAGGAATTCCTGAGGCCCTTTTTTGAACCGGGTGAAAAGGTTTGCATCCGGGTGTTTGACGACCGCAAAACGGGTACCTTTAAAGGAGCTAAGCTGGAAACGACAGTGGCGAAGATTGATAAGATGGTGGAAACCCTCAAAAAACACAATGCCAGGCACCGCGGGATATACTTCGTGGTCAACTGCGGCGGTCATGAGGATAGCGACATCACCCGAATCAATGCGCAATTCGTTGAATGCGATGATTTATCCTTTGAGGAGCAGATGGAGAGAATCGAGGCTTTCCCTGTTGAGCCGTCGCTCATTGTCAAAACGCAAAAGTCCCTGCACACCTACTGGTTGATGAAGGAGGCAAAAGTCAGCGCATTTCGACGCGTTCAAAAACGTTTGATTGCCCAGTTCCAGGGGGACAAATCCTGCATCAATGAGAGTCGCGTTTTGCGGCTGCCCGGTTTTTACCACTGTAAGGGCGAGCCTCTTATGGTGGATTGCGTAAAATTCAATCCGGAGCTCAGGTATACACAGTCAGAACTCGAAGCAATGTTGCCGGAAGCCGTGGACGAACCTGTCAAGGGCGCTGTACCGCTCTTTAAGGGAGCACGTAAAGGATTGATATTGGTGCAGCGCCGCTGCGATTTCATAAAGCACTGTCAGGAGAACGCAGCTGTCTTGCCGGAGCATGACTGGTATGCGATGATTACCAATCTGGCAGTCTTTGAAGGCGGCGATGCCCTTATTCATGTACTCTCGCAAGAGTATCCGAAGTACAACGAACAAGAAACCAAGGCAAAGATTCAACACTTTCTGGAAAGCGGCACCAAGCCGATCACCTGCAAGACTATTGCTGAGAAAGGCTTCGTCTGTTCGAAAGCAAATGACGGGAGCTGCGGCTGCAAGGCACCGGCGGCGTTATGCTACAAGCCGCTGGCCGTAGAAGGCTTGCGCACAATACTATCGCAGGCTGAGGTGAAAAAGGTTGCAGTCGATGATATTCAGACAGCTCAGGAATTTGTAAAGGAGTATCTGTACAACATCGAATCGGTCATTGCCGAAACGTTCATCAACTATGAGCTTAAAGGGCACTTTGGGCTCAAAGCCTCGGATGTGAAGCCGCTGATAGCGCTGCATAAGGATATCTTTAAGAAATATGCGGACAGCCGTGAAACAAGGCGGGAGACAGCGGAGTCTGAACTCCCGGAATGGTATGAGGTAACTGAGCATGGTGGTCTCAGGTTTATATCCGGACTTTTAGCCAATCACATGGCCGCTAACGTTGATGCTTTTTACGGAGCCGAAAACTACTATTTCTACAATCAAGGCGCCTATAGAGCCGGCGATGATTTATTGGCCTCGGCCAAGGCGCGGGAATTAATGATCCCGCGCTATGCCTGCATGACGGCCATCAACGACACCGTCGGCCAGTGGAAGATGTTGATCAGAAGGCCGGTCAGGGATATTAACTGCAATCCCTTCATTATCAATTTCCAGAACGGTTTATACAACTTGCTGGATGACAGCTTCAAACCGCACACGCCGAAATATTACTCCACCGTGCAGATTATGGCCGCCTACCGCGAGGAAGCCAAGTGCCCCCATTACTTATCTTTTTTAGAAAGTGCGCTGCATGACGAGGAGATCCACCTGATGCAGGAGATCTTAGGCTATTTCTTGATTCCGGTGAACAAGGCCCAGAAATCCTTTGTCTTTGTGGGGGCGGCCAACGCCGGCAAGTCGACGTTGCTGTCGGTGGTACAGGAGATTTTGCTGGGCAGCGAAAATGTCAGCAACATTTCGTGGCAGAGCCTGGGCGACCGGTTCAACAAGGCCGAGCTCTTTGGCAAGCTAGCCAATATCTTTGCCGATCTGCCAACCAAAAACATTGACGACAACGGCTTGTTCAAAGCGCTGACCGGCGAGGACTATATTACCGGAGAACGTAAGAACAAGGATCCTTTTTCCTTCCGGCCTTACGCCAGGCTCTTGTTCTCCTGCAACGATATCCCCAGGAATTACGGTGACCGAAGTGAAGGTTTCTACCGCAGGCTAATCATTATCCGGTTTGATAAACCCGTGCCGAAAAACAAGCGTGATCCAAACCTTCGGGAGAAGCTGGCGGTGGAGCGCGACGGTATTTTGATGTGGTCGCTGGCTGGCTTGAAGCGCCTGATCGCCAACAGCTATGAGTTCAGCGAAACTGACCGTACCCGGGCGGAACTGCAGCGCTACCGCGTAGAAAGCAACAGCGCCTTGTCCTTTGTAGAGGAATACTGCGAGCTTGCGGAAGATGGAGTAGCAGTGCGCGACGATCTTTATTCAAAGTACAAAGAATACTGCAGCAATGCCGGCATGAAGCCATTGTCACAGGGCAACTTCAACAAGGAGATAGAGAGCAATTGCCAGGGAATAAAGCGCTCACGGGACAGGCTCTCCAAACGGAGAACCTGGAAAGGCATCTCATATTTCGAAGGAGGAAAGGGGCAGGACTGATTGTTCTGACCGGCATGACCGGGAAAACCGGCTTTTTTCTATTCCTTCGCATTACTACCAGAAGAGAAACATATATAGATGAAAAAAAGAAAAATATATAAAGAGTCGATTTTACCCGGTCATCCCGGTTTCGCCGGTCTGTTCTGAAACTGGTATGACTGAGAAACAGATTGTAACCAGGATACTTAAATACCTGAAGACTGTGCCGGATTGCTTCTGTTGGAAAGAGCACGGCGGCATGTATGGCACAGCCGGCATCCCCGACATCATCGCCTGCATCGGCGGGAGGTTTTACGCCTTCGAGGTGAAGGCTCCGTCCGGGAAGCTGACAAAGCTGCAAGAGACAACGATACGAAGAATACGAAAAGCAAAGGGCCAAGCCTGCAAAGTTTCAAGCATCGAGGAGGTTAAAACAATACTTGAATGTTTGGAGGATTAGCCTTTATGAATAAAAAAGAACTTTCACAGCTTTATTATTTAAACCGTGAGATAGAGGAACAACAGCGCAGGCTGGATGAACTGGAGTGCCTCGCGACTTCATGCACCAGCCGCATTACAGGTATGCCGCGCTCAAAAGGTTTGTTTGACAAGCTGGCAACTTATTCAGCGGAGATTGCTGATGTAAAAGGTATAATCGATTTAAATATAAAGAAGTGCTTTTACGAACTCAATCGTCTTAACCGCTATATCAACGGGGTTGGGAACAGTCAGATGCGGATGATCCTGTCACTCAGGTACATCAACGGCATGACGTGGCAGCAAATTGCATTTTCTATCGGTGAGCATGACGAGCAGTATCCGCGCCGTAAGCATAACGAGTTTTTAAAGAAGCAACGTTTTAATGAAAAGGAACAAAATATGGCTGTTTGATACTGCAAGGAGTGCTTTCAATTATTTACGAGAGCACTCCTTAAAAATAATTGCATCAATTGATACATAAATCTTTACGAAAAGCATATATTATAGTATCATTGTATTACAAAGAGGTGGTGCAATGAGTCAGCATTACAATCAGAACTATACAAAAGAGCAGATTGAGGCTATTTTACTGACAATACAGGATTGCGTTAGGCGTAATCGTTTTATTATATCAAAAAATGAAAACCGCCGTGAGAACATCGACTTTATCAATAATTACAACTTGTCCTCAGCCAAGCAAAAAGATATTTTACTGAAAATCGAACCGGAAGATTTTTGTCACTCGTTGCAAAACACAAATTTAGGGTTTGAACACGAAACGTTATATGTATTTTGTCCACAAATGAATTTGTTTAATTTCGACGGCGAAGAAGAATTTGTGGATATTTACACTAAGTTCAATATTATAGAGTATGACGCTGGCAAGCGGGTTATAGCGATATCATTTCATAAAAGAAACAAGCCGCTGGATTATCTGTTTAGATAGCTGGCGGGTTTGAAGGGAGGAAATGAAATGAACGAAAAAATGACATTTTGTGAGAACTGCAGAAAGGATCTTGTTTATATTGAGAGTGAAGCAGTGCTGAAAAGCGATCTGAAAGGTGAAACGTACGAATACGCTGGAAAAAAGGCAGTATGTACTGAATGCGGTTCAGAAGTTTATGTTGCAGAAATTGAAGACTTTAATCTTAAAGCCTTGTACGATGCTTATAGAACAAAGAATGCTATTATATCCCTTGAAAAGATCTTGGAGATTCCGCAAAAGTATGGTATTGGGAAACGCCCTCTTTCCTTGCTCTTGGGATGGGGTGAAATGACTTTTAGCAGATATTGCGATGGTGATATGCCTACCAGACAATACTCTGATATGCTACAAAGGATTTACGATGATCCAGCTTTTTATCGTACTCTTTTAGAGGATAATAAAGACAATTTGAAGTCACAGACAGCGTACGAAAAAAGTAAGCGTGCTACGGAGGAATTGTTAGGTGTTCAAAATGCTCCGCTAACCAAAATCTACATTGTGATAGACTATTTGCTATGCAAATGCGAGGACATAACACCGCTGGCATTGCAAAAGGCATTGTATTATGTGCAAGGCTTTTACTTTGCCTTTATGGAAGAGTTCCTTTTCCCAGATGACTGTGAAGCATGGGTTCATGGCCCGGTTTATAAAGATATATATGACCGGTACAGTTCTTATAGGTTCGATCCCATCGACAGTAGCGAGAAGTGTGATGAATCGGTTTTGACTATCTATGAAAAAGCCATCATTGATAGCGTAATTAAAAACTTCTGCTGCTACAGCGGTAAAACATTGGAGGGGTTCACTCATTCTGAAACACCGTGGCTAAAAACCAGAGGAGATCTGCCAATTACCGTATCTTCCAACCGAACTATTCATAAAAAAGTAATTGGTGATTACTTTGCTGCGGTTAAGAAACGATATGAAATGATTAATCCGTCAGATGTTGAAACGTACTCAAAGAAAATGTTTGAACAAAGAAACTGATTTTGTTATTTGACGAAAATGACGAAAGATATCTGCTAGAATGGTAATATGAAACAATTGATACTTGAAGCCTTCGCGGGAAAACTGCGGGGGCTTTTTCTTTGCTCGAAACAAGGTGGCTCGAATGAATAAATGCAAAAGATGCATATGGGCAACATGGCTCAACAAGAAAAAGGTGTTCTGTCTCTTCCCTGAATGTGTAAAGCGCAGGAAAACCAGCAAGGCATCTCTTGTGTTGCTGCCATGAAACAATTCGCAAAGAGGTTTTACAAATCAAAAGCCTGGCAGGACTGCCGGGCTGCTTTTTTTACGAGCAGGTTTGGCTTGTGCGTGCAGTGCGGTGCCGGCGGTGTGATCGTCCACCACAAAGACAGGCTGACCTCGCAAAACATTAACGATCCGAATTTGTCTTTGAACTGGGACAACCTTGAGCTGCTCTGTCTATTGTGCCACAACAAAACACACGGGTCGGGCAGCACGAGCGACGACACCAGGTTTGACGAAGCTGGCAATCTGATTCCAAAGACATCCCCCCCCGGTCAGAAATTACGAAAAAACGCCTGGGGACCGGGCAGGGGAGCATCGAAAACCTCGGCAGTCCCCAATGAAAGCTAGAGGAGAACTTTATGGATATACAAAAAATCAAAGCGGATAAATTGAAACCGGCGTCATATAATCCCCGCAAGGATTTACAACCAAGCGACCCTGAATACCAAAAGATAGAGCGCTCCATCAAAGAGTTCGGCTACGTAGACCCGATCATTGTCAACAAAGACATGACCATTATCGGCGGCCACCAGCGCTACAAGGTATTGGTCGACCAGGGATTTAGCGAACTGGAATGTGTAGTAGTTGACCTGCCCAAAGACCGGGAGAAGGCGCTCAACGTCGCGCTTAACAAGATCAGCGGCGAGTGGGATGAGGCCGCGCTGGCCGACCTGCTCGGAGAACTTGGTGAGCTGACAGAGCTAACCGGTTTTGACGCCAAAGAGATAGACGAGCTGTTCGACAAGTTCACCGATAAAGGCGAGGCGCAGGAGGACGGCTTTGACGCCGACGCCGAGGTTGCAAAAATAATCAACCCGATCGCCAAGCGTGGGGATGTCTGGCTGCTCGGCCGGCACCGGCTGGTGTGCGGGGACAGCACTCTGGCAGGAGACTTTGAAGT
This sequence comes from Pelotomaculum sp. UBA4789, assembly GCA_002402945.1. Taxonomy (GTDB): domain Bacteria; phylum Bacillota; class Desulfotomaculia; order Desulfotomaculales; family Pelotomaculaceae; genus Syntrophopropionicum. The sequence goes on from DHGV01000004.1 coordinate 8,483, forward strand.
GCTGATGAACGGGCGGCAGGCCGACCTGGTGCTGACCGAC
>DHGV01000021.1 GCA_002402945.1 Pelotomaculum sp. UBA4789
TATACTTTATTTTACCGCTTACACATAGGAGATTTCATATGTTGGATCTGGACGATGTTCACATTATGAATATGGTTGATATGCTACGTGAATTAACGCTAAATGGAGCCCAAGTATTCATCACTACCGCCAGCAACGAAATAGCTCGATACCTTGAACGTAAATTTGCATTTATGCAAGATGAGATGGTTTACTATAAATTAAAACGCGAGGTAAACGGCGGAACTGTTGGTAAAACTACGATTACCCCTAGGACTATTCCCTATTTAATTGCAGCTGGCGAATAAGGCATATCAGCTAGATAGATGTAGTAAGGATTGAAGCGTCTAATTTGCACGAGATGTATTTTAAAAATGTAGTGAATCTTTTTCACCTAACTTTTCAGAATATTTTTTCGGAATAAATCGACATACCATCTTACCATCAATGCCTCTTTCTATTCTAAAGAAATTCGTGTATAATATCTTTAGATTGAATAATAAAGAGGGTAATTTCATGCCAAACATTAAATCCAGTACAGATTTAAGAAACAACTACAATGAGATATCCACATTTTGCCACGAAAGCAGAGAACCCATCTTCATAACCAAAAATGGCCAAGGTGACTTGGCGGTCATGAGCATTGAGACTTACGAGATGCTCAACGGCAAACTCGAACTCTACCGCCTGCTTGATGAAGGTAGAGCAGCGGTAAAGGAGGGTAGAAAACATTCGCTTGAGGATGTAATGCGCGATATCCGGCAGGAGATTACCGATGGCAAAATATAAGATTGCTGTATCAGAACCCGCCGAAAATGACTTGCGTGATATTGTCCGATATATCTCAGCGCAGTTGTCGGCGCCGATAACCGCGCTGAAAATGATGGACACAATTGAGGAAACTATCGTTGGTTTATCGGACATGCCGAAGAAGTATCCTCTTGTATCTGATGATCGGCTCAAGGCGATGGGTTATCGCAAACTGCTTGTGAAAAATTACATTGTTTTCTTCTCGGTAAATGATAAATCCAATATTGTTGACATCGAAAGAATCCTTTACGCGAGACGCGACTGGCTTCACATTTTGTAATGTTTTATCGTCTCTGCCAGCGTCCACCTATGCGGGCGGCACAATATCAGTTCCGGACAGCCGGGATGACAGCATGGTCGCTTTGGTTTCTTTTTAGCATATAGCCATCTCCAGGCAAACAAAAAGCCCTGCATCTAAATTGGACACACATTATTCAGTCGTTTTTTCCCTGCAATTATGGTTTTAAATCCAACAAAAAAGCTAATCAACCCCCCATTGCCTCCACCAGTTTCTTTGTGCCTACCAAATTGATGGCCCGTTTCAAATTATAAGCAAGAAAACTAAGCCCCAGCTCTCCTGTGGCTTTTTCTATGCCCTTGCATAACAGATAATGTGCGCCATGACGCCATTTTGACTGTTCCAAAGGGATGCTCTGATAGGCATAAACGCAGCCTTTGAGTCGGTATGTCATCACGGATATGCAATACCACTTTCTTCCTGGCCCGCCGCTTCAGAATCGCGAAAGCGTTATAGGGGCTCTCCAATACAGGATACACCTGTAAGGGTTTTTGCGCTGCCCCATACATCAAAACAGGCACATATTTGGTTTCTGGCCCAAATTTCACCACTTTGAAATTCTTCCCCGAGGTGCAGCGGTTGGGACATTGCCGGCACGCCAGCCGGTTCTGGTAACGGACACTGCCATCTTCGTGGGTGCGTACGCTTGTTAATATATAGCCCATGGGACAGGTAACTGTGTCATCCTCATGACGGATAAAACAGCTGACCTGGTCCTGCTCTTGCACTTCGATATCCATGATGGTATTTTCGAAACACTTGGGCAGGATCCCGGCTTTTAGGCAGCGCTTGATATCTTCGGGCTTGCTGGATGCACAATCTTCTTCTGTAATCCTGGCTTCTTCATACTCCATAAACAATAAGCGCTCTGTCTTATCATTTTTAAACCCTACATGCGGGGTAATCCCGTTGTAAATGCATTGTTCTATTTCATCCTTATCGTCATAGCCCTTATCCGCGCCTACATGGATTGTTTCGACTTCCAAGGTGTTTTTTGCTGCTTGTGCGTATTGGGCCAGGTTATTGTAATCGTTGCCGGAGTTAGTCACTTCATATTCGGCAATCAGGTGGCTGGTTTAAATAAACAACCGGTGCACGGGCCGAAGGTATTTCATACGTTTCAATTCCCTTCCGGGAATTTAAAGAGTTTAAATGTAAGACTAGTTGAATGGGGGTGGTAGATGACTTTGCGTTTCAATTCCCTTCCGGGAATTTAAAGAGTTTAAATGCACCAACATAACAGGCAGTTTAGCGGATTTGCAGTTTCAATTCCCTTCCGGGAATTTAAAGAGTTTAAATAGAGATATGTACATATCCACGACGCCGCCGCGAAGGAGTTTCAATTCCCTTCCGGGAATTTAAAGAGTTTAAATTTAGGCATAGGATAAAACAAGGGGAGGTAACAAAAAGTTTCAATTCCCTTCCGGGAATTTAAAGAGTTTAAATTTCGAGAATTTGCAGCTTTATATGAATGTTATCTGTTTCAATTCCCTTCCGGGAATTTAAAGAGTTTAAATTTAAAAAGGCCATGTCATACTAACAGGCAAATTTAAAGTTTCAATTCCCTTCCGGGAATTTAAAGAGTTTAAATATATGAGAAATACTTGTTGAGTAATGACAAATTGCTTGTTTCAATTCCCTTCCGGGAATTTAAAGAGTTTAAATTCCAATTTTTAGGAGGAAAGATAATGGCTGATATCAAGTTTCAATTCCCTTCCGGGAATTTAAAGAGTTTAAATAAGAACCCACAGCAGAGATGAAGCGCTTAAAATAATGTTTCAATTCCCTTCCGGGAATTTAAAGAGTTTAAATAACAAATATTCACCTACAACGTCAAAACTTCAAAACAGTTTCAATTCCCTTCCGGGAATTTAAAGAGTTTAAATGACAATTATGAAGGGCATTTAAGGGGCATATTTGCAGTTTCAATTCCCTTCCGGGAATTTAAAGAGTTTAAATGTATAGCAGGAGTATTAATTAGATTTCCGATTATTTGTTTCAATTCCCTTCCGGGAATTTAAAGAGTTTAAATGGAAACGCCGGTAGTGAAACTGCCCTCATACCTGGGTTTCAATTCCCTTCCGGGAATTTAAAGAGTTTAAATAAAAGCAGGGTATATGCGCGGAGCAGGAGGAAATATGGTTTCAATTCCCTTCCGGGAATTTAAAGAGTTTAAATGGAAACGCCGGTAGTGAAACTGCCCTCATACCTGGGTTTCAATTCCCTTCCGGGAATTTAAAGAGTTTAAATGGCCGGTACCTGGAGCTGATAGGCGAACCTATCAAGTTTCAATTCCCTTCCGGGAATTTAAAGAGTTTAAATCCGGGAAATGAAAACGACTTTAGGCTTGTCACAAAGTTTCAATTCCCTTCCGGGAATTTAAAGAGTTTAAATGTGAAATCCCCGCAAGCGCAAAGGAGCAAAAGCAGTTTCAATTCCCTTCCGGGAATTTAAAGAGTTTAAATTGATTAACGCCATGTATAGCGTTGGCCTCCAGGTCAGTTTCAATTCCCTTCCGGGAATTTAAAGAGTTTAAATCGGACCCGAGCATGGATGATTGCCGCGGTTGTAGCCTGAGTTTCAATTCCCTTCCGGGAATTTAAAGAGTTTAAATTATAAGAGAGGCAGAAAGCCAATAATGCACTCTGACGTTTCAATTCCCTTCCGGGAATTTAAAGAGTTTAAATCCTGCCCTTTAGATTCTGTATCTCCGTTGATTCCGTTAGCCAATTTGCGAGACCCTCCAAAATCACTCCTCCCGGATCGGTATTTCATACTTCGAAAAACCTATTTTGCCCTTATTTATCAACATCGAGACACACCCGGTGTTTTTGCACACCTAAGGGGCTCGCGGACTACAATCAGATAATAATATCATCCTTGCCAAAGACCATGATCTCCATCCCCAAGCGGCCGATCTGACCGCGGCAACCAACGCACAAGCTATAAAAGCAAATGCTGTCCTCTTTTTCATGCATTTGCCTTTTCAGTCTATATTTCAGCTTGATCAAATCTTCCCGTGCGATATACCCCTCGAACACACTATACTGCACTGAGGCGGCATATTCCTTTAATGTCTTATAGATTTTCGCGCGCCGCTTGTCATCTCTCACATCGTAGGCGATAATATAGTAATCCATCATCCAGCCCTATCGAACCGTAAAAGGTATGTATTCTTTGATTTCACCTCGCAAGACTTTTGCCAGGATGCGGGCCTGCAGTTCAATGGTCCGGCGGTAGGACAGCTTATACCCAAAAACCGGGTGGGTTATTTCCTCATTTATCCTGTTGCGGTAAGCCTGAAAGAATGATTTTCTGCCGCTTTCATTCATACGGCAGTTCATTTCAATATTTTCAAAATGATCGGGGCGCACCATCCCAGTGTTCACTGCTGTCAACACTACGGAATCAGCGATGATCGGACGAAATTCCTCCATTAAATCCAGCGCCAGCGCTGGCCTTCCGTAAACAGCACTGTGCAAGAATCCGATATATGGGTCCAGCCCCACCCGCATCAGTTCACCGATAATATCTTTAACCAGCATCGAGTAGCCAAAGGACAGGAGAGCATTGATCGGATCGCGTGGTGGCCGCCGGTTGCGTCCGGAAAAGAAAAAGTCCGTTTCTTCATTCTTGATCATATATGGCAGTGACTCAAACCAACTTCGGCTGGCGATGCCTTCCAAACCCAAGAGTTCGTTGATATTGGCCGTATCTGAGACCTTTTTCATATAACGACCGATTGTATCCGCCGCTGCGCTCAGTTCAGGGAGATTCAAACTTCGATTGTATCGCATGATAAGAGTCCGGTAATTAGACATCTTGCCGCATACAAATGTTTTTGATAGAGCCAACTTTACCTCCGTATCACCGTAAGCTTGGAATTGAGCTAACCTGAGCAGCGAGTTCTTCCCCCATGTTGGTTGAAGCCAGCCGGTAAGCCTGCCGCTATAATTGCAAAAATAGGTTGCGACACCGCGATGAAGCAATTCCGTCAGCAAGGGTGTCGTCACATTGACCTGCCCCACCAGAACGACTTGGTCAATCGCGGTCAGGGGGATATCCTGCAACGTTTCCTTGTCTTTAGAAACGTTGATCACCCCTTCGCGCTTTCGCAGGTAGGCGCCGTAGGTATCAACGTAAAGCACCCTTCCCAGGCTGTCCGATGGAAGAGGCCGCTTGGGAGCAACACCACGTTTGTTCAGATATGTTGTTTCTTCCGGCAGGCATCGAGGGGCCAGACTGCAGCCTACACAGCGCTCATCATTAACCGGAGGTGGTATAATTTGGTCTTCCAAAACGCTGCGAACCGCCTCTATTGTGTCCAGAGTCATTTCGCGCAGATCCGCAGTCATGAGAACCTTGCGTCGCGACGCCGATTTGGCATAGTAGATATAGCCTGCCGGAATATCAATACCGGTGACCTCCTCCATCAGCAATACTTGACAGCATACCTGCACATCATCGTTCACAGCTTCCTTTAACAAACCTCGCTTATATTCAACTGGATAGCGAAGCCCGTCTTTCTCCTCTATAATATCGAGTTCCCCGGTGATTCCATAATAATCAGACGCGATAGTTATCTTGATCTGTTGCCTGACGCTATCACGGGTCTGGGTAGCGCGTTCTTCCCTCGCTTCTTCCTGTAAACGTCCTTCAACAAGAAAATGGTTTACCTCTTCGGCGCCTTCCACCATCCGGTAGTAGACTATTCTCGGGCAGTAATGATATTCCGCCACGGCGGATATGGGAATCTTGGTTCTTGTTTCCATATCATTGTACGACACGGTCACGCCATCCCTTCCCCGGCAGATATTCGACCTGGCCCATTCCCATTGTAGTTTTATAGCCGATACCGGTAAATTCAGCCAGAGCGCTAAGGAAAACAATGCTCTGACAATTGTAGGCCAGTTTCATACGGCGGCAGTCATATACGCAATAACCGCAAAAGCCAATGATTTTGTAACGACCGTAATCAAGTTGTTTCGTGGCAAGTTCATAGCGCGAGACCATGAATTGCGAGGCATACTCGACCGGTGGTGTCAGGTTGTTCCGGAAAAAATCACCAAAAACTTCAATTGATTTGAGATAGACGTTCTGAAATACCACGTCAGGATCAGGAAAGAGCCACTGTTTGCCGGCGCGCCGGAAACTCGTAGGAGACAAAAAATTTAGCCGCAGGCTGTCGATGTTGCCAGATTTCTCAGCTCTGTTCCACATCTCAGTAATAGGAACAGAGGCAACCTTATGAACATTGACAACAACCTGGCTTCTGCCGAGTAAGCCTGACTGATCGCTCTCCAGCTTATCCAAGGTGACTGCCAACTCATCCGACAATGTCGCCACGACAACACTGATGCTGCCATCGTCTTTTAATGTTGGCCAAAGAGAAAAGGGCTTCTCCTGAACAGAGTGGAGACTGTCAGCAAGATTTGGATTCAGTCCTGCAATAAGTGAAAACAATAGTCCATGCAGGTGATTACCGGCTGTGATCCGCAGCGGTGCTCCCCCTGGCACGGTGGTTTTAATGTCGAGGTTATATTTGTGAGGCAAGAGATCTCCCCCTAACCGTATCAAGCTGAAAAGTTCCTGGTCAGATATTCCACAATGCTTCTTAAATTAATGTATTGGAACGGATACTGCGCCAGATTATTTGTCGGGAAAAACCCGGCGAACAATTCCTGCAACACCTTTAAAGCATTGGCTGCAGCCTGACGCTCTACAGGTTTCATACCATGTGCAACGATGGAATCGTTCCTGGTCTCGCGCAGTTCTCTTAAAAGGGATCCAACTGTATCGCTGACACCTTTTTCTGTTTGCAGAGTGCACTCAGTCAATTCCAGAAAGGTTTTGTCATGAAAAACATCCTGCAGTACTATTTCAGACCGCCTGACGCCGAAAGCTACTTGTGGCATGGCCCCTGGGACAGCGGCATAAAGCAGTTTTAGATTAACCTGGTTACGACTGGACCCGGGATGAGCCGGTTCAATGCCATAGGCTTTGCGAAGTTGATAATAAAGCATACCTTCATATACCCGCCAGAACCTGGCCAGCGTGTCCGTGAAATTGCCGCGGACAAAACAGCGTTGGGCATTAAAATACAGATCGGAAAGATTATCCGGCGTTTCTTTTTGGTTTGCCCACTGGAGTTTTTCGAGAATCGCCACTTGCTTCACGAGTGTTTTTTTAAGGTTTTTACCCTCCAGATCTCCTGGCGCCGGTTTGAAACCTGCGGCCAGTTTTTTCAATCCGGAACGCTTACCATCCCCGGCATAAGCTTCTTTATATTTAATCATATCCCAGTCCTGATAAACCCAAAATATCTTCTGCAAAAACCTGGCCTTCTCGCGGCGGGCCGCAAACAGGCTGATGTTACGCAGGCGGCCCATTTCTTCCGCCATTTGTGTAAACAAGAATTGCCCGGCAAAAGCAGAAAGCCGGTTCAAGATGTTTTCTTCTTCAAGAAACTCGACCTGCAGTTCTTTGATCCGCTCAGCTGCGAACTTCGGATTTATGACCTGCCATAACCTGCAGCCGGGCAGCAGGCCGCTGTTGGCGATGATCAGCCAGATGCTCTTCATCTGCGGCGTGCCAGATGAGCAGTTCAGGTGGATTTCGCAGTCTTCCTCTCTGAGTTCCGGGCGCTCTTTCAAAGCCCGGTGAATCAGTGGCAGGATAGCGCTGAAATCAGTCGGGTCCGACAAAGCGAGCGGCTCAATGCGCACCTGGATGGATGGCGAGATTTCCGTAGCAATCCAATGGCTAGTGATGGCAGCATGGGACTGGGTTTCGCTCAGCGCTGTACCGCCGGAGGCGGTTGGGTACAAGTATACCGCATCTGGATGAAGCTGGCGGCAAAGGGTAACGATCGAGCCCTCTTCGTTGGTGTTTTCAGAAATCGGGTCTTGCTCTCCGACAAAAGAAAGCAGTATTTTCATGAAGTGGCCTCCATGAGTTTCGCGGGCGCGGCAAAAGCAAAACAACCCTGAATCGCCTCGGGCAGTCCCGGGGCTACCTTTTGCAGCGCCCTCCCGTAGAATGGCCGCGGCGCCGAGCCGGTAAAGAAAACGGATCCGGGAACGAGCAGGATCAAGGGATATTTGAAGGGGTTCGGGCTGATCGCGTACTCCCGGTCCAGTTTCGGATATTTGACAAGTGTCTTATAGTTGCCGTTCGCCGGATCATCAGGGGCTGGCACAAAATGAGAAAGGCTCACAAAGCCATTGGCGCCGGCCAAATCATCAAATCCGACAAAAGGCGCAAACTCAAAAACATTGAAGCCGCCCTTGCCGGTAGATCTGCGCTTGCCGATGCCCATCTCACCGAGAAGGTTTAAACTTTTCTCGATTATATCTTCCCAACCGTCTTCTGCTTTCAGGTACAAGGTCATATGGCTTACAGCGCTGAATGTTTCCGGTAAATCATAAAGCCCACCCTCATCCAGCGTGGTGTTTGTTGCGCGGTTGATGGTATTGTGCAGCGTCAAGACGGTCTTATCCAGTGACTGCTTGGCTGCGGGAACGATTGTTTCACCGCTTGCCGCCGCCTGGAATTCATTAAAAGTCAGCCAAATAGTTTCTTTTAGCCTCTTGGCCTGCCTGGCGGCTTCCATCAGCTCTTCCTTTTGGGATGTCTCCTGTCTTACAGAGGAAGGCGGGAGAAAAGGCTTCGGCAGGAGATCGGCCGGCAGCAGGTCCGATACAACAAACGGAGGGCGTCCCGCCACGCATTCAGCCAGCAGTTTAAAAAAAGCGTCATCGCCTGCTATGCTTTTATACGCCCAGCACAGGCCGCCGAACAGCGTGTCGCTCTGCAGTTTAGAAATGTAGCTGCCGGACATTGTGATTTTTGCGCGATATGTTTTCATCATCCACCTCTACGCGAGGCTGAATGGCTGACCATCCAACGTGAGGTCATTAAACGTCACTTTACCCGAGCCCCGGCTGCCCCCTTTGCCGAGATAGGTCTTCTCTATCCAGGTAAGCCCCTCTTTAACCGTATCGACGAGTTGGGCTTCGTTGTCCATGTCGTAGACCTGAAGTACAATCTCCAGATCGAAATCGGTATCCATAGGAACGCGCTCCATTGTGCGGGGGTGCAGGGCCATGCCTTTGGCGCGGTCGATGATGTTTTCCGTTTTCTTTTCAAAAAACATGATCCCCCGCTCCTGGAGGTGTTTCTGCATTTCTTTGCGTGATTTCCCGTTCAGATTGGCGTCACGGACTATGATACGGGTTGGGCCTAGTTGATGGCGTGTATTTCTATGTGGCCCGAATATCCGGCAGACCATGCAGGTTTCCAATCCGCAACCACAAGGCTCACCCCTATTATCAATCCCTTTGACACGCTCCAAAGATGAGCGCATCTTGCCTTTAAGCGAAGAGCCGGGAATATATGGCTCACCGTTTACCGGATGTTTGATGACGGTCATATCCACGCCGCCGATTTCGATCTCATCGGAAGAACCGCCAATATGCAGACCTGTTTCGCAATGGATAATGCCTTTAAACATTTTGGTTTTTACCAGTTTCATTTAAATTATTCCTCCATTCGTATTTAATCAGTTACGTGGAAAGCTAGTCTTTATAGAAATAGCTGAAGAAACCGACGACTGCCTGAAAATGCTTCACAAAACCCTGCCGAAATGATTTGGCATCCCGGATATTCTCCAGATTCTTATCCATAAACTGTTGAAAAACTGCCGGCACTTTGCGTTTACCTGCGGCTTCCGCCACAAAAGCCGAAAGCTCCAGGATTGATGGACGGACCGCTTCAAAAGGCGCGTCGTAATTCATGCGCGTGTCCGCTGCCCGAACGTGGCCATAGAATTTACGCAGCTGGGCGTTCTTAATGCCTTCATATCCCTGCCCTCTAAGTCCAATCAAACGAGCGACCTCACGGGCGTGATCTACAAGCAGTTCGTCTTTTATATTGCCCTCATCATTGAAATAACCTCCCACAAGATATCCAGAAGGCAGTCCCTGTCGATCAGACTGCTGATAACTGCCGGCGCCACCACTCCTGGGCGGTGCGGCAGGCCATGCAGAGACGCTGCTTTTTGCCGGCGTAGCTGTATTCGCGTTTCCACTTTCGGTATGTCCCTTAAATTGTTTCAGTTTGTCCCAATTGTCTGCCATGATCAATTCCCTCCCCTGTTGCTGTACAAAGCATATGTGGTGATGGGCTGCAGCATTGACGTTGTCCTGTAGGGCGCCGTAGCGCAGGCTTTGAGCCAGGCAGCTACATCCTGCCCCATTCTTCCCCGGACGTTTCGCGATAAATCATATTCAAGAAAGGATACAAACTTCCAGCCATCAGTATGAACTTTCCCGGATTCGTCGGGAACAGTTGCCTGCTCGTACATACTTCCGTACCATTGAAGGCGGTATACCAACCCGCTGTTTACCCTTTTCTCGTCAAGCCATTTGGCCAGTTTCAGCGCTTCCGGCTTCATAAAAGTGTACTGGTCCCATTTGATCGTCTGCCCGAAGAGCGTTATTTGATCTCTGCTGGTACCTGTTGCTGGATTAACTTTCTCCTTTGCATCAGCCAGTAACCTTTCCGCCTGCTCAACCGCACTGTCGATCGGAAAGCGGGCCTTGAAAAGTGAAAGCCCGGCGGACAACGTCACATTGGGATTTTCTGCGATAAACCGGCGGAAATCTGAGTTGATACGGCCTGCCAGTTCAAATGTAATGTCCCAGGGCCCGACGACAAGCAGGTCGTCACCACCGGAATAGACGGTATAACAATTATGAAAGGCCGGTTCATCAAGCAGTTTCTCGATCCACCCGGAGAAGAAAAGTTCAAGCATACGGCTCATGGTAGAAACGCGTGAAATGCTGGCGTGATTGCAGCCGTTAGAAGCATCCCTCAGCCCCAACAAAAAGAGCATGCCGAGATGATCTACATCGGCCTTCAGGCAGCCGAGCAATTTTATACCCTTAGCCGATTCCGCCATTTCATCAAAGCTGACAGGCTGATCTTCCACAGCGGGAATGTGTTTGGCCATATATTTGACCAGTTCCGGGTTCTCCGTCGGCTTGCCCTTTTCGTTCAGGTTGTAGACAAGGTACGGGGGCGGATTATGCTTAACAATATCGCGGTCCACGGTGAAAGAATAACCGTTTATTACTTCGGTTGCGCTGTTCGGCGCATCGCCGTGGAAAAACGATATATATTTCGCTCTGGGCAGCATGCTGCCGATTCTTTCGTCCTGGAGGCAGTCATCGCAGACGCCTTCGTCCGGATGGATCTTACCGCACCCTGGACACGCTGCAAGAGACTCCTCATACCGACTGACGAAAGGGGTCTCGTCCCACCGGTCATTATCGTGCAGGATTTCTGCAAAAGGCGCTGTCTTCCGGCCAGCCAGCTTTCTCCCGGCTTCCGCCATGACACTGCCGAAGTCGTCAAAGTCATCTCCTGAAAATGCTATGCTGGCCAGATTGAGAGCCAGTTCACCATGAAATCTCTCCAACAACTCTGCGTCAACCTGCTGCTGAATCGCCGCGACCATATCCGAGGAATCGGCTGTGTTAGGGACTAACACGTAAAACTTACCGCCGGACGACATGATGATGTTGGCAACGGGAAGCCTGAAAGCATGAATCAGCATATGGCTGACAATGTCCGAGAGAACGCCGAGAAAGAATGAACGAGCGCGCAGCCGTTTGGCAATTTTACCATGACCTTTTTGTGTCGCCCGAAAGATATATTTCTGAATTCCTGACAGATCGCCAACTACCAGACGAAATTTCAGCGCATCATCTACAGTTACTCCTCTTGTCGTTACCTCGTGATATCTCGCGCTGGCAGCGGCAATAGCCGATGTGGTTTTCAAATGATCGTAGAGGGAAACATCCGGCACGGCATCCTGGGTACTGCTCGGCACGCACCAGGTATAAGATTGCAAAATAGAAAGCAGCTTAGTGTAAAACTTGTCGAAGTTGTCGATGGATGAGTCTTTAACGAATCGTGAAAACTCCTCCCCAAAGCTCTTCAGGTGGTTCTTATAAGGAGTCTCGTCAAGTGCATCTGAGCCTGGTACGGGAAAACCAGCCGCGGGGCTTAGCCTCTCCAATTTGTAACTTGAAGTATTCCCGTGGGGAATTGACAGTTCCAGCCTTGAAAACACAGAAGCCAAGGCGGTCTTCTTATACCCCTTTCCTGTTCCTTCAGCCGGCCCGTCATCTCTCTCAGCTGATGAATAGTTATCTGCCCGGCTCACGATATACGCGTATGGCCTGATCTCTTCTGCCGCCCCCGATACCTGCAGCTCAGGTGGAAATCCCGAGCTTTCATGGTGCCGGGCAACTAATTCAGTCAGCAGGTCAGCATCACAGAACCTGCTGAAAATTTCGCGGTGGGCAGTCAAAAAGTCGCGTGATACTTTTGGATGTTTGCCGGTGACCGAGAGTGTGCCGAAATCACCGCGCTGGAGAAATTTGCCGATGTCATGCAATAGTCCGGCAGTAATGATGGTTTGGAAAACAACTTTTTCCAATAAAAAACCTCCCTTCTTTAAATGAAATTTTTTAGAGATGCTTACCTCGAT
>DHGV01000050.1 GCA_002402945.1 Pelotomaculum sp. UBA4789
TTTCCAAGGGCATTGCCCGGCCGGCGTCGAAAAAACCATGAATCAATATGTTAATGGAGGTTTCATTTCTTGAGCGAGCTGCTGCCGCCCTGCACCGGCGCCTGCCCGGTACATACAGATGTCCAGGGCTACCTGGCTGCCATAGCCAGGCGGGATTACGCGGAAGCATACCGGCTGATCCGCGCCAATAACCCGTTTCCGTCCGTCTGCGCCTGGATCTGCCCCCACCCGTGCGAGGATGCCTGCCGCCGGGCCATTGTCGACGAGCCCCTGGCCATCAGGGATCTGAAGCGATTCGCGGTGGAAGCGGCAGGAGCGCCTCTTGAGCATGCCCAGGTACGGGACAGCGGCAAGCGGGTGGCGGTGGTCGGCGCCGGGCCGTCCGGCCTGACTGCGGCTTATGATCTGGCGCGCCTCGGCCACCGGGTGGTTGTTTATGACCGCCTGCCGTCACCCGGCGGGCATTTTCTTACTTCGCTGCCGGCGTACCGCCTGCCCGCAGAGGTATTGCAGCGGGACATTGACGAGATCCTGGCGGCGGGTGTGGAGATCCGGTCCGGTGTGGATGTGGGCCGGGATATCACAGTTGATCAGATTAGGAATACCAGCGACGCTGTTATAATAAGCACGGGACTCTGGGCCGGGCGGGGATTAAAACTGCCCGGGTTCGATCTCCCGGCGGTATTGAAGGCCCTGCCGTTTTTGAAGGCTGCCAGGACGTCTGAAAAACCGGCGGTCGGCAGCCTGGTCATTGTTATCGGCGGGGGAGACGTGGCCCTGGATGCGGCCCGCACTGCGCTGCGCCTGGGAGCGGGAGAAGTCAGGGTCGTCTGCCTGGAGACCCGCGATCAGATGCCCGCTCACGCCTGGGAGCTGGCGGATGCCGAGGCCGAGGGGGTCGTGATTACCGCCGGCTGCGGTCCGGTTGAGCTGCTGCTGGAAAATGGCGTGATCACCGGTGTGAATGTCCGCAAGGTGCTGTCATTGTACGACGGAGAGGGGAAACTGGATCCGGTTTATGACCCGGGCTGCCCGGTTACCCTGCCTGCTGATACGGTGATCCTGTCTGTAGGGCAGAAACAGGAGAACGACCTGCTGGCGGAATATTTTCCGGAGATGCAGACCGGTGGCCTGCCGGCCGGCGCCGGGGGCGTATTTTTGTGTGGCGAGATCATCGACGGGCCGGGCCCGGCGATCAGCGCCATTGCCTCCGGGCATAGGGCAGCGGCGCTGGTCGGGAGTTATCTGGAGGGCGCTGGCGCAGCGCCTGCTGAACAGGAAGCGCCGGTCATCGGTCCGGTACCGGACCAGGTGGCTGAAAAAATACCGCGCAGCGCGCGCCGGAAAATGCCGGTGCTGCCGCCGCAGGAACGAATACAGAATTTCTCACCGTACGAGCTTGGGTTGGATGAGGCCGCGGCGCGTTTCGAAGCCGGCCGCTGCCTGAAATGCGGCCAGGGGGCGGCGGTGATACCGGAAAAATGCGCGGCTTGCCTGAGCTGCCTCAGGCTGTGCCCGTATGGCGTCCCGCTGGTGGATGAGCAGGCCAGCATAGCCGTGGAGGGCTGCCAGGCCTGCGGCGTCTGCGCGGCGGTCTGCCCGGCCGGCGCCATCAACATGGTCAGGCTGGACAACGAGGAATTTTTGAGTTCGCTGGGCACTCTGCCTGCAGGTAAAGATGTGGTTTTGTTTGCCTGCCAGGGCACCTGTATCGACAGGCCCGAACTGGCGGACCTCGATCATGAACCTGCCCTCGGGCGGGTGCGGGTTGTAGAGATCCCCACGATTGGCGCCCTGCGCCTGGAGTGGCTGCTGAAGGCCTTTGAAAGCGGAGCCGCCGGGGTGGCTGTGGTCGCCTGCGGCGCGGGCAGCTGCCGCTACGCGGAGGGCGCTGTTTCCCCGCAGGGTATTGTGCTGCGCGCAAGGCATATGCTGCAGAGCATCGGCATCCCGCCGGAACGGCTGCTTTACTGCCGGCCCGATACGGGTGAAAGCCTGGCTGGTTTGCTGAAAGATTTCGTGCTGCGCCTGTAAACTTGTCAGAGTGTGCGGCTGAAGCCGCACCTACAGGAGGCGGGCGTAGCTTTTTTACTGATTGACAGGTTGGAGTATTTTCGATATAGTTAGAATGCTAAATACATATATTTCTTCGTTAGGTGAGGCTTCTACACAGACACATGCCACTGCCCGGAAATGTCGAGAGACGCCTACGGGTTAACAGGTACTACCGGATTAAGGTTTTACTTAATGTGGCTGGGATTTATCCCTAGCTGTGTACGTGTCAAAACTTTTACGAGTGGAGAAGGTTTGTAGTACTTTATATACGGTTGAAAAACCTTCTTTTTGAAGGTTTTTTTGTTTTGCACTGCGGCAGGCGCAAAAGATGGTTGCTCTTCGAGCTACATAACATTTTAAATTAACGGCGATTTTAAGGCGAAAGGGGGGTGCTGAAGATGATCAAGACCTACTATTACAGCCACCTGGAAAAGAAAATGTACCACGACGTCACTTTGCAGCAAAAGGACAGTTTCCTCAAACACGAGGAAGACGTGTTGTGGGTGGATTTGTTTAATTTTACCGACCAGGAGATCAAAGAGGTGGCCCGGATCTTTGGCTTCCACCCGCTGGCCGTGGAAGACTGTCTCAGCTTCAGCCCCCGCGCCAAGCTGGATAATTATGAGGACTACTACTTTTTTGCCATGCACGCCATCAAGTACGATGAGGAGTCCGATGAAGAGATCGAACTGGTCCAGCTGAATGTTTTCCTGGGGCGGAACTTCGTGGTAACAGTGCACCGGCAGAAACTGCAGGTGTTGGGGCGGCTGGCCAAGACATCCCTCACAAGTCCCCAATATTTGAATAAAGGAATGGAGTTTTTCCTGTACGCGATTATCGACGGCAACACAGATGATATCTTCCCCATCCTGGATGCGATCGGCATACGTATTGACGAGCTGGAAGATGAGATCTACGGGCATCCGAGCCGGGAGATCACCGAAGAGATCCTGGCGCTGAAAAGAACTATTTTGACCATCCGCCGGGCTGTCATACCACAGCGCCGGATTTTTGCCGGCATCAATGCGGGCGGGCATGCCTATTTTGACATCAGGGAAGAAATTAAGCCGTATTTTTTGGACCTGGTGGACCACCTGGAGCGGATCATTGATTCACTTGACGGGTTCCGCGACCTGGTGGACGCCTCCCTGGCCACCTACCATTCCCTGATCAGCACCCGTACCAACGATGCGATCCGCGTGCTCACCGTGATATCGACAGTTTTTATGCCGCTCACCTTCCTGACGGGCTTTTTTGGCATGAACGTGCCGCTGCCGTACCAGGAAATTAGTTTGTCTACAATTCTGATCCTGCTGATGCTTTTGGGCACTACCGGCGGCATGATCCTGATGTTCAAACGGTTGAAGTGGATTTGATGATTTGTAGCCGTAATATTTTCCGGGGATTTGGGGTGTGGAGCAATGAATGAAGTGAAGGCTCTGGATGAATTTTTCGTCAGCGCCATCCTGGGCAAAAAAATATATGACCATTCCGGCCGGCGGGTGGGCGCCGTCAGGGATTTCGCCGTGCAATGGGATGCTGTCTGTCCACGTGTTTCCGGCATCAAGTACGCCAAAGATGTCCATGAGCTTATTTCTGCTGCCGAAATTGGCGAGATCAGCCCCAAGGGAATCGTGCTGAACAGCGATTTCGACCATACAAAATTTCACGCCCCGCGGGAAAACGAGATATTCGTCAAGAAATGGCTTCTGGATAAGCAGATCGTGGACCTGAAAGGGTCCAAACTGGTCAGGGTAAATGATATTAAGCTGTCCTGGGTTAAGCACAACGGTTCCCCTGAGCTCTTGCTGGTGGCCGTGGATGTCGGCGTGAGGGGTTTAATCAGGAGAATTTTTGGCTATGACCCCAGAACAGAAAAGGCGCCCCACAGCCTGGTCGGCTGGCAGCACATCGAGCCGATCCGATCACGCACGGCAAACCTGACACTTTCGGAGAGCACCGAAAAATTCAGCAAGCTGCATCCCGCTGATATCGCGGAAATCATTGAAGAGCTGGACAATTACGAGAGGCCCGAGTTTATCAACACCCTGGATGACCAGACGGCCGCCGAGGCCCTTGGTGAAGTGGATCTCGAAACCCAGGTCAATATTATTGAAAGCCTGGACAGCGAGCGCGCCTCCAGGATCTTGGAAGAAATGGCTCCTGACGAGGCTGCGGACCTGCTGGGAGAGCTGACCCAGGAAAAGTCGGACGAACTTTTGAACCTGATGGAGCCGGAAGAGGCCGAAGATGTCCGGGAATTGATGGAATACCCCGAGGATACCGCCGGCGCCCTGATGACCACGGAATATATTTCCTTTACTTTTAAAACGACCGCGCAGGAGGCCATCGACAAGCTGCGCGCCGAGTCGCCTTCTGCGGAAATTATTTATTACCTCTATGTCCTCGACGAGGCTGAAAAACTTCTGGGTGTGGTGTCGCTGCGCGATTTAATCATTGCCAAACCGCATACGATCATGGGAGATATCATGCAGGACAGGATCATTACCGTGCTTACCGGCGATAACCACCAGGATGTCCTGGATACGATCGCTAAATATGACATAATCGCTGTACCTGTCACTGACAGTGAGGGGCACATGCAGGGCGTCATTACTGTGGATGACGTGCTGAATACAATTATGCCGGACCGCAAGAGCCTGGAAAGCTTTTCTTACTTTCTGATGCGCAAGGCCTTTGGCAAAAGGTGATATTACGATGCGGATTAAAAACTTGTACAGGAACTTTTTAATATTCCTGTCAGTCCTGGGGCCCGGGATTATAACGGCCAATGTTGATAACGACGCCGGCGGCATTACTACTTATTCTGTTGCCGGCGCTGCTTTTGGTTACAAGCTGCTATGGGTTTTTATCCCCATGATCGCGGTTCTTTTTGTGGTGCAGGAGATGGGGGTGCGGATGGGGGCTGTTACCGGCAAGGGGCTGGCGGACCTGATCCGCGAAAAATACGGGGTGCGCCTGATCACGTTTGCCATGCTCGGTTTGGTGCTGTCCGCTCTCGGGAACACCATCGCGGAATTTGCCGGGATCGCGGCCAGCATGGAGATATTCGGGGTAAGCAAATATATTTCCGTGCCAATTTCAGCGCTGTTTGTGTGGTATCTGGTGGTCAAGGGCTCGTACAAACGGGTGGAGAAGATCTTTCTGATGGCTTCTGCGCTCTATTTTTGCTATATCATCTCTGGGATCATGGCGGCGCCGCCGTGGGATGTGGTCCTGAAAGAGACGGTGACCCCCCATTTTGAGTTTAACAGCGCCTACCTGGCCATGCTGATCGGCCTGGTTGGCACGACTATCGCGCCCTGGATGCAGTTCTATATCCAGTCGGCTGTGGTGGAGAAGGGGATCACCATTAAAGAGTACAAGCTGTCCCGCCTCGATGTCATCGTCGGGGTGTTCATGGTTAACGTGGTGGCTCTCTTTATTGTTGTGGCCTGTTCAGCGACGCTGTACAAAAACGGCATCAGCATCGAGACCGCCAAAGATGCGGCTACCGCCTTGGCGCCCCTGGCCGGGCACTGGGCCTCGGAGCTGTTTGCCTTCGGCCTTTTTAACGCCTCACTGTTTGCGGCTTCCATCCTGCCGTTGTCCACCGCTTATCTGATCTGCGAAGCGCTTGGTTTTGAAGCCGGCATCGACAAGACCTGGGACGGCGCGCCAGTGTTTTACTGGCTCTATACCTTCCTGGTGGCTGCCGGCGCGGGAATTATCCTCATCCCTAATATCCCCCTGATCCCCATCATGCTGTGGTCCCAGGTGATCAACGGCATCCTCCTGCCGCTGGTGCTGGTGTTTATGCTGAATCTGATCAATGACCGCGACCTGATGGGCGAGTATGTTAATTCCCGGGCATTCAACCTGGTGGCCTGGACAATGACCGTGGTGATGATTGCCCTGACCACCCTCCTGGTATTCACCTCCATTTCCCCCACCCTCCTTTAACCGTGAGGACAGCCAAGGGGACGGTTCTCTTGGCTTTTTTTAAAACATTCAGAAAAAGGCCACAAGAACCGTCCCCTTGACACGGTTGTAGGCTCTGCAGGATGGTTCTCTTGCAGCTTTTTTTAAGCAACTTTTAAGTTAATCTTGATAATTTTTAAAATTTATATTGTAAAATATATGTATTACTTTATTTCCATGACAAGTGGGGTGGTATCAGTTGACACATCGGGTACCGGTGTTGACTAACGATGCCTGGCGCCAAATGGTGCATTTGTTGTTTGACTTCCTGTTGAATATGAAATTCGCATATAAATAAAGCATGAGGCGGTGAAAGAGCTTGTCAGAAGAGAAGAAAAAAATTGTCAGGACGCCTATATCCTCTTACAGGGATGGGCGCTTCACGGAGATTGAAGACTTTGTGGTCAGGGAGGCGCCTGTCACAGTGCACCTGAACGGCAAGGAGTTTGTCACCCTGGTCTGCTCGCCGGTCGAGCTCAAGGAGCTGGCAGTCGGCTTCCTTTATTCGGAGGGGGTACTCCGGCAGCGGGAAAGCCTGAAGAGCATTGTGATCAATGAAGAGGAGGGCCTCATTTGGGTGGAGACAGCCGGTGAGCCCGCGCCGCGGGAGACGCTTTTGAAGCGTTTTGTCACCTCCACTTCCACTAGCGGCAGGTTCCGCGCCTCCTTCTACTCCGCCAAAAACACTGAGGGTATACCGCGGATTGATTCCGGCCTGCAGGTTGCGACAAGGGAGATATTTCACCTGGCCGACCAGCTCGAAAAGCTCTCCGGCGTCTTCAAAATAACCGGCGGCACTCATAGCGCAGCTCTCTGTAGACATGACAGCGTTGTATACTTTTATGAGGATATCGGACGACATAATGCTGTCGACAAAATGTTCGGGCGGTGCTTCCTGGACGGTGTCACATTTGATGATAAGTTCCTTGTTTTCAGCGGCCGTATTTCTTCGGAAATACTGATCAAGGTTGCCAAAATGGGCATGCCAATGATTGTCTCCCGCTCCGCCCCGACAGAGCTGGCGATAAGCATGGCGGAGCATCTGAACATTACCGTGGTCGGCTTTGTCCGGGATGGCAGGCTCAGCGTTTACGCCCACCGGGAACGGATCGTGGATTGAATGATGTCTTAACAACTTAAAAATATTAATGCAGACGGCAAATTTTAAGTGTTTAAGAGGTACAAGGGGAAGAGTCTCTTGTACCTCTTTATTTTTAAAATTATTAACGTCCAGCTCCCATTAGAGAAAATATAAGCCAAGGGGACGGTTCTCTTGGCTTTCTTCAAAATATTCAGAAAACTGCCACAAGAACCGTCCCCTTGGCCTTGGGAGAACCGTGACTTTGAAATGCTCAACAACTCAACAACTCAACAACTCAATAACTCAACAACTCAATAACTCAACAACTGGCACCATAACAAATATTTTGACAAAAATAAGCCTGATGAGATAGACTATAAAAAAACAATATTAAACTGGTAGGTATTATATGTATAATATTTAATAGGTTTAAATAGAGGAGGGCAACTAATTGAAATTTTCTACGCGGGCACGTTACGGAATGCGGGCGATGTTGGAACTTGCGTTGAATTATGATACGAAAGAGCCCATGCCGCTTTTTCAAATTGCGGAAAAGCAGCTGATTTCGGAAGGGTACCTGGAACAGATGATGACTGTGCTGCGCAAAGGGGGACTGGTGCGCAGTATACGGGGCGCCCAGGGCGGCTACCTGTTGAGCCGGGATCCGGCCAGGATCACTGCCGGCGAAATTGTCAGGAGCCTGGAGGGCCCGCTGGGGATAACTGATTGTGTGAGTGAGGAAGACCCGAAGACATGTGTCAGATCTGAATACTGTGTCACGAGGCTGCTGTGGGAAAGAGTCAGGGAAGCGATGGCATCGGTATTGGACGGCGCCACCCTGGAGGACCTGCGCAAAGAAGCGGAGAAACTTCGCCGCTCCAAGGAATCGGATATGTATTACATTTGATCAAAAATAATAATTGGTGGTGAACAGTATCTTGGAAGAAAATGAAAATTTAGAAGAAAACGATAAAATTGTCAAGATGCCCATCAGCTTTTACAGGGACGGAGTCTTTACGGAAGGCGAAGACTATGTGGTCAGGGAAGAGCCCATAACGCTGTATCTAAACGATAAGGAGTTTGTCACCCTGGTCTGTTCGCCGGGCGATCTCAAAGAGCTGGCAGTTGGTTTCCTGTGTTCAGAAGGTGTGCTGCTCAAGCGGGATAACTTGAAGAGCATACTGATTGATGAAGATAAAGGGCTGATCTGGGTGGAGACAGCCGGCGAATCCCCGTCACAGGAAATGTTTTTGAAGCGGTTTGTTACATCCTGCTGCGGCAGGGGCCGCGCTTCTTTCTACTTCATCAACGATACCAAAGGGGTTACCCAGGTGAAGTCGGAACTGCGTGTCGCCCCCAAGGATATTTTCTTCTTAACTGATCAGCTGGAAAAACTTTCCGGGCTTTTTAAGACGACCGGCGGCGTCCACAACGCGGCGCTCTGCACAATTGGCAATGTCGCTCTCTTTTACGAGGATATCGGCCGCCACAACGCTGTTGACAAGATATTCGGCAAGTGTTTTTTGGAGAACATAACATTCAGTGATAAAATCCTCGTTTTCAGCGGCCGGATATCTTCCGAGATCCTGATCAAGGTTGCCAAAATGGGCATACCGATGATTGTCTCCCGCTCGGCCCCGACCGAACTGGCGATAAGGATGGCGGATGAGCTGGGTATTACCGTCGTCGGGTTTGCCCGGGGTGGCCGGCTCAGCGTTTACGCCCACCGGGAACGGATCGCGTGAGGAAGGCCGCGGTGTTAAAATATTTCAAGATTATAATTCGATCAAAGTGTTGACAAATTCCGAGTGTTTTAATATGATATATCATAATTCCGATTAAATCGCTATGGTTAATATTTCGGGATGAACTAAAAACAGTGACTGAATTTTGGGGGTTTTTTAGTGCGCAGTATTTATTTTGATCACAGCGGAACCACGCCTGTCCATCCCGCGGTGGCTGAAGAAATGTATAAGTACCTGACCGGGGACAATTTTGGCAACCCGTCCAGCGTCCACCATTTCGGGCTGCAGATCTGTAAAAAGGTGACGGAGGCCAGGGATAAGGTGGCGCAGGCTTTGGGCGCCAATACCAGGGAGATCGTGTTTACCAGCGGCGGGACGGAGTCGGACAACCTGGCTATCCACGGGGCGGCCCACACCAACAAAAAATGGGGCAACCACATTATCACCAGCGCCGTGGAGCATCACGCCGTGCTGAACACGGTAAAAGCCCTGGGTAAGGAAGGTTTTGACATCACCATCCTGCCGGTGGACAAGTATGGCATGGTCAGCGTGGATGATGTGGCCGCGGCGATTACCGACAAAACGATCTTAATTACCATCATGCACGCGAACAACGAGGTCGGCACGATCAATCCGATAGCTGAGATCGGTAAACTGGCCCGGGAGCGGAAAATAATTTTTCACGTGGACGCGGTGCAGAGCTTCGGCAAAATCCCGGTGAACGTAGATGATCTGGGGGTGAACCTGCTGTCTCTCTCCGGGCACAAAATCTATGGTCCGAAGGGGACCGGCGTCCTGTATATCCGCAAGGGTACCCGCTGGCGGCAGACCCTCTTGCACGGCGGTTCGCAGGAGCACCTGTGCCGGGCCGGCACAGAGAACATCCCCGGCATCATGGGGTTCGCCAAGGCTGTTGAGCTGGTCATGGAGAACAGGGAGGCGGAAAGCGCCCGGCTGATGGTCCTGCGGGATAAATTGATCAGGGAAGTGACCGCTATCGACCATGTTACGCTGACCGGGCACCCCACGCAGCGCCTGCCCAACCATGCCAGTTTCCTTTTTAAATACATTGAAGGCGAGTCGATGCTGCTGGGCCTTGATATGAAAGGTATCGCGGCTTCTACCGGATCCGCCTGCACTTCCGGTTCCCTCGAACCTTCCCATGTGCTTCTGGCAATGGGCATTAAACATGAGGATGCCCACGGGTCGCTGCGCATCACCCTCGGCAAGGACAATACCGAGGATGACGTTGACTATTTCCTCGAAGTGATTAAGCCAATCGTGGAAAAATTGCGGGCTATGTCGCCGCTGAAAGACTGAAGCAAAATGGAGCAAAAAGAGATACAGGAATTATCTGAGAAGATCTTAAGACTGAAAAAAGAACGCAATGCTGTTATCCTGGCGCATTTCTACCAGCGGCCGGAGATACAGGACGTGGCTGATTTTATCGGCGACTCGCTGAGCCTGTCCCAGCAGGCGGCGAGCACCGATGCCGAAGTGATTATCTTCTGCGGTGTTCACTTTATGGCTGAGAGCGCATCCATCCTTTCCCCCGGCAAGATCGTGGTTCTGCCTGATGAACACGCCGGCTGTCCAATGGCTGACATGATTGACGCGGTGCAGCTCGTATGCAAAAAACAGGAGATCCCCGGCGTTATAGTGGTATGTTACGTCAACACGTCTGCTGAAGTGAAGGCCGAATGTGATATCGCCTGTACCTCGGCCAATGCTGTCAAAGTTGTGGCGTCACTGCCGCCGGACAGGCCGATCCTGTTTGTCCCCGATAAAAACCTGGGCCTTTACATAGCTGCCCAAACCGGCAGGGAGATGATTCTCTGGGAAGGCTACTGCAACACCCATGATAAACTGACTGCCGAAGACATCCTGAAAGCCAAAGCAGAACACCCGGAGGCGCTGGTGATGGTGCACCCGGAATGCCGGCCCGAGGTGACAGCCCTGGCGGACAAGGTTTCCAGCACTGCCGGGATGATTAATTTCGCCGCTGCCAGCGATGCCCGGGAATTTATTATAGGCACGGAAATGGGCATCCTGCATCCCCTGAAAAAACGCTGTCCGGATAAGCAATTTTATATGGCCTCCAAAAAGCTGATGTGCCCGAATATGAAGAAGACCACCCTGGATAAAGTTTATCAGGCCCTGGTTACACTTGAACCAAGGGTGGATGTGCCTGAGGAGATCAGAGAACGGGCCATCGTCTGCCTGGAGAGAATGATGGCAATCAAGTAGGCATACATTTAAAGCATGCCATAAATACAGTTGCAGCAGCCCCTGGCAATGGGGCTGAAACTATTTGCACGATAAATAAGAACTACAGGAAGGTTGGGAGACGCATGTCAAAGATTGCAGACAACCTTACCGATCTGATCGGCAGTACTCCGCTGCTGCGGCTGCGGAGGATTTCGCAGGGCGCGGCTGCTGATCTGGTTGTAAAGGTGGAGTCCTTTAAACCCGGGAGGCAGTGTCAAAGACCGCATTGGCTATAACATGATCCTCCGGGCGGAGGAAAAGGGGCTGCTGAAACCCGGCTCGGTAATTATTGAGCCCACCAGCGGCAACACCGGGATTGCCCTGGCTTTTGTAGCTGCCGCCCGCGGCTACCGTTTGATCTTAACCATGCCTGACACGATGAGTGTGGAGCGCCGGAGCCTGCTGACGGCGTACGGCGCTGAACTGGTACTGACGCCGGGGGCCGCGGGCATGAACGGCGCGGTGCAGAAGGCTGAAGAACTGGCCCGGGACATACCCGGCTCCTACATCCCGCAGCAGTTTGAAAATCCGGCTAATCCGGAAATTCACCGCCTGACCACAGCGGAAGAGATCTGGCGGGACACGGACGGGAAGGTAGATATTGTGGTGGGTGGCGTAGGCGCCGGCGGCACTATTACAGGCGTTGCCCAGGTCCTCAAGGTCCGGAAACCCGGATTTAGGATGGTCGCGGTGGAGCCTGCCGGTTCACCGCTGCTGTCAGGCGGAAAACCTGGGCCCCACAAGATCCAGGGCATCGGAGCTAATTTTATCCCGGCTGTGCTGGACCTTTCCCTGGTAGACGAAATCATCAAAGTGAGCAACGAAGACGCCTTTGATACAGGACGGCGCCTGGCCAGAGAAGAGGGGCTGCTGGTCGGGATATCCTCCGGCGCGGCGGTATTCGCGGCGCTTGACCTGGCGCACCGCAAGGAAAACAAAGGCAAGCTCATTGTAGCGATCCTGCCGGACAGCGGCGAAAGGTACATGAGCACCCCGGATTACTTTATTTAATTTCAAACTAAGTGCAAAAGGAGGAGGTGATGCGGTGTTCAGCGGGCTGAGTAAAAATATCCGGGTAGTTATGGAGCGTGACCCCGCCGCCCGGTCAAAAGCGGAGGTAATTCTTTTCTATCCCGGTTTCCATGCCATTATTATGCACAGGGCAGCCCATTTTTTCTACGAGCGGCAATGGTACCTGGCAGCGCGGTTTATATCTCACCTCTCCCGCTTTTTAACGGGGATAGAAATCCACCCCGGCGCCATAATTGGGGAGGGCTTGTTCATCGACCACGGCTCCGGTGTCGTTATCGGTGAAACCACTGAGATCGGGGACAATGTCACTATCTACCAGGGTGTTACCCTGGGAGGGACGGGCAAAGAGAAAGGGAAAAGGCACCCGACGATCGGCAACAACGTGGTGGTAAGCGTGGGCGCCAAGGTGCTGGGGTCTTTTACCGTTGGAGACAACTCCAGGGTTGGAGCGGGTTCGGTGGTTTTGAAAGAAGTGCCGCCGGACAGTACCGTAGTGGGGATTCCCGGCAAAGTGGTAGCTAAAAATGGCCGGAAGGTCACCGCGGAAGAAAATTATGAGATAGATCTGCGCCACGACCTGCTTCCCGACCCGGTGGCGGAGATGATCCTCTGCCTGCAGAAAAAAATCGATATGCTTGAAAAACGGATTATGCAGATGGAGGAAAACAGCTCGCCGGTAGAGACGGTCTGCCAGGACGGGGAGATAAAGTGCGGCGAAGGCTGCCTTTTCGTTACCGGTAAGGAGCAAAAGCCTCAGGCTTGACAGGTAATCGCGGTTTTTTCGGTGAATTAATGTAAAAACCCCCATATTTTTTATTGACAAAGGGTTTGTCTTTGATTATAATCATACTAAACTAATAGGTTAAATATAAATAATATAATTACTTTCTTATCCAGAGAAGGGGAGGGATGGACCCGATGAACCTTCGGCAACCTCAAGCATCGCTTGAAAGGTGCCAATTTCCTCCGGGCCGCCGGAAAGATAAGAAGAGAGTTTTTAAACCTCTTCATATCGAAGAGGTTTTTTGTTTAAAAATTTAGAGGATAAAAGGGAGAGATGCAATCATGACAAAAGCAACAAAAGGATTTGAAACCCTGGCTGTCCATGCCGGGCAAAAAGCGGACCCGGTAACCGGTTCACGGGCGGTGCCCATCTACCAGACAACGTCCTACGTGTTCAAGGATACCGGTCACGCGGCTAACCTGTTTGCATTGCAGGAGCCAGGCAATATTTATACCCGGATGATGAATCCGACTACTGATGTGCTGGAGCAGCGGGTAGCCGCGCTGGAAAACGGGGTGGGAGCCCTGGCTACCGCCTCGGGGCAGGCGGCGGAGTTTCTGGCGATCGCCAACCTGGCGGGTGCGGGAGACAATATCGTGTCCGCCAACAGTCTCTACGGCGGCACCTACAACCTTTTTAAAGCTACTTTAAGCCGGTTCGGTATCGGTGCTTCGTTTGTGGATCCGTCAGATCCGGAAAACTTCCGCCGGGCGATCACCCCTGGTACAAAAGCACTGTACGCCGAGTCCAGCGGCAACCCGAAGCTGGATGTGATCGATTTTCAGGCGGTGGCGGATATTGCCCATGCGGCCGGCATCCCGTTTGTGGTGGATAACACCGTGCCCACGCCATTCCTCGTATTATATATTTAGG
>DHGV01000045.1 GCA_002402945.1 Pelotomaculum sp. UBA4789
AGGCGTCAGCGAGGGCTTCGCGAACCCCTTTGTCCAGGATGTTTTTAGTTGTCCTGCCGGATGTAACAACCTGAACCCCGATATTATCAAAGAATACCATCCAAAAAGGGTGGTAAGTGTAATACATCAGGGCGCTTGGAATTCCTATTTTAGTGGCCAAATTTATACCCACACCCTTTCATGCAAGATTCACCTGCTTGAGAAGTCAGAGTTGGAAAGTTGTGTTTTGGAATTATTCGTATGCATAAAATTATATACCATTTATAAAAATTCATCTATAAAAATCAACATTTAAAACATTATAAACAGCGCAGATTCACGTATGTATTTATTTAATTATGGAGTTGTCATGTACATACAGGCATTTTAGCAAAAGGCTTTTCTTAAATCAGTGCTTCTAGTGCATTAATATTAGCAGGATAAATTCCAAAGCTAAACGAATATTATCTTCGTTCGATAAGGCGAGTCCGATGGGATTGATGAGTATGTCAGACCAAAAGGAAAAGATGATTTCATCAAAAAGAATTTATGATGGCAGGATTATCAACCTAAGGGTTGATACGGTCACTCTGCCCAATGGGAAAACCAGCAAGC
This sequence comes from Pelotomaculum sp. UBA4789, assembly GCA_002402945.1. Taxonomy (GTDB): domain Bacteria; phylum Bacillota; class Desulfotomaculia; order Desulfotomaculales; family Pelotomaculaceae; genus Syntrophopropionicum. The sequence goes on from DHGV01000045.1 coordinate 595, forward strand.
GTGAAATTGTGGAATATGCCGGCGCAGTGGCAGTTGTCCCCATAAACGAAAAAGGAGAGCTGCTTCTTGTCAGGCAGTACAGATACGCTGTCGGGCAAACACTGCTGGAAATACCAGCGGGAAAAATAGAACCGGGTGAAGATTACGCAGTATGCGCAGGCAGGGAATTATTGGAAGAAACAGGTTTTGCGGCAGGTGTCCTAAAACATATGATTAGTTTTTACAGCACGCCTGGCTTTACGAATGAACAAATTCATTTGTTCCTGGCAACAGACTTAAATTTAAAGAATCAGAATCTTGATGATGATGATTTTATTGACGTTGTGACAGTAACTTTTAAACAGGCCTTGGAGATGATTTGGTCCGGGAAAATCTGTGATGCCAAGTCGGTAGCCGGTATCCTGGCCGTGCATAATTCTTGCAAAGATATATAAACAATGAAAAAATACCCTGTCAATTAATTAACGGGGTACTTTTATGCCAAATTTTATTAATGGCCTGTCTGGAGTTTTTCGAAAACAAAATTTGTTCCGGAAAGTCTCACAACCTGGCATTCTTTGGGCATGGTTTTAGATAACTCCTGGCTGAGCCTATTTCCGGCAATGCTCAGTGAAATCGGTTCAAGCCTGCGGGCAATGATCTTGGCTAAGACATTGCCTCCTGCTCCGGCGTGAACCATGCCGCGGCAACTGCCAATTACCAGCACATTTCCGTTTGATATCACCTCTGCGCCCGGATGGATATCACCCAGAACAATAATATGGCCCTCATGAGTGATACGCTGTCCTGAGCGCAGCGAACGCCTTACCAGTAATGCGGCTTCCCCTATATCAGATTGAGCAGAGACGCTGGTTGTTTTACACGCAGGTTTAGAAATATCAGTATCATATTCTGTAATTTCATTAGTCTTTATTGATGCAGCCTTGCCTGTATTTGGGATTAAGCCGTACTGCTGGCAGATGCTTTCAAGTTCGTCTCTTTGGCTGGCAGGGATTTCTTGGTGCCCCTGGGACAAAGTAAACATTGCACCTTTAAAAAACCCCCTGGCAGACTCCATTTTACGCAGCAGGGTTTTTCTGATTTCTTCATAATCACAGTTGGGATCAATTATGATTAACAGGCCGTTCCTGGTACCCTTAATACTGACAATATCACTGCTCACAAATTGGCTACCTCTTTTTCTTTTTGCTTATCATTTAACTGTAAAAACATTCGATCAGATTTGACTCAATTCCTGCTTCATTGAAAAAATCAGCAGTGTGTAATATTTTGAGTATATAAAAACATTAACACCGATAGCTATATTTTGATAAGGGTAAAAACACTTCAGAGGTAGAATAATGAAGGTATTAATAGTTGCGGCGGCGGTAATTAAAGATAACGGTAAGTTCCTCATAACCCAGCGGCTAAAGGATACACATATGGGTTTTAAGTGGGAGTTTCCCGGCGGCAAGATTGAAAAGGGTGAGGATGCCGCCGCCTGTCTAAGAAGGGAAATCAGGGAGGAACTGGTTCTCGAGATTGAAGTCGGTGCGGAATTAATGGTTGTGGAACACCAGTACCCTGACAGGAAGGTTATTCTGCAATGCCACTGGTGCCGGTTTGTGCGGGGTGAAGCTAAAACCTTGGGATGCCACAGTTTTAAATGGATCAGCACCGGCGACATGAAAGATTATGATTTTTCAGAAGCGGACCTGCCGGTAGTTGAATATTTGGTAAAACATATTTAGTGGAAACATAGCAGGACGCATTTGTTCTTGTAATGTTAATAGCTTAAGATACCAGTTTTAAAAAGCCATTCTGAACGATAGTGGAGAATCTTATTCTAAGATACTTCGCTGCCGCTCAGGATGACATTGCTTTTAGATCTTCTTAGGATATAAGTATGAGTGAGACCTGAGACTTAAGATCTGTGCTAGGATTGAGGGACGGGGATAACCCTTTCCATGTTACATTTATCGTTAAATGAAATCAGACAGAGACCTACG
>DHGV01000035.1 GCA_002402945.1 Pelotomaculum sp. UBA4789
TAATATGTTATAATAATAACGTTGATCATCATTAATAAAAAAGCGTTGGATTATAAGTATTAGTTATGTTCAAACAGGAATCAAGCATTATTACATATAAACAAACTGTCTGCCCATGTAAACCATGCAAATCAAATGACGTAATAGGTAACCGTTTTTCCGGCACTCTGGGATTTATTTTGATCAGCAGAGAATGTTTTTTGAGTGTGAACGGGAGGTGGTTTAAAGACCAGGTAATGGTTTAGAACTGATTGTTAAATACTATTTGTAGGACGGGTTTGATGGCAGGGGTCTAAAATTGGTAAAGCTTTGTAACTACATAGGATTTTATATAAAAAGGGGGATTCAGGTGAAAAATTACAGGTGGAAGTACTTAGCAGTATTGCTGATTGTCGCGTTTGTTGCGGTTATTGCCAGCGGTTGCGGCAGCAGCACCGGAAGCAAAGATACGGTTAAAGTAGGCGTGATCCTGCCGCTGACCGGCAGCGAGGCCATGTTTGGCGAGATGGAAAAAAATTCTTTTGAAATGGCTTACGAAGAGCTGAAAGCTGCCGGCAAGACCACCATCGGAGGTAAAGAGATCCAGCTTATGTATGAAGACGACCAAGGCAAGCAAGATGTGGCCAAATCCGCGACTGAGAAGCTTGTCAACCAGAATAAGGTAGCCATGCTGAGCGGCGGTTACAGCAGCGCCTGTACCAACGTAATAGCCGGTTCGGCCCAGACTATGAACACACCGTTCCTGATTGTGACCGGATCCTCAGACGCCATCACCAAGCAGGGCTGGTCTTATGTATTCAGAGGGACTGCAGCGCCCGCCAGCAAGTATACCATCGCTTTCTGGGATATGCTGGAAAAGGTTGTTAAACCGCAAAACGTAGCCATCATTTATGAAAACACAGATTTTGGCTCCTCTTCCTCTAAAGGCTTCAGGGAGGAATGCGTAAAGAGAGGCATCAATGTGGTGTTTGACCAGGCTTACGAACACGGCGCACTTGACTTCAAGCCGATGCTGGCCAACCTGAGGAGCACCAACCCGGATATGATTTTTGCGACATCGTACGTCATGGACGCTTCCATGATTGTGAAACAGATGAAAGAACTTGATTTCAACACCAAGCTCTTTGTCGGCAATGGCGCCGGTTATACCATGCCTGAATTCTACGAAAACGCCAAAGAGGCTTCAGACTTCGTTGCTTCTACTACCCTTTGGGTACCCAACGTAGCATGGCCGGGCGCGAGTGACTATTTCAACAAGTACAAGCAGAAGTTCGGCAAAGAGCCGGATTACCACGGCGCGCAGGCTTATGCCACGATGTATGTTATAGCCGATGCCCTGGGCAGGGCTAAGGATATGACAAACACAAGCATTCAACAGTCTCTGAAACAAACTGATCTGAAAACAATTATGGGGCCGATCAAGTTCGAAGACTGGGAAGGTTACACCAACCAGAACAAGCCCAATACCTATGTTGTCCAATGGCAGAAAGGGAAACTGGATGTCATCTGGCCGGAGAATGTAAAGTCAGCCAACTATGTCTATCCTGTCCCGAAATGGAACGAGAGATAATCAACAACAGTTTAAATTAATAGGCGGAAGGACGGAAGGAGCTGATGCTCCTTCCGTTTGTACCGTGAAACAGCCGTATTGTTTTTGCATAACGAGGGGTGGGGTTAAAATTTGGAAGATTTATGGATCAAATTTGGCCAGACAGTAATAAGCGGCCTGCTGCTCGGTGGTATGTACTCACTGATTGCTATGGGGATGACCCTGATCATGGGGGTCATGAAAATCATTAACCTGGCGCACGGGGCCTTGGTTATGGTGGGAATGTATGTTACATATGTCTGTTCCAAAAACTTTGGGATTGACCCGTACATCGGCATGTTCATTGCCATGCCGGTCTTGTTTTTGCTCGGCTGCCTGATTCAAAAATACATGATCAACCGTCTGGTGGAACAAGATTCCATCCTGCCTGAAAATCAGGTGCTGCTCACAGTCGGCATCATGCTGGTCCTGACCGAGGGCATCCGCCTTTTCTTTAAATCCGATTATCGCTCGGTAGCTACCAGTTATTCCTCCGACACTGTGTTTTTAGGCGCCATGTCCATCAGTGTGCCCCTGGTGATTGGTTTCATCATCACCATAATATTTACTCTCCTTTTACACCTTTTCCTGACCAAAACAGATCTCGGCATGTCAATCAGGGCGACCGCTCAGGACCGTGATGCCGCTGTCTATATGGGTATCAACGCCTCTAAGATCACGATGATCACCTTCGGCCTGGGCGCCGCACTGGCCGCTGCCGGCGGTTCGCTGCTCCTGCCGCTGTTTTACCTTTTCCCGGATATAGGTCACTTGTTTACAGCTAAATCCTTTATCATTACTATTCTGGGTGGTTTGGGCAGCGTATGGGGGGCCGCAATTGGCGGGTTGATCCTTGGGCTTTCGGAGTCCCTGGGCGCCACTTATATTTCCATGGGTTATAAAGACGTGGTGGGATTGGTAATATTTTTATTGGTGCTTCTATTCCTGCCGGGTGGTCTCAGGAGTCTAGTGAAGAGGTGAGAGAAAAATGTTAAACAAGAATATATTAATGACAATAGCTTTTGCGCTGGCAGCCATTATACTGCCGGTGTTTATAAAAGCTCCGTACCATATGCATATCCTGATCCTGATCATAATTTGGGCAATTATCGGCACATCGTGGAACCTGCTCAGCGGTTACGCAGGCCAGGTCTCGTTCGGCCATGCCGCTTTCTTTGGTGTAGGCGCTTACTCGGCGGGCATTTTGACTCTCCACTACAGCCTGTCTCCATGGTGGGGGCTGCTCCTGGGGCCGGTGATGTCCATGTTGGTGGCCCTGCCCATTGGCGCCATCGCTTTCCGTCTGAGGGGACCGTATTTTGCCCTGGCCACGCTGGCGCTGGGTGAGATATTCCGGCTGTTATTTTTAAACATGACAAACTTCACCGCCGGGGCCAAGGGGATTCTGATTATGCCCGCGATCACATCCAAAGTCTTTTACTATTACGCGGGGCTGGGCATGCTGGCTCTCACCCTGCTGGCGACTTACATGATTGTGCATTCCAAGATCGGCTACTACCTGGTATCCATCAGGGAGGATCAAGACGCGGCTACCTCACTGGGCATACCCACAACTCTCTATAAAAACCTGGCCCTGCTGCCGAGCGCTTTTTTTACCGGCCTGGCGGGCGCTTTTTATATGAATTATGTGGCTTTTATCGACCCCAATATTGTTTTCAGCCTGACCAACATATCGATCATGGTGATCCTGGTAGTCATGCTCGGCGGTGTGGCTACAACCTGGGGGCCGACCATCGGCGCAGCGCTCTACATTATCATGGGAGAACTGTTTCGTACCACCCTTGGTCCGGCCAACGTGCTGATGTTTGGCGTGCTCGTCTGCCTTATTATCATGTTCCTGCCCAACGGTATTGCAGGAGAGCTCGATATATTTAAACGATTCAGGCAGCGGAAAAAAGCTGGCTTGTCCGGGGGTGTGTAGATGAGTATCTTTGAAGCCAAGAATATAACCAAAAAATTTGGCGGGCTTACCGCTGTCAATGACTTAAGTTTTCAAGTGGAGCAGGGGGAAATATTTGGTATCATTGGGCCGAACGGTTCCGGTAAGACCACCGTTTTCAACATGGTCAGCCGCTTCTATCCGCTTACCTCGGGTGAAATTTATTTTAAGGACAAAAGAATCGATACGCTGCCGGCCCATAAAATCTGTAAAATAGGGATCGGCAGGACCTTCCAGGTGGTCAAGCCCTTGAGGCGCATGACTGTACTCGAAAACGTAATGGCGGGCGCTTTTCTGCGGACAGGCAGCATCGGCAAGTCCAGGCATAAGGCGGAGGAGATAATCAACTTCTGCAACCTTGACAAGTACATGCACCGGGAAGCCAAAGGCCTGCCCATTCCCCTGCGCAAAAGGCTGGAAATAGCGCGGTCACTGGCGACTGAGCCGGAACTGCTCCTGCTGGACGAGACCTGCGCCGGACTTAATCCCAAAGAATCCGAGGCGGCTATCGAGCTGATCAGGCGCATCCGTGATGCGGGTGTGACCATTATTATTATTGAACACATTATGAAAGTAATGATGGGTATCTCAGACCGGATCCTGGCAATCAACTTCGGGAAAGAAATAGCCATGGGAAAACCGCAGGAAGTGGCAAACCACCCCGAGGTAATTAAAGCATATTTAGGAGACGCTTATGCTAAAAGTAACTGATATTGATGTGAGCTATAAGGACGTCCAGGTACTTTGGGACATATCGTTTGAGGTGAAACAGGGGGAATTTGTGGCCATACTCGGCGCCAACGGCGCTGGCAAAACCACAACTTTAAACGCAATTTCCGGTATGCTGAATATAAAAAAAGGCAAGATTGAATTTCTCGGGAAAGATATAACTCAGATACCGGGTTATAAAATCGCGGAACTGGGTATCATCCATGTGCCTGAGGGCAGGCGGCTTTTCCCGGAAATGACGGTGCGCGAGAACCTGGAAGTAGGCTCCCTCTTCCCGGAGGCAAAGTCTAAAAGAAAAGAAACCATTAAAAAAATATTCGAGCAGTTTCCCATTCTGGAGGAAAAGCAGAACAAGGAAGCCGGCACGCTCTCCGGCGGTCAGCAGCAGATGCTGGCTCTCGGCAGGGGGCTGATGGCGCTGCCTAAACTGCTGATCATGGACGAGCCTTCACTTGGCCTGGCTCCGGTGCTGTGCAAGCAGATTTTCGACAACATTAAAGAAATCAATAAAGATGGTGTCACTGTACTGCAGGTTGAGCAGAACGTGGTGCAAACCTTGCAGATGTGTGACCGCGCTTATGTCCTGGAAAATGGCAGGGTCTCCCTGCATGGTACCGGTGAAGAACTGCTTAATGATGAACATATTAAAGAAGCATATTTGGGGATCTAGACAAACCTGGCGGATGAATATTATTATGACTCGTATTAAGCTGCCGATGCCAGGATAATTGTGAAAAAAGCCGAATACATTAATATCCAAAATAACCTTATTGTATAAAGGGGTGAGTTCCCGGTGAGTATATTTACGGTAAAATCCCTTAAATTCAAGAACAGCATCATCATCATCAGCGTAATATTACCCATGCTAATCGGCTTTTTAGCGTATGATCTCAACCGGCAGACAAATACACTGCGGAACGTGCTGCTTGAAAGAGGCATTATCCTGGCCCAGACCGGCGCTGCGTCTTCGGGGAAAGTATTAACTGACTCTGTATCTATAACACATGGAGTCCTGACCGAAGAGCAGTTGTTTGACACAAATTATGTACCCATACCGAATACTACACCTCAGAAGTACCATACTTTATTTGACTCTTTCACTGACGCAAATTTAAGTAAAATACAGGACCCTTTTCTCAACGACAAAGTCGTTATTTATGCTGTGTCACAGGACATAAACGGTTATGTCCCCACCCATAACAATGTTTATCCCAAAAGCGGCGTTTTTGAGGCCGGTGGTATAGGTGACAACCCGGCCCGCAGTAAGCGTATATTCAATGACGAGGTGGGCCTGGCCTGCTCGCAGAATACGGAACCATACCTGCTGCAGGTTTATGTAAGAGGAGACACAGGAGAAACCATGTGGGATATTTCGTCTCCGATCTACGTAAACGATCGCCACTGGGGGGCATTCCGGATCGGCTTTTCCATGGAAGAGACCAACAGGCAGATCGCCGTAGCCAGAGGCCAGATTATGGGAGGCGTCGCTGCCCTCACCATTGCCCTGCTATTTCTGATCATATATATCACAAACCGCATAACTGATACTGTGAAAAGACTTGAAATCCAGGCGGACCGCATTGCCGGCGGAGACTTCACAGCTATAGATCTGGAAACCACATCCAAGGATGAGATTGGGAGTTTTATGCGATCATTTGTTAAAATGGTGGATAAGATTATAAATCTTGTAGAAAGAACCAGCCGTTCAGTAGGCAACATTGCAGAATATACGGGACAGCTGCAGGAAAGCATTAAAAAATCCGCTGACACCTCCAGTGCCGTTATGGTGAAAATGAGCAAGCTCTCAGGAACAGTCGGCAAAATGGAAACGGCTTCCGACGAGGTGATAAAGGCGTCTGAAAGAACCGTGATAAGCCTGACAAAGGCTGAAGAGACTTCGGAAAAATTCTTAAAACAGATGAAATCCAGCAGTGTGGCCATGCTCCGCACCAGTGAGTCAGTCAGAGAGCTTGAATCACACCTGGAAAAAATAGGTGACATTATCCAGTTTATAGCCCTGATAGCTGACCAGGCCAATCTCCTGGCTCAGAAAGCAGTGACAGAGATGAAGAACTTTGTCGCCATCAACAGCAAGGCAAAAACCCCGAAAGAGATTACAGGGGCGGCTGAAACGATAGCCAAAGAGGAGAGCAATTTCACGGCCCTGGCCACTGAGATACAAAATCGTTCTCATGACGCCGCCACTGCAACTAAAGGAATTTACACCCTGTTTGAAAAAGCCCTGCAGCACGCCCGCCAGGC
>DHGV01000078.1 GCA_002402945.1 Pelotomaculum sp. UBA4789
AATAAACCACAGCCTTCGTGGGGACGAAAGCTGTGGCTCTCCGCGGTACCACCCCGTTTGGTTATCAACTAACCCACTTAAATAAGGTACAAATACTCCTCACCTGCACCGGCGCCGCAAAATAAAAAAACTTCTCCCCCGTTAGGGGCGAAAAGCTTGTTTCGCGGTACCACCTTATTTGACTTTTTTAAAAAGTCATCTTGTTGGCAGGGTACGGGAATAATTCCTTATACCCCCTTCCTTTTAACGGCGGAAGACTCCGGCCGGACCTACTTGCCTTGACGGTTTCAGCCCGGAAACTCGGTGGAGAACTTCGCTGGGTCGTGCAGTGAAAGCGTTTCCAGTCACGGCGCTTTCTCCCTGAAAAGCTGTTTCCCAACTACTTTTCCACTTCATCGCTTCTTTAATGTATACTATTGTTCACATAATATCAGTCCCCAACAGCACAAGTCAAGAAAAATAATGTTCTGCCTCCATTTTTCTGTGATTATAATATTTATTCAGGATAAAAGATAAAAGCTTTTCATGAAATGCGAAGGAAATAAGCCCCGGCTCATTGAATAAATAAATGCATATTCTCTCCGAGCCCGTTCAGCCTGACAGCAGCAGCTAAGGCGGCGGGACGTCAGGGTGTCCGGGAAACCGCGGCGCCTCCCATTGTGGAAAGGAGGGGCAAAGGGTATATTCACACACCCGGCAGCCCTGTATCAACGGCTGCTTTATTATTTGCATAATGAAAATATTGTGGGGGTAGGACAATGAATGACTGTGCTATGCTGGCCAGTAACATCAAATTTAAAAGGGGAAACAAACAGATACTCAACATAGAACAGTTCTGCCTGGAGAAGGGCGAGACCATGGCCCTGATCGGCATCAACGGCTCAGGTAAGAGCACCCTGGTCCAGGTGCTGGCGCTATTGCTGAAGCCGGACGATGGAAGTATTTTTTTTCACGGGGAGGAGATTACGCCGCAAAAAATGCTGCGCTTCCGGAGAAGAATGGCCCTGGTATTTCAGGAGTCGCTCCTCCTGGACACGACAGTATATAACAACGTAGCCTCCGGGCTGCGGCTCAGAGGCTTCAAAAAATCTGAGATCGATGCGCGCGTGATGGACTGGCTGAAAAAGTTTGGGGTCGAGTCTTTAGCAAGCAGCTCAACCCGCTTTCTCTCCGGAGGCGAAGCCCACAGGGTGAGCCTGGCCAGGGCTCTTGTTATGGATCCGGAGGTGCTTTTCCTGGACGAGCCCTTTGCCGCCCTGGACTTCCCGACTAAAAAGGCCCTGATCAGCGAGTTCAGCGACATCCTCAAGGCCACAAAAATAAGCACCGTCTTTGTTACTCATGACCCGCATGAGATACCGGTCATGGCCAACAAAGTAACGGTGCTGGAAGCCGGGAAGGTAATCCAGAGCAGTACCACGCAAGATCTTTTCGCCCACCCGGTTAACGACTATGTAGCTTTTATGGCCAACGCCATAAAATAAACCCCCATCAGGGGGTTTATTTTTTATATGTGCCGGCTTTTATCAGCTTACCCGCCGGTTTTCAACCTTGCTTGGTATATAGAGGTGTAAGTTTTCGTGGTTGATATTGCGTATATGCAGGGTGTGAGACCATACTTTATTTTTCCGCATCACAAATCCGATAAAAGCTACCGGGATCCAGGTCAGGGCGAATATCGGGTAGAAGAACAGCCACCAGAAAGCTTTTATATTCACTTTTTCCAGGACCAAACCAATGCTGAAATATATGAACTGGGAGAAAAAACTCACAGCTGCCATTAACGGTTTGTCATAAACCTGTTCATACATGAATATATTGCCGATCATGCCCAAACCGGTGAACATCAGGAAAAACGGCTGAATCAGATACATGGCGCCGTCAATCATGGCAAAATTCCTGGTACGGAATCCCTCTAAGAACAATTTACCCGCATAGCGTCCGGCAACGTTGGTATGGCCCTGCATCCAGCGTCTGCGCTGGCGCCAGGACTGCATCAGTTTCAGTGGTTTCTCGTCGTATACTTTAGCATCATGAGCCCAGCAGACTTTAATGTTATTCATCAGCGCCTTGGTCTGGAACTCAAGGTCCTCGGTCAGGGAAGTCATGCCCCAGCCGTACTTTTTAAGCATTTCCACCGATAGGCACATACCTGTGCCGCCCAGAGCGCAGGTCAGGCCTAAATTATACTTGGATAGCTGCCAGAAACGGTTGGTCAGGATATAGCTGATATAGATTGCTTTTGTGATCCAGGTGTCATCTGCGTTCTTGGTGTCAAGGTAACCCTGAATGATTTTTTCTCCCTTTAACAAGTGCCCGTTCATGATTGTGAGGAAGTTATCGGCCACAAGGTTATCTGCATCAAAAACACATACAGCGTCGTAGTGGATGTCCAGAGAGAAGATTTTATTAAATGTGTACTCCAGGGCATAGCCCTTACCCATATCAACCTGATTGAAGCGCTCGATAACGGCTGCGCCTTTTTCCGCTGCGATTTTGGCTGTGCTGTCTGTGCAGTTGTCAGCTACAACGTAAATATCGTAAAGCTCTTTCGGATAATCCAGATCATGCAGGTTGCTGATCAATTCACCGATCACTTTTTCTTCATTATGAGCGGCAACTACAATGGCAAACCGGGAAGCAGGCGGCAAAATGTCATCTTTGTACTTGCGGAAAAAACCAAATAGAGAGATAACAAAAAAGTAAAAATAGTATACGGTTATAAAAAACTGGGCGCCGTAATAAATCGCCTCCATGGCCATCTCCTTTGCAAAAAAAAAGGTTTTCTAAAAACACATATCAGGGTAAGATTCTGCCAATTGCGAAAAAATCCTTCTTTTTTTTACATGTGCACTCAAAAAGTCATTTTATTCTGTCTCAGCACAAATGTCAAGGATGGTGGTCATAATCTGCAAGCCATTCTGCTGTCTAGGCTGAACACTATATGCCGCTTTTTTTGCAGGACATACTATCATTGTCTATTTAAATTTGCTAAAATGAGTAATGTTTCAATGAAAACTACTTAATTTAACATATGTTTTTTAGGAGCGGTTTATATGTTTGGGCAGCTTTCACATAAAATATTAGGTGCAAAACTAGCCACAAGCCAGCTGATGCATGAAAAATTCAGCGTATTCTGGGGCATGCCCATCCTGGCGAGTGACGCTATATCCTCTGTGGCATATGCTGTGGACGAAATGCTTTGGGCCCTAATACCTGCCATTGGGCTTCTGACTTATTTATGGATACCAAAAATATCAGCGGCGATCATCCTTCTCCTGCTGGTCCTGACCATATCATACCGGCAGATCGTAGACGCTTACCCTGGCGGGGGCGGCGCTTATATTGTGGCAAAAGACAACTTAAAGAATATCTATGGTTTGATTGTCGGGGCGGCGCTTTCTATTGATTACACTTTAACCGTCGCCGTTAGCATCAGCGCCGGGACTGCGGCGATCACATCCGCCTTCCCTCAGTTTTTTCCGCACCGGGTGGTAATTTCGATTGCCATTATCGCGCTGATGGTGATCGGAAACCTTAGAGGTGTCAGGGAATCTTCAAAATTGTTCAGCATACCGACATACGCTTTTATGGTTGCCGTTGTCATTTTAATTGTAGCAGGTGTTTTGAAACACACCGGCGGCGAAAGTGTCGGCATGGCCGGGACGATTGTAACGGACATTTCATTCGGCACCCAAGCTGCATCATTGTTCATAATATTACGCGCTTTCGCTTCGGGCTGCGCTGCCTTGACCGGGGTGGAAGCTGTGAGCGACGCGGTGCCAAACTTCAAAGAGCCTGCCAGGAAAAACGCCAAGCTGGCTTACGTACTGCTGGCAGCTTCCGTATTGATCACTTTCGGCGGAATTGTTTACCTTACCAGCCTTTATCACCCCCTCCCCAACTCCCAGCAAACTGTAATGGCACAATTAGCCACGGTAGTGTTCGGCAGGGGCACGGCGTTTTATTTAATCCAGGCCACAACAACCATTATCCTGGCCATGGCCGCAAACACGGCTTTTGCCGGTTTTCCAATACTGCTTTCCATCATCGGCCAGGACGGATATGCCCCGAGGCAACTGGCTCTGCGCGGTCACAGGCTGAACTTCTCCAACGGCATCGTGTTTCTCGGCCTGATGGCAATCGTGCTGGTTATAATATTTCAAGGTGATACCCACCTGCTCATCCCGTTGTATGCGGTTGGCGTTTTCACGGCCTTTACCCTGGCACAGTTCGGCATGTTGATGCGCTGGATTAAAAATAAACCCGAGGGCTGGAGGGTTAAAGCATGCATTAACGGTATCGGGGCGGTGATCACATTAATAACCACGGTCATTATCGGGGCCGAAAAATTTGCGGCTGGGGCGTGGATTGTTTTTATCATCATCCCGTTGATCGTGATGTTAATGATGAGGATAAAAAAACACTATAATTCAGTAGCCAAACAACTGGACGTGCCCAATGAGACTCTGGCCCAGATCAGCTTTGAGAGCCGGTATAACCATCACTTTATCGTCCCGATTGCCAGCATCAACGGTCTTGTGATTCAGGCCCTCCGCTACGCGAAAAGCCTCACCCCCAATGTCGAGGTTTTCCACGTGGAGCCTTATGAAGGTGAGGCCGACAAGCTGCGGAGAAAATGGTCAATGCTCAATACCGACATATCCCTGGTAATTAAACAATCCCCATACCGTGAGATAGTGGAACCGCTACTTGAGTATATTGATTCGGAAGAACACGCGTCCCAGCCCGGTGATATGATCACGGTGCTCCTGCCCCAGTTTATCGTCTCCAACAGGTGGGAGATGCTTTTACACAACAATACCAGCGTATTCATAGGCAGGGCCCTCTTCAATAAACGAAATGTCGCGGTATCCGTATTGCCATTCTATCTTGAAGATCTGCCCAAAGCTAATAAAGTAAAGACACCTCAACCACCCAAGCCAAACAACAAAAACAATCAATGACCAGAAACATAAATGAAGACGTGAGACGTGAGACGTTGGTCGTGGGTATATCCTGCATTCCTTTAGGGTCTTAAGCCCTTGAGAATATCATGCAATCCCACAGTCCCACGTCCCACGTCCCAGATGATGTGTCCCCTTTCCTCGT
>DHGV01000031.1 GCA_002402945.1 Pelotomaculum sp. UBA4789
TCAACAATTCAACAATTCAACAACTGGCACCATAATGTATTTTGTCGAAATATGTCAGAAATTTCTTATCCAGGAATTTATAATTTTATATTGACAGGCCATTACCATTTTGCTAATATAACAATAGAACATGTGTTCGGGGGGCAGGGCAAATTATTAACATTTACCTGCCCCTAATGTTATGATTTGCCCCCTCCCGGACACGTTTAGACAGGTGAAGGTGAAAAAACAAGCCTTCACCGTGTAAGGAGGTGAAAAAATGGCTGTAAACAAGGTCCCTTCAAGCTCCGTGCTCAGGCTGGAGCTCAATATAGGCGTGGATGAGGGCGGTAACCCGGTCTACCGCAACAAAAGCCTCAACAACGTCAAGCCCGCAGCGGCTGATCAGGACCTCTTCGACGTGGCCACAGCGCTTGCTGCCCTGCAGGGCTACACGCTGAACGGGATTTCCCGCGTCGACGGCGCCGAACTGGTGCAGGTCTAATCCAGACATCATAAAAGCATAAAAGAAAGGAGGAACCGCATTTGGCAACTACCGCTAAGACCCTGCGCATGATCTTCAGCAGCCAGGCCGGCAGGACCGTCACGCTCACCCTGGACAACCCCCGCGCCGACGTGACCGCCGCCGAAATCGAGGCCGCTATGGACCTGGTCATTGCCCGGAACATTTTCAACAGCTCGGGCGGAGACCTGGTCACCAAACAGGACATCAAGATCATTGACAGCACCACGAACGACCTTTACGACCCGCCCGCTTAAACCACTTCGGGCGTTCATATAAAGCGCGGGCGTCTTCAGACCCGCTCCAGGGCACGGCGGCATCCTCAAAAATTACAGGACAGCGCCGTGCCTTTTTATCAAATTGAAACGGGGGTGATCATACTGGAAAACATTCTCCAGGCAGTAGGCAACGTGGGTTTTCCCATCGCCGTCGCCGCTTACCTGCTGGTGCGCATCGAAGGCAAACTGGAAGCCCTGTCGGCCAGCATCGCCAAGCTGGCCGAGGCGGTTGCAGGTGAGCTGCAGTAAGAGAAGGAAGAGTCATTCAGCGAAGCCCCAGGCCTGCCTGCACTCAGTAGTTATTCAACAAATCGTGCCTGGCGCCATTATTTACCGTTATTCAACAATTCAACAAATCGTGACTGGCGCCATTACTCAATAATGAGGAGCCGCCGCGGCTCAAGCAGCACGGCGGCCTCTCATTTTCCCGCCGCGCCCAGCCGGGCATGATCATGGCGCATCATTTCAATGGAAAGCTTGTCACCTGCTGTAGGTGCGGATTTATCCGCACAATGTGGTCGGATAAATCCGACCCTACAACAAGAATTGTTATTTACATAATTATAATTAGAATTTAAGATAACATTAATTTATTGTTAATAAATTGTGTGTAGAATTACCTGAAGCCCATTCTAAGGCCTGAATCTCAAAGAGGTGATCGGCGCTGGAAGAGTTTACACTGCAGGAGAAACGCAAACAGAGAAAGCTGCTGAGACGCAGAAGGATGCGGCGGGAATTTGTCACCACCTGGATTCCGCTGGTCCTGTCCATACCCCTGGCCCTGATGGCCTTTTTTGACATCGGCGGCATTGTCAGGGATGTGCCGGGCCTGCTGTTTGTCCTTTTCTGTCCCGGGTACCTCCTGATCCTGGCGCTGTTCCCGGCCTATGAAGACCTGGACAGTATCGAGCGCATATCTTTCAGCTTCGGTCTGAGCATCATTTTGGCGCTGCTGCTGGGGCTGATCCTGCCTTTTCTGTCCTGGGGCATTGGCTTCCAGCCGATCCTGCTGGCCGTGTCATATTTCGTCATGATCATGACCGCCGCGGCGGTTTACCGCAGGAGCAGGCTGCCCTATGTAAACCGGTTTTTCATAGACCTCGATATCGAGCTGCCTAACTGGGGCGCCATGTCCGGGAAGCAACGGACCATCTCGCTGGGGCTGGTTGCCGCTACCATCTTAACCATCAGCAGCATTGCATATATGGCGGCCAAGCCGGAGACCGGCGAGAAATTCACCGAGTTTTACATCGTGAGCCCCGACGGCTATCCCAACGCTCTGACAGTTGGCGAGATATATGAAGTCAAATTTGGCATTGTCAACCACGAGTACCGCACTGTCACCTACAACGTCGAAGTGTGGGCAAACGGTTATAAAAAGAACAGCGCCGGCCCCTTTGAGCTGAAACAGGGCAAGCAGCTGGAATCACCGATCGGTTTCACCATCTACCAGCCTTTCGATAGCATCAAGATGCAATTTCTGTTGTTTAAAGACGGGGAGAGCGAGCCGTACCACACCTTTGACCTGCCGGTGAAAGTGCAGTAAAAAAATTTGATTTTCTGCAACGGCTCAAAAGAAAGCGGATCACCCCCTGTAGGTGCGGATTTATCCGCACAACGTGGTCGGCTGAAGCCGACCCCTACATCGAGAATGCTGCAAGTGTGCCACAAGAACCGTCCCCGTGATACGATTGTCATGCTAAATTTGTCGAATAAAGAATAATAATGTATGAAATTATTTTTCCTGTATATAAAGGGAAAATTTATATTTAGTCGAAGTAATTAAATCAATAGTATTACTTATTATTTTAGATATAGATGAAAAAAAGATCCAGCGTTTTTCTTTGGGTGAGGGGCGGTTGACAGCAATATTTTACATAGGCGCTGTAGAGGCAAAAACCCGGCAACGCAGGCGTCCCCCGGACTGACCGTCGGGGATTTTTGTGTTTAAAAACAGGTTGTAGTGGATTATAAGGGGAGGTGCACAGATCGGTGCGAGCAGTAATTTTAGCAGGGGGGAAAGGAACCAGGCTCAAACCATATACTATCACCCTGCCCAAACCGCTGGTCCCGGTGGGCGAAGAACCGATCATGAAGCTGCTGCTGGAAAGTTTAAAAAAGCAGGGCATCAAAGAAACCGTCATCTGTGTAAACCACATGGGCAATTTAATCGAAGCCTATTTTGGCGACGGCTCGGAATATGGGATGCAGATCAGGTACTCAAGAGAGCAGAAACCCCTGGGCACAGTGGCGCCGATCAAACTGATCCAGGGGCTGCCGGAAGATTTTCTGGTGATGAACGGCGATGTCCTGACCAATTTATCCTTCAGGAAATTATTCTTGGAACATAAAATCAACGACGCCATCCTGACCGTGGCCACCCATGCCAGAAATGTACATATTGATTACGGAGTAATAGGTCACGATCCCGATTATTTTGTGAACAGCTTTGTAGAAAAACCCGATTACGATGTCAATGTGTGCATGGGAATATACGCATTCAACAAAAGGGTCTTTGACTATGTGCCGGAAAATACATATTTTGGTTTTGATGACTTGATGCATAAATTGCTGGACAACGGGGAAAAGGTAAAAATATTTGAGCATAAAGGTTACTGGCTGGATATCGGCAGCCCGGAGGACTACGAGAAAGCCAATGAAGACGTGTACCGGGTAATGGGCCAGGGCATACCAAAAGCCCAGTAACAGGGCAGGTTTTATTCTGGCATTCAAAGGAGAGAAAAGGGTGACCCCAGAAGATAAAGAGCTCTTCCCCAACGATGAAGAATTGGAGATAGACTTGCGGCAAATTTTGAAGACACTGGGCAAGCGGTCCCGGTTTATTATTGGCCTGACCCTGCTGCTGGGCCTGGCGGCCGGCCTGATCAACTATTTTGTGCTGACCCCGATCTACCAGGCCGACACCCTGCTGCGCTTCAGCCAGGCGACTGAAAAGCTGCAGACCAATCCCAACGCGGTAATCAGCCAGGGGA
Source organism: Pelotomaculum sp. UBA4789 (assembly GCA_002402945.1). Lineage (GTDB taxonomy): Bacteria > Bacillota > Desulfotomaculia > Desulfotomaculales > Pelotomaculaceae > Syntrophopropionicum. Next base: position 3,774 of record DHGV01000031.1, read on the forward strand.
GCGAACCGGAGGCCTTTACCAAGCCGGTATTGACCATGAATACCCACCTGGCCCAGATCAAAAGCCGGGCCCTGATGCAGCGGATTACCGATGCCCTGATTCTGGAAGGATATGCGCCGGTCGGCCTGGCAGAGATGATCGAGGCCTCCATCGTCAAGGACTCCAACCTGATCCAGGTGAAGGTGCAAAACAGCGACCCGGTCCTGGCCGCCAGGATAGCCAATGCCCTGAGCGACCAGTACATGAAGCTTCTGAATGAAAAGACCCAGGAGCAGATCAACAGTTCGGTCACCTTCCTCAGAAACCAAAAGGAGATCACCAAACAGCAATTAGCCGAGGCCCAGGAGGCCTATAGAGGCTACAGCGCCAGCCCCACCGGCGCCGCCCAGACCGAAAAGGAAGATCTGCAGCGGGAAATCAACCGCCTGAACCAGGCCCTGGTGACCCTGGACGGGCAGATCGCCAATACCCTGATCGCCAGGTCCGTGGATTTAGGGGACAGCAGCATGGTGGTCATGTCCGCCGCCGCGGTTCCGAATGCGCCGATCAAACCCAACAAGACAATGAATGTGGCTTTAGCTTTGGTCCTGGGCCTGATCATCTTCACCCTGCTGGCCTTTGTCCTGGAATACCTGGACAATACCGTCAAGACGACCGAAGCCTTCCAGGAAATGAACCTGACAGTGCTGGGCGTGATCCCGAAGGACGGCAGCCATAAACGCTCGCGGTCCAAATATGGAGGTTACTGATGCAAACTGAGAAATTCGGACTGACAGTCCTGGACAAACCAAAATCGATTACTGCCGAAGCCTACCGGGCGCTGCGGACCAACCTCGGTTTTGCCGACCTCGACCAGGACATCCGGTCCATCCTGATCAGCAGTCCCAGCCCCCAGGACGGCAAGTCAACGGTCACGGCCAACCTGGGGATAGTCCTGGCCCAGGCCGGATACAAGGTGATCATCGTCGACTGCGACCTGCGCAAGCCGATGCAGCACAAAATATTTTCATTAGATAACCATAGGGGCCTGACCAGCCACCTGGTACAGCAGATGCCCCTCGAAAATGCTGTTTGCAAGCCTCCGGTGGAAAACCTCACTGTATTAACCAGCGGCCCGGTACCGCCCAATCCGGCTGAGCTGCTCAATTCACAGCGGGTCTGGGAATTCTGGCCGGTGCTGCTGGAGCATTTCGACTATGTCCTGGTAGATTCGCCGCCCGTCCTGGCGGTGACCGACGCCAGCATCCTGGCGCCCCAGATGGACGGGGTGATTATCGTGACCCAATACGGGGTGACACGCAAGGAACAGGTCCGGGAAACCCGGGACCAGTTCCTGAAAGCCAAGGCCAATATCATCGGGGTGGTCTTGAACCAGGCCAAAGTCAATGCCGGCGACCAACAGTATTATTACTACTATTCCCAGGATGAAGCCTCGTCCTCATAGCGGCAATTTCAGGTGAAGTCTTACAGGATGGGGGCATCCCTTGCAGAAGGTGTGTCCCCCCTTGCATATATGTCGGAACACAAACAGAGGGAGTAATTGATGAAGGTACTGGTGACAGGCGCCGATGGCTTCATCGGCAGCCACCTGACAGAAAAACTAATCGAATCCGGCCGGCAGGTGAAGGCCTTTGTTTATTACAATTCCTTTAATTCCTGGGGCTGGCTCGATACCCTGCCCAAAGACAAGCTGGCGGAGATCGAGATCTTTGCCGGCGACATCCGGGATCCCAATGGGGTGCGGCAGGCCGCAGCCGGGGCGGAGCAGATATATCACCTGGCCGCATTGGTGGCCATCCCCTTCAGCTATCATTCACCGGACTCCTACGTGGACACCAACATCAAAGGCGCCCTGAATGTGCTGCAGGCGGCCCGGGATCTCAATACCGGAAGAGTACTGGTGACCTCCACCTCCGAAGTCTACGGCACCGCCCGGTATGTGCCCATCGATGAAAAACACCCTTTCCAGGGACAGTCACCCTATGCCGCCACCAAGATCGGGGCGGACCGGATGGCCGAGAGCTTTTACCGCAGCTTCGGGCTGCCGGTGACCATCGTCCGGCCCTTTAATACCTATGGCCCCCGCCAGTCAGCAAGGGCCGTCATCCCCACGATCATCACCCAGCTGCTGTCCGGCCTGACGGAGATCAAGCTGGGAGCCCTGTCACCGACCCGGGACTTCAACTATGTGCTGGATACCGTGGCCGGATTTTTGGCCATTGCTGCTACGGAAAAAACTATCGGCGAAGAGATCAATATCGCTACCCAGCAGGAGATCTCCATCGGAGAGCTGGCGGAAGAGCTGATCAGCCAGATCAATCCCCGGGCCCGGATCTTATGCGATGAGATCAGGCTGCGCCCGGAAAAAAGCGAAGTCAACCGGCTGCTGGGATCAAACGAAAAGATCCGCTCCTTAACGGATTGGTCCCCCGGCTATACTTTAGCCCAGGGGCTGCAGGAAACGATCCAATGGATCAGGCAGAACCTGGACCGCTACAAGGTGGATATTTATAATCTTTAATAATTGATCGAGGTCTTACCATGTTTTATAAACCTGTCAAGCGCCTGTTGGATATCATGTTATCACTATTGGCGCTGGTCGTCCTTTCGCCGGTTTTATTGATCATCGCCCTGTTCATTAAATTGGAATCCCCAGGGCCGGTCCTCTTTACCCAGAAACGGGTGGGCTTGCATAAAACCCATTTCAATATCATCAAATTCCGCACCATGCGCGAAGGCTCCCCGGCCAACGTGCCGACCCATATGTTCGAAAATCCGGAGCAATACATCACCAAAACAGGTAAATTTCTCAGAAGGACCAGCCTGAACGAGCTGCCGCAGCTGGTCAACATATTGAGAGGCGAGATGAG
>DHGV01000120.1:0-192 GCA_002402945.1 Pelotomaculum sp. UBA4789
CGGGATTGGGAGCAGTCTGGCCGAGACCGCACAGCGCAGTGGCTTGAATCGTGTTGGCCAGTTCGATCAGAAGTTCTATATCTCCTTCTTTACCTTTACCGTTGCTGATGTTGTCAATAATTTCGTACATCCGCTTGGTGCCGATACGGCAGGGAGAACACTTGCCACAGGACTCATCCACAGTAAAATCGA
>DHGV01000120.1:365-7146 GCA_002402945.1 Pelotomaculum sp. UBA4789
TGATACCGGTATTGTTAATCCGTCCGGCCAGGGCAAATACCTTGGTGCCCTTGCTCTTTTCAGTGCCAGTGGCGGCATAAGCAGCAGAGCCCTTGAGAATGATCTCGGGTATATTTGCCCAAGTTTCAACGTTGTTAAGGACGGTCGGCTTGCCCCAGACGCCGGAGTTGGCCGGGAAGGGAGGCCTCGGTCTCGGCTCGCCGCGCTTGCCTTCTATGGAAGTCAGCAGGGCTGTTTCCTCGCCGCACACAAAAGCGCCGGCGCCAATGCGGATTTCAATGTCGAAATTAAATCCTGAGCCTAAAATATCCTTGCCCAGCAGGCCGTTTTCACGAGCTTTCTTAATGGCAATCTCCAGTCTTTCAATTGCCAGCGGGTATTCCGCCCTGACATATACGTAACCCTGCTCGGCGCCAATAGCAAGGCCGCAGATGGCCATACCCTCGATGATGCTGTGCGGGTCTCCTTCCAGGGCTGACCGGTCCATGAACGCACCCGGGTCGCCCTCGTCACCATTGCAGACAACATACTTTGGGGTCCCGCTGGCCGCAGCGGTATATCCCCACTTCATACCAGTGGAGAAACCTGCGCCGCCGCGCCCGCGCAGGCCTGACTTTTTGACCTCTTCAATAATTTCCGCCGGCTGCATTTTTGTCAGCGCCTTGCCCAGCGCGGCATATCCGTCGCTGGCAATGTAATCCTCTATAGATGTCGGATCAATATAGAAGTTGTTGCGAAGAACGACCTTTTTCTGTTTTGCAAACAGGTCGATATCAGTGACCTTGGGGGTTGGCTCCTTCGCTCCGGACGACCTGTACATCAACCGCTGTACAGGGTTCCCTTTCATGATGTGATCCTCAACAATTGCCTCGGCATCCTTCGGCTTTAACCTGCGGTAAAAGGTTGCGTCAGGGTACACGATGGCGACCGGTCCCATATCGCAAGGGCCCATACATCCGGTGAGAATAATCTGGACTTTATCCGCGATCCCGTTCTTGTTCAGAGCTTCCTTCATGGCATCTACTACATCAAGGCACTTGGAAGATATGCATCCAGCGCCGCCGCACATCATGATGTGGGCCTTTTCAGTTGCGGACGGAACTCCCTCGCGAATTTTAAGAGCTGCCCGTCTGTTTTCTTTAATCTTTGCCAGTTCGTCCAAAGACTTCACTTAATTACACCTCCGTTTAAATCCTCCAGCCATTTCTGAAGATATCCCCTGTTAATGATGGGATATGAAGCAGGATTTCAATTGCTGCTACGCGTACTGCTCCAGCACCGCGGGAATAAGATCCGGCTCCAGACGCCCGTGAACATCTTTGCCGTCTATGATCATAGCGGGGGCCAAGCCGCATGCCCCGATGCAGCGCACCTGTTCAAGAGTGTAACGGCTGTCGGGAGTAGTCTGGCCTGGTTTGATATGCAGCAGCTCTCTGATTGTATTCAAAACCATCTTAGTCCCTTTCACATAACAGGCTGTACCGGCGCACACTGCGATTTTATGCCTGCCCCTGGGAATCAGGGAGAAGAAGGCATAGAAAGTGATAACCCCGTAAACTTCTTGGAGTGATACTCCCAAACCTTCTGCTATCTGCACCTGGACCCACTTGGGCAGGTATCCGACAAGGCCCTGGGCTTTTGTCAACACCTGGATCAGCCCGCCTGGATTACCTCTATATGGATCAATAACCTTATCTAGTTGTTTGATTAATTCATCGTCACCGATATTGCTCGCACATGCTACCACAAGTCTTTACCTCCCTTGCTTAATACCTCAAAATCTTACCGGGATCAAAATCTCTGCAAACAATGATCTATGGACTAAAGTAAGTATTCTATGAGCTGCAATTTCACCTCCCCATGCAACTGAGTTTACTCACGGAATTACGGGTAATTATTATTGAATAACTTTAAAATTTCGATTTGTTTTTGATTTATCCTTCTGTGAAATTTTAAGAATATAAGTATATTTTATTTTTAAAATAAGTTTAAAAATTGCGACAATTATAATCACTCATTACCTGCTATTTTGCATGAAACAGCATTTATAGTCAAACGCTGTTTCGTGGTTAAAATATTAAATTATGTACCGATATTTATATATTCTTTAGTTAACTAATTAATCTTTGTACAATATCAAAAACTTAATGATTGTTCTGCTGACTCCAGGGTTTGCTCAATATCATTTTCACTGTGAGCTGTTGAAACGAAAACAGCTTCAAACTGTGACGGGGCGATATAGATACCCTTCTCAAGCATTGATTTAAAGAATAAGCTGAAGTACTCTGTATTTGACGAGCATGCTGCGGCGTAATCCGTTACCTTTTTACCTGTAAAAAACGCGCTGAGCATGGAGCCTACCCTGTTTACATTTAATTCTACACCTTTTCTCACGGCTGATTCCCGCAGTCCATTAGCCAGGGAAGCCGATTTCTTATTCAGTTCATCATAAATGCCAGGTTGTTTTAGTATTTGCAGTGTAGCTATGCCGGCAGTGACCGCCAGGGGATTTCCTGACAATGTACCTGCCTGATATACCGGTCCGGCCGGGGCAACATACTCCATTATTTCCCGCTTGCCGCCATATGCTCCCACCGGCAGGCCACCGCCGATCACCTTGCCCAGGCAGGTAAGGTCGGGTGTGACACCATACAGTTTTTGCGCCCCCCCGTAAGCGACCCGGAAACCCGTCATAACCTCGTCAAAAATTAAAATGCTGTCATATTGGTTAGTTATGCTCCGCAAGCCTTCCAGAAAACCTGGCGCCGGGGGGACAACCCCCATGTTGCCGGCCACGGGTTCAACAATAACCGCCGCGATTTCTTCCCCTCCGGCAGCAAATATCTCTTTCAGCTTTTCGATGTTGTTAAATTCAGCTACTATTGTATTTGACGCTGTTTCTTCCGGTACACCGGGGCTGGTGGGCACACCCATGGTGAGCGCGCCTGATCCTGCTTTGATCAGTAAAAAGTCAGCGTGGCCATGGTAGCAGCCCTCAAACTTGACAATTTTATTCCTTCCGGTATAGCCGCGAGCCAGCCGCAATGCGCTCATCGCTGCCTCTGTGCCGGAATTTACCAGCCTCAGCATTTCAACTGACGGTACAGCTTCAACAACCATGGAGGCCAGGATGGTCTCCAGTTCAGTGGGTGCGCCGAAACTTGTTCCAATTTCTTTTAAACACCGTTCCAGCGCTTCAATAACGATCGGGTGCCGGTGCCCCAAAATGAGTGGACCCCAGGAACCCACATAGTCAATATATTCGTTGCCATCTTCGTCAAATATTTTGGATCCATCGCCATGTTTTATAAAAACAGGATTCATGCCCACTGATTTGAAGGCGCGGACAGGGCTGTTAACACCGCCCGGTATGTATTTCAGCGCTTCATGATATAGTGAAACGGACCTGGCAAAACCCCTGTGCATTCGAGTTAAACCCCCTTCCGCCTTATGCGGCCAACAACTCATTTAAAATAACGCATGCTGCTTTTTTTTAGCTCTGCTGTGCTGAAAAGCGTCTCGAACTTCTTAATGTCCACAGCTATTGAAATCTGCTCAGCAGTTTTTATACACGCTTCCCTCGATCGCCCGTGCACCATGGTGAAAAGGTTATATGGCCAGCCTTGATGCCTTGGTCGCTGGTAGCAGTGGCTGACTTCCTTGAATGAAGCCATGATCCTGCCGACCTCATCTGTTTTGTTGTCGGGGACATCCCAGACAACCATGGCATTGGCTGTAAAACCCAAATCCCGATGGCGTACAGCTGCGCCGAATCGTCTGATGTAACCGTTTTCCTTTAAATAAGTAATCCGGTTAATTAGTGACTCTTCGGTCATATTCAATCTCTTGCCCATGATCTCGAAAGGCTGGCTTACCAGCGGCAGCCCGTTTTGCAATTCTATAATAATCTGTTTGTCCTGCTCTGACAGCATGACATCACCTCAATCAAGAGCAAAATTCACTCTTATCTTAAATATTTTTTCAGCCGGCAGTGATAAAATTTCTTTTATGCCTGTATCTCTTTTTACTTGATTTAACATCTGTTCCAGGTCTTCTTTAGACTGGGCGGTTGCGGTAAACCACATGTTTAACTCGTGATCTCTCAAATAGTTATGGGTAACCCCGGGATAAGCGTTTACAACGGCAGCCACCGCATCAATCCTGCTTTCCTCAACCTTCATGGCGCAGAGCGTGCTGTGGTAGCCCAGCTTGCCAGAGTCAAATATCGCGCCGAGACGACGGATCAAACCGCTGTCAAGCATGTTACTGATCCGCGCTATCACATTTTCCTCGGAAATGCCGAGGTTTTCCCCGATTTCCCGGTATGGTTCCGGTGAAATAGGGAAACCGGCCTGGATCAGGTTAAGTATTTTCCTGTCAATTTGATCCGTCTTCATTGATTTTGTAACCCTTTCGCCCCTGGTACAGACACCATGGTTCTTCGGCCATATAATCATTAGAGTAATAATATGCCCTTGCACGGCAGCCGCCGCATATCTTTTTATACTCGCAGGCGCCGCACCCGCCTTTATATTCTTCCGTCCTTAGGTTTTTAAATATTTCAGAATCCCGCCATATATCACCGAAAGGTTTTTCGCGCACATTACCGGCAGGTATATTTAAATATGCGCAGGGCTGGACAATTCCCACGGGGCTGATAATGCAGTAAGAGATACCTGCCAGGCACCCCTTGCTGAAACGTGTCTTGATTCCCATTTGTGAAGCGATCCTCATAAATTGCGGCGCGCAGGTTGGCTTGAGTTCTATTTTTGTTTCCCCTTGTTTTTTCATGATGCGGTGAAGCAGTTCCTCATACTGCTCGGCCCTCAATGACTCCTCTGCTATGTCCACTGCGCGTCCCGTAGGCACGAGAAAAAATATATGATGGCCGACTGCGCCAATTTCCTCAGCCAGGTCGGTTAAATTCTCAACTTCAGCCATGTTCCAGTCCATTACAGTGGTGTGGATCTGAAAAGGCAGGCCAGCACCGCGGCACGCTTTCATGCCCTGTAAAGCTCCCTGCCAGGCGCCTGGCGTCGCCCGGAATTTGTCGTGCTTGTCCGGATCAACACTGTCCAGGCTGATGCCCATGGCCATCGCACCGGAATCCTTTAATTTTTTTGCCACTTCAGGTGTGATCAGGGTACCGTTTGTCCCGAATACCGGCCGCAGGCCTCTTTCCCTGGCGTGTTTAACCAGGGTAAAGATATCGTCACGCATCAGCGGTTCACCGCCGCTGAAGATCATAATCTTGAAGCCGGCTTCGGCAATCTGGTCGATCAGCGCCATGCCTTCGTCCGTATTCAATTCTTCCGCTGCTTTTATGCCCGCATCGCGATAACAGTGTTTGCAGTACATGTTGCACGCGTTTGTTGTGTTCCAGGAAATGATCAATTTAATCCCCCCGGGTAATTCAGTCGTCAGTCGTTGGTCGTCAGAAGTCGGACGTCGGTTTATTCTGCATTCCTTTTAGGTCATTAGGTTTTCATGCGCCTGATTTTTGCAGGGCCGGATTCATCCGGCCAATGATTGTGCGACTAAAGTCGCACCTACAAATTCGGTCGTCGATCGTCGGTTTTAAGTCAGAGATCTGACCTCATCTACTTCTCGTCGTTAATCCACCTGGCTGCATCCTTGGCGTGGTAGGTGATCACAATGTCAGCGCCGGCACGCTTGATACCGGTCAAAATCTCCATCACGATCCGTCTTTCTTCCACCCAGCCATTCTGCGCGGCGGCCTTCACCATACTGTACTCGCCGCTGACATTATAAGCTGCGACAGGACAGTTAAATTCATCCTTGACCCGCCTGATGATATCCATGTAGGCAAGGGCGGGCTTAACCATGACTATATCTGCCCCTTCTTCGATATCAAGCCAGACTTCACGCAGCGCTTCGTCAGAATTGGCCGGATCCATCTGGTATGATTTCCGGTCGCCGAATTTGGGCGCGGAGTCCGCCGCCTCACGGAATGGCCCGTAAAATGCCGAGCAGTATTTTGCCGAATAGGCCATAATAGGCATATTATTGTAGCCGTTCCGATCAAGTGCCGCGCGTATGGCGCCCACCCGTCCGTCCATCATGTCAGAAGGAGCGATTATATCCGCACCTGCTGACGCGTGCGAAACAGCTGTCTTGGCCAGAAGGTCAAGCGTGAGGTCATTCATAACGTAATCATCTTGAATTATGCCGCAATGCCCATGGCTGGTATACTCACAGAGGCAGAGGTCAGTGATTACCGTCAAATTAGGGTATTCTCTTTTTACCGCCCGCAGCGTTTGCTGGATAATGCCGTTTTCAGCATATGCTTCGGAACCAGCCTCGTCTTTTTCAGCCGGCACCCCAAAGGGAAGGATGCATGGAATTTTTAATTTTACAACCTCTTCGAGCTCCCCGAGCAGCCGGTCAATGGAATAGCGGTATATGCCCGGCATAGAATCTATGGGCTCGGCTAAACCGCTGCCGTGGGTGACAAATACAGGATACACAAGGTTGTCTACTGCAAGTCTGTTCTCCCGTACCAGGCGACGGATGTTTTCGTTTACCCTGAGCCGCCTTGGCCGCTGTTCCGGAAATGGCATAATCCGCACCTCCAATGATCTTAAAACATTTTGACAGGATTAACATGATTAATACGGATTTACAGGATATTAAAGTATGTTTGAAAACTTAATATATTTCTATAGGATTAACAAGATAAAAAATAATATATATGTTCATTGAAATATAATATTGTTTTAATCTTTAATCCTGTTAATCTTATTAAGTCCGTATAATTGTG
>DHGV01000102.1 GCA_002402945.1 Pelotomaculum sp. UBA4789
GTTGCGTTTAACTTGTCAAGTGAGGTACAACAAGTTGACACCGTCCTGATAGGCGGAATTCCTTGACTTGATGCGGTAGGTATGCTATAATTCCATTTTGTAAATAACTAATATGTGCAAGCAGAAGCCATCCGCTTCTCACCCTGCGACGCGCTTTAAAACCGCTGTCAGCATGGTATCTTTAAGTAAACTATAATGTTAGCTTTATTATAGCGGGTGGATACACCCGCTTTTTGTTTTTCATTTTATTGGGGAGGTGAACCTGTTATCGCGAAAGATTTCCGTATTAACGAGGAGATCAGGGTCAGAGAAGTAAGGCTTATTGACAGCGAAGGCGCACAGCTTGGCATCTTTGCTACGAAAGATGCCCTGCATTTGGCAGAGGAAAAACAGCTTGACCTGGTTGAGATCTCGCCCGCGGCCAAACCACCGGTATGTAAGATCATGGATTTTGGCAAATACAAGTACGAACAGAGCAAACGCGAAAAAGAAGCCAAAAAGAAGCAGAAGATCATCAGTGTAAAGGAAGTCAAGCTTCGTCCGAATATCGAGGATCATGATTTTGAAGTCAAGGCGAAAAACGCCACCAGGTTTTTAAAGGATGGCGATAAAGTCAAGGCTACAATAATCTTTCGCGGGCGGGAAATTGTCCACACTCAGCTGGGCCAGAAGCTGCTGAAGCGGCTGGCGGAACATGTGCAGGAAATCTCGCTGGTAGAACGACAGCCCAAGCTGGAAGGTAAGAACATGATTATGATTTTGTCACCGAAGCAGGACAACTAGGAAGGAGTTGCATTTTAAGTTGCCAAAGATTAAGACCCACCGCGGGGCTGCCAAGCGCTTCAAAAAGACGGCCAGCGGCGAATTCAAGGGTTCTCACGCCTTTCACAGCCATATACTGGGGAAAAAAGACGCCAAGAGGAAACGGGGACTACGCAAATCAACTATTGCCAGCGCGGCTGACGCTCATCGCCTGAAGAGGCTATTGTCCTAGAGTAACCTGTCACATAAAGGAGGAGTTAACATGCCACGGGCGAAAAGCAGTGTGGTTTCAAGAAATAGACACAGAAAAATACTTAAACTAGCCAAAGGATACCGGGGGGCCAAAAGTAAATTATTCCGTGTGGCCAACCAGCAGGTGATGAAGTCGTTGGTATACGCATACCGCGACCGCAGGGTCAGAAAACGTGATTTTAGGAGACTCTGGATTGCCAGGATCAATGCCGCTGCCAGAATGAACGGGATCTCTTACAGCCGCCTGATGAACGGTTTGAAACTGGCCGGTGTGGATATCAACCGCAAGATTTTAGCAGAAATGGCCGTGAACGATTTCCCGGCTTTTGGCAAGTTGGTCGAGGTAGCCAAAGGGAAGCTTTAAAGGATAGGGTCATTTCCTTAACTTATCTTAGTCTTATCCTGAAATAATAAGTTAATAAGTTAAGGGACTGACCCTTTATTTTGCAGCATGGTGAAAAACCATGCTTTTTAATTATTTATAAGGTGGGGAGAAAAATTGCTGAGCAAAAACAACCCCAGGGTAAAATATGTGCGCCGCCTGGCAAACCACCGGTTCAGAGACAAGGAAAAAAAATTCCTGGTTGAAGGGATACGTTTTGTGGAAGAAGCCATCAGTTCGGCGTGGCCGGTGGAAATGCTGGTTTACAGTAAAGAAATTATGGAAAACCCGCGCGCGGAAAATCTTCTGAAAACTGCCGCCGCCAGCAACATCAGCCTGCTGGAGGTGGAGGTGAAAGACTTCGGTGAGCTGGCGGAGACAGTTACCCCGCAGGGGGTAATAGCTGTGGCGGCGCAGCGCGGACAGCAACTGGAGGATTTGGAGACTGAGGACGGGCCAGCCCTGCTGGTGCTGGTCGATGGCGTGCAGGATCCCGGAAACCTGGGCACGATCGTGCGGTCAGCAGATGCCGCTGGCGCCGGCGGGGTGATCCTGTTAGAAGGGACGGCTGATATCTATAATCCCAAAGCTCTGCGGGCGACGATGGGTTCAATTTTTCACCTGCCGGTGGTCCAGGGTGTCTCTGCTCAGGACGTTCTGGCCTATCTGAAGCAAAGGGGGATTAAAACTGTGGCCGGTGATCCCTGCGGCAGCAGGGTGCTGTCCGAAATTGATTTAAAAGTCCCGTGTGCCCTTGTCGCCGGCAGCGAGGCCGGCGGGATAAATAAGAGCTTAAAGGAAAACGTGGATGAGACAGCGCGCATACCAATGCCGGGCCGGGCCGAATCACTGAATGTGGCAATATCTGCCAGCATCATGCTGTACGAGGCGCTGAGGCAGCGTGGCACAGGATGACACTCTGACTTCAATAACCTCTTAACGCATGGGATCATTACTTTTTTTCTGCAAACTTCCTTGTCATCAAAATTTGCTTGTGATATAATCAAAATCGGTAAGGCTCCCAAAAAATTGAGGAAAGGCTGTGGTTAAATGTCATTAACCGCCGAATTTTTTTGGAGGCTGTTTGAAACAACAGGTTCTGTCCGGGCATACATATTATACAGGAGGCTCGCTATACACTAGTTATTAATTTAAGGTTTAATGCCCATACATAATGTTACCTAAATAATTTGAAGGCAGCAAAATTTAATAGATCAAGTTTAACAGCGATGAAGGGGAAGAGTAGTTGGCTGGCGTTCCGCAGGGAAGGGGGGGTCATTGGACTGGAAGCCCTCCTGGGATTAGGCCCTTCGAAGTTCGCCCCGGAGCTGCAGCTGAACGTTACAACCAGTAGGCGTCGCCGGATCTTCTGCCGTTATCAGGAAGACAGTTGAGGCTTTAATAGTTCATTGGTTCAAAGGTTTATGCTTAACAGAGTATAAACTAGAGGGTGGTACCGCGGAAATAATTAATCCGTCCCTGTAGAGGGGCGTTTTTTATTGTTTTTAAAATTATTAAAAATGCCCGGGAGGTTACTACATGAAAGACAGGTTGCAAAAACTGGGTGAAGAGGCCTGTGGTGAAATGGCTGCGGCAGGAGACCTGGAAGAACTGAATGAGATCAGGGTCAGGTTTCTCGGCAAGAAGGGTGAGCTTACCCAGATCCTGCGGGGTATGGGCGGCCTGAATGCTGAAGAGAGGCCCCGCATCGGCCAGGTGGCGAACGAGGTGAGGGCTGTCATTGAAGAAGCCCTGGCAGTAAGGTCGGCAGTTTTGAAAGATATGGTCAAAGCGCAGAAACTGCGCAGCGAGGGTATAGATGTTACGCTGCCCGGCACACCAAGGCAGCGGGGCGGCAGGCACCCCCTGAATGTGGTGCTGGAAGAAATCCAGGAAATATTCCTTGGTTTGGGGTACAGCATTGCAGAGGGGCCGGAAATAGAAACCGACTATTACAATTTTGAAGCGCTGAACCTGCCCAAGGATCACCCGGCGCGGGATATGCAGGACACTTTTTTCATCAGCAGCGAGATATTGCTGAGGACCCAAACCTCGCCAGTCCAGGTGCGGACCATGGAAAAAACCGCACCGGCGCTTCCGGTTAAAATTATAGCGCCTGGCAAAGTGTACAGGCGTGATGATGACGCCACACACTCGCCGATGTTCAACCAGGTGGAGGGGCTGGCTGTGGACCGGCGGATTACCTTCAGCGACCTGAAAGGCACCTTGGATCTGTTTGCCAGAGAGATGTTCGGTGCGAAAACCAAAACCCGCTTCCGCCCCAGCTATTTCCCATTTACAGAGCCCAGCGCGGAAGTGGATGTCTCCTGCGTGATGTGCGGCGGCAGGGGGTGCAGGGTCTGCTCTCATACCGGCTGGCTGGAAATTCTTGGTTCCGGCATGGTGCACCCCAGGGTGCTTGAGGTTTCGGGGTATAACCCCGAAGAGGTGACCGGCTTTGCCTTTGGCATGGGGATTGAACGGATCGCCATGTTGAAATACGGTATTGACGATATGCGCCTTTTGTTTGAAAATGATCTGCGCTTCCTGCAGCAGTTTTAATTATAGGAGCATTCCTGTAACAAACAAAAATGAGCTTTGAAAAAAAGAGTACCGCCTGTTAACATACGAGGAGTGGGTCTAATAACCGCCGCAGGCTTCATCGCTGAAGTAGGTGACATTAGCCGGTTTGAACATCCCAGGCAAATTCAGAAGCTGGCTGGTCTAAACCTAAAGGAAAACAGCTCAGGAAAGCACAAAGGCAAGAGCAGTATCAGCAAGCGAGGGCGGCGACGGCTAAGATCACTGCTGTTCCAGGCAGCAATGCCGCTGGTAGCCAATAATAAAGAATTTCGGGAACTGCACAGCTATTATACAACCAGGCTTCAAAACCCACTAAAGAAGAAACAATCATTGATACTGCTAAGCTGCAAATTAATCCGTGTGTTTTTCGCCTTGCTTACTAAAGGCATCGCATATGACCCGGAAAAGATGATGAATGACATCAAAAGGCCACTGCTGCAGGAAGCAGCATAAGCAAAGCACCACCAAAAGACAGCTAAAAATACAAGACAGCACATTGACAAAACGAGCCGGGATTAGTTAGGTTGAATAAATTCCATCAGGGCAAAGACCCAGTATAGGAGCATGACTAACATCCACCTCATGGATAGGCAGAACGAAGGAATTTAGGGCATAGACCCTGTGAGACATGGGAGGTTTGCCACCTGAGAGCAAGTGGATACCAACGGCCGAAATAAGTCTAAAACGTAAGATGCTTATTTAGGCCACCCTTGCCCACCCAGGTTTATGCATAAATGATTATGTTATCCATGTGGCATGTTTTGATTAATGTGAAATTCTAAGAAAAAACAAGATATCAAGAGAAATCGTTAGATTATAGAGGGAGGTAACTGATAGTGCGTGTTTCTTATAAATGGTTACAGGAGTTTGTTGACATAGACATATCACCCGCAGAACTGGCGGACCGGCTTACTCTTGCCGGTATCACCGTGGAAGGTGTCCTGGAAACAGGCGAAGGTGTTGAAAAAGTGCTTACCGGCAGGATCGAGTCCATCACCCAGCATCCCAATGCTGATAAGCTAGTCGTCACATCTGTCGATGTGGGGACTGAAAAGCTGCAAATTATCACCGCGGCGACCAATGTCAGGGAAGGCGATGTGATCCCGGTAGCTGTTGAAGGAGCGAAGCTGGCCAGCGGCCTGGTGATTAAAAGGGCCAAGCTGAGGGGTGTGGAATCACGTGGCATGATGTGCTCCGGCAAGGAGCTGGGGATCGATCCCAAAACCATGTCCGCCGAGCAGGCCAAAGGCATCATGATTCTGCCGCCTGATACGCCGCTCGGGAAAGACGCGAAGGAAGTGCTGGGTCTGGATGATTACGTTTTAGAGCTCGACCTCACACCAAACCGGGGCGACTGCCTTTCAGTAATCGGCGTGGCCCGGGAGACGGCAGCCCTGCTGGACAAGCCTTTCCGGCCGCCGCAGCCGGTTGTCTGTGAGCTGGATGAAAAAATCGAAGGGCAGGTCAGGGTGGATATATTGGATCCGGATCTGTGCCGCCGTTTCGCGGGCAGGCTGATCAGGAACGTCCGGGTCGGCAGCTCACCATTGTGGATGCAGCAGCGGCTGCGGGCTGCGGGGATGAGGCCGATCAATAATATAGTTGACGTGACAAATTACGTCATGCTTGAGCTGGGCCAGCCCATGCATGCTTTTGATTATAATCTCCTGAAAGACGGCCATATTATTGTCCGCAGGATAAGAGCCGGAGAAAAGATTATTACCCTGGATGGCGCGGAACGGGTCCTCACCCCCGGCATGCTCGGGATAACGGATCCGTCCGGCCCGGTGGCCGTGGCTGGAGTTATGGGCGGGCAGTCGACAGAGGTGACCGAAGATACAATGTCAATACTGCTTGAGTCAGCATTTTTCAACCCGATCAGCATCCGCAGGACTTCAAAATCCCTGGGGCTGCGCTCGGAGGCTTCCCTTCGCTTTGAAAAGGGCATCGACATTGGAGGCTGCGCCAGGGCTGCTGACCGGGCGGCACAGCTGATAGTGGAGATGGGCTGTGGTGACGCTGTATCAGGAAGAATTGACATTATCCCGGAGCCTGTTAAAGAGCGGGTGGTCCAGCTCAGGCCATCCCAGGCTGCACATGTGCTCGGGGTGGACGTATCCGGGGAAACGGCCCAGGAGATACTTACCAGCCTGCAGTTTGCGGTGCAGAAGGCAGGCGATAACCTGCAGGTAACCGTACCGACCCACAGGGTTGATGTGAGCATGGAAGTGGATCTGATTGAGGAAGTGGCAAGAATGTACGGATACAACCGGGTGCCGGACACACTTCCTTTCGGTCGTTCAACCAGGGGGCTCAGAACTGAAAAGCAGGCTTTTACCGCCCGCGCCCGCAGCATAATGGCTGAGTCCGGGCTGTACGAGGTGATGACATATAGTTTTGTGCACCCCAGGATTTTCAATTTAATGAACCTGCCGCCGGACAGCTCCTTGAGGAACGCGCTGAAGATACAGAATCCCCTGAGCGAAGAGCATTCCGTCATGCGCACCATGCTGCTGCCCTGCCTGATGGATGTCCTGGTCAGAAACTATAACCGCCGGGTCCAGGACGGAGCCTTTTTCGAGATTGGCCGCGTGTTTATACCCAGGGGCGCGGATATCCAGCCTGAAGAACGCACTGTGCTGTCAGCGGCAGCTATGGGCCGCGCCTCCGGAAGCTGGGATATGGCGCCTGGCGAGCTTGATTTTTATTACCTGAAAGGGGTGCTGGAAAACCTTTTCTGCGGGTTGAGGACCTCCCCGGTTACATTCACGCCGGAACCCGCCGATCCCATATTTCATCCCGGCAGAACAGCAGTGTTGGAAGCTGACGGAGTAAGACTGGGGATCGTTGGCGAACTGCACCCGGCAGTGCTGGAAAACTATGAACTGCCGGTGAAGGTCACGGCTTTAGAGCTGGACCTTGATATGCTGATGGAGCTGTCAGGCCGGCCGGCTGTATTTAAAAGCCTGCCAAAGTTTCCAGGCATTGAAAGGGATATGGCGATACTCGTCAGGAAAGACATACCAGCCGCAAGTATTTTTGAAACGATCAGGGCAGCCGGGGGCAAGCTGATGTGTTCAGTCTCCCTGTTTGACATTTATCATGGCGAACAGGTTCCCGACGGCATGCAGAGCATGGCTTTTTCCCTGAAATTCCAGGCTGATGACCGTACCCTGACTGATGTAGAAGTTGGGGAAAAGACCGAGGCCATAGCCGGCGCACTGTCCATAAAGTTCGGAGCGGAACTGCGGGGCTGATTGGCTCCATCCTGATCAAAATGTAATGGATAAAACACCAGAGGCTCCTGACCGCCTGCCGTGGATCAGTCTGATTCAACAGCATGGGTGACAGGAGCTTCGTGCTATGATCTAAACGGCTGATGGCAGAAATTTTATTATCCCGCGCAGGAGAAAGAAGAATGATGACGAAGTAAAATAAAATTGTAAAACCTGGAGGATTCTCATGACTGAACAGGTAAACCGGGTCGACGTTGAAATATTCGGGGATTATTATACTTTAAAGGGCAGCAGTACCGAGGAACAGATGATAGCGCTTGCCCAGTATGTCAACCGTAAAATGAAACAGTTAACAGGCCGGAACATCAAGCTGTCCAAAACACAGGCGGCAGTGCTGGCCGCATTGAATATAGCTGATGAGTTGAAGAAACTTCAGGAAGAACATGACAACCTGGTCAGAATGTTGGAACCTGAAATCAAGACTGATAAAAAGAACTCATGAATAAATATTCATGAGTTCTTTTTATCAGAGGTGTGAATGATTTTAGGGAATAATGGTAATGGGGATGTAAACGAGCATGAGAAACGAGGAAGTAGCCTGGATCTTTCATGAGCTGGCTGAATTACTGGAGTTCAAAGAGGAAGAATTTTTCAAGATCCGAGCTTATAAAAATGCAGCCAGGATCTTGGCCGAACTGGAAGAGCCCCTTGAAGAAATAAGGCTTAGAGGCAACCTGACGAAAATTCCCGGGATCGGGAAGAACATAGCGGCAAAAATAAATGAAATCCTTACTACCGGCCGGCTGCAAAAACTGGAAGACCTATCAAAGGAAATCCCTCCGGGTCTTCTGGACATAGTGTCGCTGCCGGGTATCGGGCCCAAAAGGGCTGCCCAGTTCAGGGACAGCCTTGGCATCACCAGCCTGGGCGAATTAGCCAAGGCAGCCCGGGCAGGCAGATTGCGGGACCTGCCGGGTATGGGAAGAAAAACCGAGAGAGATATTATTCGGTGTATAGAAATGCTCGAAGACCGGGGTGGCCGGGTATTGCTGGCTACTGCCAAAATCCTGGTTGAGGAGCTGAAAAGCTACCTGAAAGCGCTGCCCGGTGTGTCTGGTGTTGAGGCGGGAGGCAGTGTGCGGCGCTGGCGTGATACCGTAGGGGATATTGACCTGGTTGTCGCCGCAGCAGACCCCGAACCGGTTATGGACGCCCTGTCAGCATATCCAAGGGCCAGCGAAGTGCTGACAAAGAGCGGCAACCGGTTAAGCCTGCAGACCAAATGGGGCATCACAGTGGACCTGGAGGTAGTTCCCGAGGAGCAGTTCACACTGGCCCTGTTTCTCAACACAGGAAGCCATGCGCATCTCAATAAGCTGGAGAATATCCTGACCGATAAGGGGGTTAACATCAAAACCGCGATTAGCAGGAGCGGCGCGATGTTTCATGATGAGCGGGAAATATACAGCTTGCTGGACCTGCCTTATATCCCGCCGGAAATGAGGGAAGACCAGGGTGAGGTCGAGGCTGCTGCGCAAAACAAGCTGCCTCACCTGCTGGAAGTTGAGGATATCAGAGGAGACCTGCATATCCACACTACCTGGAGCGATGGGCTGAGCACCATCGAGCAGGCGGTAAAACGGGCAAGAGACAAGGGCTACAGTTACATGGCGCTGACGGATCATTCCCAGTCCTTAAGGATCGCCAGGGGCCTTTCATTGGATAAACTTAAAGAGCAGCACCGGGAAATACGGGCCCTGAACGAGAAGTTTGACGGTTTCACGGTCTTAACCGGCATCGAGGTTGATATTCTTCCAAGGGGCGGGCTGGACTGCCCGGAGGAAATTTTAAAGGGTGTTGACCTGGTGATCGCGTCGGTCCACAGCGCTTTTAAACAGGACTGTGAAACGATGACTGCCCGGATAATTTCGGCCGTGGACGATAAAAATGTGGATATCATCGGCCACCTCACCGGGCGCCTGATTAACCACAGGGAGGCTTATGCCCTGGATTTGGAGAAGGTGTTGGATGCTTCTGCCAGGTGTGGTACTATATTAGAGATCAACGCTTCGCCTGAAAGGCTTGACCTGAATGACGCCAACGCCCGCAGGGCAAAAGAAAAAGGGGTCAAGATGGCTGTCAATACTGACGCCCATGACCTGAAAAGGATGGACGAAATGTCCTACGGCGTTGCTGTTGCGCGCCGGGCCTGGCTTGGGCCGGACGATATAGTAAATACAATGCCGATCGGGAAGCTGAGAAAATACCTCCGAAAAAGATAAAGAACACAGATAAGGGTTGCAGATGGCGGAGAAGGAATTTTTTATGAATAAGCCTGCCGGCGGGGATAAGATGATCCTTCCCCGTTCTTTTTACGCCAGGGATACTGTCACAGTGGCCCGGGAACTGCTGGGTAATATAATCGTACATCATACACCCGAGGGAATTGTCACCGGCAGGATTGTGGAGGCCGAAGCTTACATCCAGGGAGACCCTGCCTGTCACGCCTCGCGCGGCATGACCCCGCGCAACCGGGTGATGTTTGGCCCGCCGGGCTGCGCCTATGTCTATTTCATCTACGGCATGTATTACTGCTTTAACGTGGTCACAGCTGCGGAAGGGGTGGGCGAGGCAGTGCTGATCCGGGCGCTTGAGCCGCTTGAAGGGATATTTATCATGAGCGCCAGGCGGGGGAGGGAAAGGCTGATTGATTTATGCAGCGGGCCGGCCAAGCTGGTGCAGGCAATGGGCATCACCCGCTCTCATAACGGCGCTGATTTGATAGCGGGACCCCTTTTGATCCACCGGGGGACGGAGATAAAAGAAAAGATTGTGTCCAGTACCCGGATCGGGATTAAAGAGGGGAGTAAGCTGCTGCTGCGGTTTTACCTGGAAGGCAGCAAATATGTGTCCAAAAAATAAAAACGAGGAGAGATCTGCATGAAATTAGGTGAAATTTACAGGCTGGCGATTGAGAAAGGGATGAGTAAGGACCCCCGCTCGAAAGAAGCGGTTGAAAGACTATTGGCGAAAGAGAATAAACAGTTTGGCGAAATGAAAGATGAAGAAAAAAAGGAATACGACCAGGACAAGCTGTTCAATCCTTACGCTGACACCAGGATCCTATTTGGCGATCCTGAGCTGGAAGTGAACAGGGTGCTGACAGGAATTGACATGGAGACCGGGGAGGTTTTGCTGGCAGATCGAGTCTCAGGCCGGGACAAGAAGATAGACCTGATCATCGCCCATCACCCGGAGGGGAAGGCTATGGCTGCCCTTTACCAGGTAATGCGGGTGCAGGAGGACATCCTGGCCAAGTTTGGGGTCCCGATCAATGTTGCCGAGGGGATCATGGCTTCACGGATCAGCGAGGTAAAATGGGGGCTGATGCCTTTGAACCACAACCGGGCTGTGGATGCCGCCAGGATGCTGGGCATACCGATTATGTGCGTGCACACACCGGCTGACAACCTGGTAAATGATTTTCTCCAGAGCATGATGGACAAGAAAAAGCCCGAAACGATGGATGATGTTATTAAGCTGCTCAAGGAGATTCCCGAATTCGCAGAAGCGGTAAATTACAACGCCGGGCCGACCATTGTCCTGGGGAGCAAAGAAAGGCGGGCCGGCAGGGTCATGGTGGATATGACCGGCGGCACCAGCGGTTCAGAGGACGCCTACGCCAAGCTGGCGATAGCAGGTGTGGGCACGCTGGTTGTGATGCACATTGGGGAGAAGCACCGCAAAGAGGCGGAAAAGAATAATATTAATGTGATCATTGCGGGGCATATGGCAAGTGATTCGCTGGGTTTAAACCTGTTTCTGGATGAAATAGCCCACCGGGGCATAGAGGTAATCCCTTGCGCCGGGCTTATGCGGCATGAGCGGAAGGAGTAACAGTTAATGTTGCGAAAACCGGAATTACTGGCGCCGGCCGGCAGCTGGGATTCTCTGGTGGCGGCTGTGGAAAACGGGGCTGATGCCGTCTACCTGGGCGGTAAGAGGCTTAATGCCAGACAGTCAGCCGGAAATTTTGACGACTCAGAAATTGCCCGGGCGATAGAATATGCCCATGTTCGGGGAGCCAAGGTTTATGTTACGGTAAATATTATGCTGGATGAACGGGAGCTGCCGGAAGCCGTGGAATTTCTTCGTTTTCTGCAGCAGAGCGGTGCTGATGCAGCCATTGTACAGGACCTGGGCCTGGTGAGACTGGCGGGGAAGGTTATTCCCGAACTGCCCCTGCATGCCAGCACCCAGATGACAGTACACAACCTGCCCTCAGTACTGGCATTAAGAGAAGCAGGCGTAAGCCGGGTGATAATGGCCAGGGAATTATCCCTGGAAGCAATGAAAGAGATCATCAAGAAATCGGGCGTTGAAATCGAAGCCTTTATCCACGGCGCCCTATGTATTTGTTATTCCGGACAGTGTCTGATGTCCAGCATGATCGGCGGGCGCAGCGGAAACAGGGGCCGTTGTGCCCAGCCCTGCCGTCTGTCATATGTTCTGGTAAACGGGCACGGCCGCACATTGGCCGATCCGGGAACAGCAGGCAGCTACCTTTTAAGCCCGCGGGACCTGAACATGAGCAAAAACATGCCTGATCTGGTCAACTCCGGGATAACAGCATTCAAGATTGAAGGGCGGATGAAAAGGCCGGAATATGTAGCCACAGTGGTCAGAGTCTACCGTGCCCTGCTGGACAGGGCTGCAACAGGCGGGGATTTTTTTGTTTCGCCGGATGAGGCCAGGGACCTTTTACAAATCTTTAACCGTGATTTTACAACCGGTTATTTTTACGGCTGGACCGGCCCGGAGTTAATGAGTTACAAGCGCCCCAACAATCGCGGCCTTTTTTTGGGGAGAGTGAGGGGTTATAATAAAACGCTCCGCCTGGTAGAAATAGCTCTCGATGAAGCGCTGTGGGTTGGGGACGGCATTGAGGTCTGGATTACTGCTGGCGGCCGGACTGCCGGGGAAGTAAACCGCATTTTTATGGGCAGTGAACCGGTGCTGCGTGCGCCGGCAGGATCTGTGGTACAGCTGGAAATTCCCGGGCGGGTCTTTCCAGGCGACCGGGTTTTCAAGACACATGACGCTGACCTGATTGAAAAAGCCCGGGCTAGTTATACTTCACCAAAAGGGCAGAAAAAGATACCACTGGCCTTTAAAGTCTCCGCCAGGCTGGGAGAGCCACTTAAAATTACAGTTGCAGACGGCGGCGACAATACCGGGGAAGCTGAAACAAAAGATCCCGCGCAGGAGGCCATGAAGCGGCCGTTAACACGTGAATATCTTGAAAAGCAGCTCTCCCGCCTGGGAAACACACCCTTTGAAATGGTAGAGCTGCAGCTCGATCTGGCCGGCGATTTAATGGTGCCGGTCAGCGAGATCAACGAAGCCAGGCGGACCGCCCTGTCCCGGATTGAAGTGAAAAGAGCGGCGGTTTTCGGGCATGAGCTGGTGCCGGATGATGTTTTCTCCATCCGCTATGCGGCAGCTATTAATTCCGGGCCTGCAAAAGCTGCCCACATTAAGAAAAAGCCGGTGCTGTCCGTGACAGTGACCGACCTGCCGTCCCTGAAGGCTGCTGTTGAGTCAGGGGCGGAGATGGTATACTTTGGCGGAGAGCAATTTCGTTCCAAAGAAGCGCTGACAGAAGCACAGATCATCAAAGGAAGTGAGATCTGCGCCGATGCAGGTGTGAGCTTTATTCTTTCTTCCAGCCGGATTTTACAGGATAAAGAGATAGATCAGTTTTGCAGCCTTTTGGACAAGCTCGCAAAGAAGCACCTGAACGGGGTGCAGGCCGGAAACCTGGGGCTGATCAGGAAAGTGCGGGAATTTACGGATAAACCGCTATATGCGGATTTTTCATTGAATATTTTCAATCATGAAAGCGCGAATTTTTTGGCAGAGGCCGGTGTGAGCCAGGTTACCCTGTCACCGGAGCTGACTTTGGAGCAGATCAGAATGCTTGTGCCTGCCCTGCCAGTGCCAGCCGAGGTTATCGTACACGGAGCTTTGCCCCTGATGGTTTCCGAATACTGTGCCGCGGGCAGCCTGCTGGGCGGCGGAATACCGGGGAGCTGTCCCCGGCCCTGCCGCGGCTCGCGCTTCGGCTTGAAAGACAGGAAAGGCATAGTGTTTCCGGTTGAGCTGGACCAGTTCTGCCGGATGCATATATTTAATTCACGTGATCTCTGCCTGATCGAAGATGTCGGGATAATTGCCGGCACCGGGGCAGCTGTACTGCGCATTGAGGCTAGGCGTGAGGGGAACGATTATGTGCGTGATGCCGTAAGGGCTTACCGCAGAGTATTGAAAATGCCCGGCCAAATGAGCGGCAGCGAGCTTTCTGAATTAAAAGAGATCCTGGCAGGACAAAGCTCGCAAGGTTTTACAAAGGGTCATTACTACCGGGGTGTACTATAACCATATAAGTTTTCGGGAGGGGTAAATTTGGACAAGGATGAAGCAAAATCGAAACTTTTAGAATTCATCAACCTGATCCCGGCTTTCGTCAAGCTGATGTATCAGCTGGTCAAGGACCCGCGTGTTTCTTTAAACGACAAGGCTGTTCTCGGCGCGGCGATCATCTACGTCTTTTCTCCTGTTGATCTGATTCCGGATGCTATCCCTTTTCTGGGGCAGATCGACGACGCCTACCTGGTTGCCATCGCCCTGCAGAGGCTGATTAATTCCGCGGGCCTGGAAGTACTGAAGCAACACTGGGAAGGAGATATGGCGGTTTTCACTACTCTGCAAAATGCGGTTGAGGCAGCCTTGTTCTTTTTCCCGCAAAAAAAAGTGGACACTCTGCTTAAAAAGATACCAAGTTGAGATATGGGCGCACTTTAGATACCTGTATCGTTAAGTGTGACCAGACAGAGACCTACGGTA
>DHGV01000122.1 GCA_002402945.1 Pelotomaculum sp. UBA4789
CCGGCATTGTTACCGGGATCACAGAGTAAACGAAACGCCGTTTAAGGCATATTGCATTACTCCGTCAAGTTAAACCAAAAGATGCGATGAGGTGAAAGGTTGCCAGTTTAGTCGTCAGGCGTCAGTCGTCGGACGTCGGGGCAGAGGGAATTCGCTAAAGCGAATTCCAACAAGCAATCCGACTGCCGATAACAGACAAACGGGTGCTGAATTGGGGAATTTTCACCGAGAAAGTCCGCTAATCGGGCGATTAAGGAGGACCTGGAAAAGTATGACAAGCCAAAAAATAAGGATCAGGCTCAAGGCTTTTGACCATCACATGCTTGATCAATCTGCGCAAAAAATTGTGGACACTGCAAAAAGAACCGGGGCTTCTGTGGCCGGACCGATTCCACTGCCCACAGAAAAGAATATTTATACAATCCTGCGCAGCCCCCATGTGAATAAGGATTCCCGTGAGCAGTTTGAAATGAGAACACATAAACGTCTGATTGATATTTTAGAACCCACACCGAAAACTGTTGATGCGCTGATGCGCCTGGATCTGCCTGCAGGAGTGGATATCGAGATCAAACTATAGCAATAGGTTACATTATTAGAGGTAATGTTGGGGATTACTCCTCAACCTCTTATCACAGAAAAATGAGGTGGAAAGCATGCCCAGAGGAATTCTTGGGAAAAAAGTTGGAATGACTCAAATTTTTACCAACAAAGGACTGGCTATACCTGTAACAGTTATTGAAGCCGGCCCATGTATTGTTGTCCAGAAAAAAACCACCGTGAAAGATGGTTACAGTGCCATTCAGATTGGTTTTGGCGAGAAGAGAGAACGTCTTTTTACCAAACCTCTGGCGGGACATTTTTCTAAGTCCGGCATTCGCCCGCTTCGCTTTTTACGGGAATTACTGGTTGAAGATACAGAGGCTTTTCAAATTGGCCAGGAAATTAAGGCTGATATTTTCATCCAGGGTGAAAAGGTTGACGTGTCAGGCACAAGTAGAGGTAAAGGTTTTGCAGGCGCAATCAAGCGCCATGGTTTTCACCGCGGCCCAATGGCTCATGGTTCGAAATACCACCGCCGCCCTGGTTCGCTGGGAGCAAAAGGCCCGGCCAGGGTATACAAAGGAAGAAAACTGCCAGGCCATATGGGAACTGACCGGGTGACAGTACAAAACCTGGAGGTTATAAAAGTTGATGCTGCCCGTAACCTGATTGCCGTAAGAGGTGCGATACCGGGCCCCAAAGGCGGTTTAGTAATGGTCAAGCCATCCACAAAGGGCAGTTAGAAGGCTGCTGAACAAGTGAGAAGATAAAAATTCTGGATACAAGATGTAAGATGTGTGGCATGGGGGTTGCTGCGATGCAGCGGATTCATACACGCCCGGGAAACCGGAAAAGTATAAAGATCTACCCCCCAAGTCCCAATGAAGGAGGATATAGCATGCCAACAGTAGCGTTGTTCAATATCAACGGCGAACAAATCGGCGAATTGACGCTGAAGGATGAGATTTTTGGCGTTGAAGTTAATGAGTCGGTTTTGCATGACGCTGTTGTAATGCAGTTGGCCGGCCGCCGCCTCGGTACGCATGATACTAAAACCAGGTCTGAGGTCAGCGGCGGTGGTCGCAAGCCATGGCGCCAAAAAGGAACCGGCAGGGCTCGCGCTGGTACCAGTCGTTCACCTATCTGGCGCGGCGGGGGGATCGTATTTGGCCCACACCCCAGGGATTACAGCTACAGCCTGCCGAGGAAGGTTAGGAGACTGGCGCTGAAATCAGCTCTATCAGGAAAATTTAATTCAGGCGATATTCTTGTTTTAGATGAACTTAAGCTGGATCAGCCTAAAACCAGGGACATGGTCAGGATATTAAACAATCTTAACGTGGATGATGCCCTGCTGGTGACAGCTGAAAAGGATGAAACCGTGGAGAAATCAGCCCGGAACATCCCCAATATCAAACCCTTGATAGCAACCAGCCTGAACGTCTATGACATACTGGCTTACAACAAGCTGATTATGACAAAAGACGCTGTTGCCAAGGTCGAGGAGGTGTTTGCCCAGTGAAGGATCCGCATGACATTCTGAAAAAACCGCTGATAACTGAAAAAAGCACTTCTCTTTTACAGGAAAACAAGTACACCTTCAAGGTAGATCCTGATGCTAACAAGACTGAGATAAAGCAAGCTGTAGAAAGCATTTTTAAAGTAAAAGTGGAAAAAGTCAACACTATGAATGTAAAGGGCAAGAAGAAAAGAGTCCGCAATATTCCCGGCAGGACATCCGACAGCAAAAAAGCCATTGTTACCTTAAAAAAAGGTGACAAGATAGAAATATTTGAGGGAGTATAAGCCGGAGATGAAGGAGGTAAATCCCTGTGGCCATAAAAAAGTTTAAGCCAACTTCACCTGGCCGTCGTTTTGTGACCGTTTCAGACTTTGCAGAAATCACAAAGACAGAGCCGGAAAAATCACTTGTCGAACCTATAAAAAAGACCGGGGGAAGAAATGCCCAGGGCGGGTTGACGGTAAGACACCGCGGTGGCGGACACAAAAGGATGTACCGGGTAATTGATTTTAAGCGTGATAAAGACGGTATACCGGCAAAGGTTGCCAGCGTTGAATATGATCCCAACCGCTCATCCCGTATTGCGCTGCTTAATTATGCAGATGGTGAAAAACGTTATATTATAGCGCCTGTTGGCCTGACAGTGGGGCAAACTGTGATTTCCGGACCGGAATCAGATATCAAGGTAGGCAACTGCCTGCCGCTTAAAAACATTCCGCTGGGCACAGTTGTTCATAATATAGAACTGTATCCCAAGGGCGGCGCTAAAATGGTCCGCTCAGCAGGCGGCTCAGCCCAGTTAATGGCCAAAGAAGGCAAATATGCGACCATAAGAATGCCATCCGG
>DHGV01000049.1:0-591 GCA_002402945.1 Pelotomaculum sp. UBA4789
GAGCACCTCATTAGCCGCTTTACCAGTCGCCCTGACAGCGAACTTAAAAATGTCCCGGCCTTTCATTTGAATGTAGTGTAAATTATTTTCAACAGTATCATGGGAAGCCGGGAGCCTGGATCCACCGGCAGGCAGCCTAAGTAAAGGACCGCCCGACCCGTCAGACCAGAGTTTGCATGATAGAATACCGCTGCCGGGGTCAGCCTGCCTTAAAACCACAGCTCCGGCGCCATCGCCAAAGAGCACACAAGTCTTGCGATCCTTCCAGTTGATGATCTTGGACAGATTCTCCGAACCGATCACCAGGACATTACGGTATGCGCCAGTGGCAATAAACTGGCTGCCTACTATATATGCATACATAAATCCCGTACAGCCTGCAGCCAGATCAAAAGCGCCGGCATTTTTTGCCCCGATCCGGTCCTGCACCAGGCAGGCCGTCGCGGGAAACAGCATATCTGGGGTATTAGTGGCCACAATGACCAAGTCGATCTCCGCTGCTGTAATTCCCGCGTCAGCGATCGCCTCCCGGGCCGCTATCACCGCAAAGTCCGAGGCAGCCATTTCAGAAGGGGCAATCCGCCTCTCCCT
>DHGV01000049.1:640-17710 GCA_002402945.1 Pelotomaculum sp. UBA4789
CTTTAATTAGAATCTCACTCAACACTGCCACCAGCCTCTCTGTACTCCATATTCACCAAACTTGCTCCAATCTCTTCCACGAGACAGTTATCCACCGAATCCCTGGCTAATTTGACCGCGTTCTTTATTGCCATGGCTTTTGAACTGCCATGGCAAATAATTGACACACCGTTTACACCCAGGAAAGGAGCGCCGCCGTATTCATTATAGTCCAGGCGTTTCTGGAGCGCTTTTAAAGCTGGTTTAGCCAATACTGCTCCTGACTTGGCCAGCCAGCTTTTAGATATCTCCTCTTTTATCATTTTCAACAGCATAAAGGCCATGCCTTCTCCGGCTTTAAGCACAATATTGCCGATAAAACCGTCGCAAACAATCACATCCACACCGCCGCTGAATATATCTCTTCCTTCTACATTGCCGATAAAATTAATCCCTGCGTTCTGCAGCTGAGGAAAAGCCGCCAGGGTAGTCTCGTTTCCCTTTGTGGTTTCCTCACCGTTGCTGAGGAGTCCGACCCGTGGGTTGTCTATGCCCATGATTTTCTTGGCATATTGATACCCCATGATACCAAACTGAAGCAGGTTCACGGGCTTAGAGTCTACGTTAGCGCCAACATCCAGCATCAGAGAGAAACTTTTTTCATTAGGCAGTACCCCGGCTATTGCCGGGCGGTCTATCCCCTTTATCCGCCCCAGGTAAATCAGGGCAGAAGCCATAGCCGCACCGGTGCTTCCTGCTGAAACAACAGCACTGGCTTCGCCATCTTTGACCAATTGAGTAGCTCTGACAATCGAAGAATCTCTTTTGCGTCTGACAGCGACCGCAGGTGGTTCTCCCATTCCAATCACTTCAGAAGCGTGTACTACGCTGACCAGACCGCCGGTATCAGATTTATCCAGTTCGGCAAAAACCTGTTTTTCGTCCCCCACCAGGATCACGGATATGCCATATTCCATCGCGGCCTGAAGAGCGCCTTTGACAACTTCCCGGGGAGAAAAGTCCCCACCCATAGCATCCACAGCAATTTTCACTGCGGTATTCCCTCCTCCGACACTGCAAAAATTAAAAATCTGCCCAGAAATACGACCTCCTCCTTCACATAAGAGACAACTTTTACCAGGCATTTATTTCCCTTTTTCACTTTTATGACCGCTCTGGCCAAAACCTTTTCCTCACACAAAACCGGGCGTTTAAAAGTAACCCTGGCAATTCCTGTCAAGGCTATCTCGGCATCAATCACCGCTACAGCCAGGGAATTTGCCTGGGCAAAAAGATGATGCCCCCTGATAAACCTGGTTTTACTCAGGGTCATCTCAGGTAAAACAGTGAGGATGGAAATACCGGAAGAACCCACTTCAAGGTCAACCATCTCCCCCACCAGCTCGTTTCCGGACAGTGTCCTCGGCAGTGCACCGGCGTTTTTGGCCGTGTTTTTCAATCTTTCCTTAAACTCCGGTATTTTAAGTTCGAACCTGTCAAGCCTGATCGTCTGAACGCTAACCCTGAAAATCCCTGACAGATCCTCATCTGTCAGAAAGGGATCGCTTTCCAGATATCTGGCCAGGCGCTGTTGTCTTTCCACCTTGCTCATTTCTTTACCGCCCGCACTCCTGCAATATATGTTTTCGTTTAGTACCAGGTACTAAAAACAGTATAATGTACGTTATCTGAAATAGCAAGCAAATGAAAAAAAATAAGCCCCGTTTTAGATAAACGTGCTTATTCTGGAATGTTTCTATGTTCATAGCTTATTTTGCAGCTATAACTTCCCTGCCTTTATATTGGCCGCATTCAGGGCATAGATGGTGAGGGGCAATCAGCGCATGGCACTGCTGGCATGCGACTAACTCCGGCGTTTCCAGTTTTGTGTTTGCCGCCCGTCTCTGCCTTCCTCTTTGTTTAGAAGCCTTCCTCTTGGGTACTCCCATATTTTACACCTCCTTCAAATCAGAAGCTGGATGTTTGGCGCTGATAGTTGAAAGTTGAAACACACATCATATTCTGATTTGATCATTTGTCGTTTTTTTCAAGCAATTCTTTTAAAATGCTCAATCGCGAATCAATATCTTCCAAAACACATTGGCAGCTGCTTTCGTTAAGGTTGCAACCGCATTCAGGACAAAGGCCCGCGCAATCATCACGGCACACCGCTTTCATCGGCAGAACCAGACAAATGCTATTAATCACCTCGGGTGTAATGTCAATGAATTCCCCTGCAAATGTTGGCAAGTCTGCTTCTCCCGCTTCCTTAGGCGAAACATATTTTTCATCGAGCACAATTTCAAAATCATAATTAAAAGGTTTTAAACAGCGGCTGCAGCGCAGTATCAGCTCTCCGCATACTTTACCTTCCGCCGTTATGACCTTATCTTTGTTTTCAGCAACAACGCTGGCTTTAACCGGGCCGGCAAAGGTAAATTCCTCACCCGAAAAAATCAGCGGGGGCATTTCTGCTGCCAGTTCGTAACTTTCTGAATCGCCCGGACTCCTTTTAAGCCGTGCTACATCAAGCTGCAGCATTTTTATCACCCCGAATTCAACACAAAGAATTATATTAAGAAGGTTTGGTTTTGTCAAGCTGTTTCCTGATTGAAACATGTTTACTATTATTTCATCGTCTTGAGTTCAGAGCGGCCTTGTTCGATCTGGCCTGATATTTTGCCAAGACTCTCCTGCAGGTTAACCAGGATATCATCAGCATAGCCCCGGGCTCCATCACGTATTTCCCTGGCAATACCTTCTGCTTTCGCAATTATTTCTTCGGCTGCTATTTTAGCCTGACGGACAACCTCACTGTCGTCCGCCTTCCTTTCCAGCTGTTTTTGAGCGTCATCCATGATCCGCATGGCCTCTTTTTGCGAATCGTTCAGAACTTTTTCCCGCTCCTGAATGATCCATTTGGCCTGGCGTATTTCCTCAGGCATGGTCGTCCTGATGCGGTCCAAAAGATCAAGCAGATGGTCCTCTTCTACCATTACTTTTTTCGTAAAAGGTATTTTACCGCTATTTTCAATTAGTTCTTCCAGTTCGTTCAGGGCATTAAGCAGATCCACTTTATAACAATACCTCCCTAACTTGATTTGCTTCTCAGTTTATCTATCAGCCGCTGTTCCACCTGGGGAGGCACTAAATCGCGTACCGATCCGCCAAAAGCAGCTATCTCTTTCACTGTTGTGGAACTTATGAATGAATATTCAGCTTTTGTCATCAGAAATATTGTTTCCAAGTGGCATGCTAATTTTTTGTTTGTCAGCGCCATCCGAAACTCATTCTCAAAATCAGAAATCACCCGCAGCCCTCTTACAATGGCCTTTGCTTTACGCTCGATAGCATAGTGAACAGTTAACCCGTTAAATAAATCAACTTCCACGTTGGGGAATGGCGCGAGGACTTCTTTAAGCATTTCAACCCGTTCTTCAGGGCTGAACAGCGGATTTTTGGTCGGGTTCAAGGAAACTGCAACTATTAATCTGGAGAACAACAAAGAGGCCCTCCCAATAATATCCAGGTGGCCTAAGGTCACTGGATCAAAACTTCCTGGACATATTGCAGTCCGCAAACTAGCTCCCCTCCCCGACTTTTTGTCTATTGCAGTAAAAAGAAAGCAATGTATCACCATACTTTTCCTGTCGTACAATTTCCAGCCCCTCTATAATCCGGGGCAGCTGGCGCTTCCCACAGCTTTCTACAACAACCCTCCCGCCAGGCTCCAACAGCCTGTACAATGCAATACCAGCCAATGTTTTTATTTCATAATCTTCATGGTACGGCGGATCGAGAAATATAATGTCAAACTTTTGCCCCTCTTTGCCCAAGACTAG
The DNA here is from genome assembly GCA_002402945.1 of Pelotomaculum sp. UBA4789. Classification (GTDB taxonomy): domain Bacteria; phylum Bacillota; class Desulfotomaculia; order Desulfotomaculales; family Pelotomaculaceae; genus Syntrophopropionicum. Next base: position 4,462 of record DHGV01000049.1, read on the forward strand.
CAAAGCATCGGCAATATTTCTGCAGATCAGCCGCACTCTATCCTCCAGGCCGGTAATATGAAGGTTTTCTTTGATTATATGTATGTTGTTCTTATTATTCTCCACAAATGTTGAGCCGGCGGCGCCCCGGCTTAAAGCTTCTATCCCGATATTTCCTGTGCCTGCAAACAGATCCAAAAAACGGCACTGCAATACAGTACTCCCGAGTATGTTAAAAAGCGCCTCTTTAACCCTGTCAGATGTAGGCCTGACTGCTAATCCCCGAGGTGTTTTCAGCTTGCGTCTTTTTGCAGATCCGGAAATAACACGCAGCATGAAAATCCCTTCCTTTAATCTGATATTATAGCATAATTGAACAGGAAAATCGATTTTTTTCGAAATTTGAATATTAACTCAGATGATTACGTTTTTTCTACGAGTCAATAAAATCATGGTCCGCGTCAAACCTTAATTTCATCTCTTCATACAGCGTTCTGCTCTCGTTGTTTTTAAAATAAGGGTCATCCTGAACAAGAGCCTGCGCCTCTTCTCTCGCAGCCTCCAGCGCTTTACCGTCGCGCAGAAGGTCAGCTATTTTGAATTCTGGCAGCCCGGACTGGCGGGTCCCGTGAAAATCTCCCGGCCCGCGCAGACGCAGGTCCTCTTCAGCAAGGGCGAAGCCATCCGAGGTCCTGACCATGGCCCTGATACGGGCGCGGCCATCCTCTGTTTTAGGGTTGGTGACAAGAATGCAGTATGACTGGTGACCGCTTCTCCCGACTCTCCCCCGCAGCTGGTGCAGCTGCGCCAGGCCAAAACGGTCCGCGTCCATAACCACCATTACTGAAGCGTTTGGGATATCCATTCCCACCTCGATAACAGTTGTGGTAACAACTATTTTTATTTCCCCCTGACGAAACAAGGACATGATTTCCTCTTTTTCGTTTGATTTCATCCTGCCGTGCAGCAGGCCAACCCGGAAATCTTTGAATTCAACTGAAGCAAGTTTTGCCGCGAAATCGACAGCTGCTTTCAAATCAATTTTCTCCGACTCTTCAACCAGCGGACAGACAATGTAGGCCTGCCGTCCCTGGTATACCTGTTCGCTGATCAGGGTGAAGACTTTGGCCAGCGCACCCGGCAGCACAGCGTAAGTCTTTATCGGATTTCTGCCTGGCGGCAGTTCGTCAATAATGGATATATCCAGGTCACCATACAATGTGAGGGCCATGGTACGGGGAATCGGTGTGGCTGTCATGACGAGAGTATCCGGATAATTCCCTTTATAACCCAGAGTTGCCCTCTGGCGAACTCCGAAGCGGTGCTGCTCGTCCACAACCACCAGCCCTAACCTTTGGAAACTCACATCTTCCTGAATCAAGGCGTGAGTGCCTACCAACAGCTTCAAATCACCCTGACTTATACGTTCCAAAAGCCGCTCTCTCTCCTTTTTCCTGGTTCCTCCCGTCAGCAGTCCGATATCAACACCAATGGCGGAAAGGTCATCTCTCATGCTCAGGTAGTGCTGCTCGGCAAGTATTTCCGTAGGAGCCATCAAAGCACCCTGGAGACCGCTCTCAGCCGCCCTGATCAAAGCCATGGCGGATATCACCGTTTTCCCCGAACCTACATCACCCTGAAGCAGGCGGTGCATAGGCCTGGCGGAATCCAGATCCCGTGATATTTCTTCCCAAACCCTGATCTGGCTTGCGGTAAGCTGGAACGGCAATTTTTTTAAAAATTGATCGAGCAATTTTCCCCCGGATAAGTACCGGTGCTCTTTCTCACTGTTGGAAATATCCCTTTTCCTGACAGCCAGAGTCAGCTGGAAAAGAAACAGCTCTTCAAAAATGAACCGTTTTCTCGCTCTCACCGCATCTTTCTCCAGATTAGGAAAATGAACAGCGGGTAAAGCAGTTTCCAGGGCAGGTAAATTATACTTGCTTATTATTTTTTCAGGTAAAATTTCCCGGACCTGGTTTTTCAATTCATCAAGCGAAGCTTTGATCATAAACCTGAGCAGGCGCTGGTTCAGATGCTCGGTTAAAGGATAGACAGGAACAAGGCGTCCGGTACTCAACTTGTCCTGGCCATCATCTATCTCATATTCTTCCACCATGATCTGAGTGGTTCCATAGCTCTTGTCTACCTTGCCGGTTATATATATTATCTTTCCGGGTGTAAGATTTTTCTTAATGTAAGGCTGGTTAAACCAAACAGCATAAAAAATCCCAAACCCGTCGTGCACTGCAAGTTTGGTTATAGTTAAACTTCGTTTGGGTTTTAAATTCTGGACAGCGAGGACAGTGCCACGCACTGTGGCCACCTCACCATGCACACAGGCACTGGCTGGAGTAAGCCGGGTGCGGTCTTCATAGCGCCTGGGAAAGTGATATAAAAGATCCTGGACTGTAAATATACCCAGTTTCTGCAGGGTTGCCGCCCGGTGAGGGCCTACCATTTTTATGCTTTGGACGGGTTTCATCAAAAATTCATTGCTCATGATATCCTCAAAACAATATTTGTCTGCATATAATTTCACGCTCCCGGAAAATCCGCCCTTGCGGCAAAAATATTTTTTTGGTAGAATGTATAGGTGGTTTAAAGGAGGTGTATTCATGGCTAGAAGTTGCACAATATGCGGTAAAGGCATTGTAGTCGGGATTAAGCTGAGTCACTCACACATCCGCACCAAAAGAACCTGGGCTCCAAACCTGCAGCGTGTCAAGGCTGTCATTGACGGCTCCCCGAAAAAGGTCCTGGTATGCACGCGCTGCCTCAGGAGCGGTAAGGTCCAAAGAGCGATATAAAAACTTATTTTCAAAAAAGCGGCGTCTAAGCCGTTTTTTCATTTACGGCCCTGCTTTTATGCTGTGTTATTGTTTTTCCCCGGCTATATCCCGCATCAGGTTGGCCATTTCAATCGCAGTAACAGCCGCATCCCAGCCCTTATTGCCGGCTTTTGTACCAGCCCGCTCAATAGCTTGTTCAATAGTGTCGGCGGTGATAATACCGAATATGGTGGGGATACCGCTTTCCAGGCCAACTTTTGCCACACCCTTGGTAACCTCGCCAGCCACATAATCAAAGTGGGGGGTTGCTCCCCGGATCACCGCACCTAAACAGATTACTGCATCATACCTGTCCATCGAAACCATCTTACGGGCTGCCAGCGGTATTTCAAATGCCCCGGGCGCCCAGGCTACCTCGATATCCTGATCTAACACGCCATGCCGGTTCAGCGCATCCAGCGCTCCGCTCAGAAGTTTATTGGTGATAAACTCGTTAAACCGTCCCGCTACCAGGCCAAACCTGAGCCCCTGGCCCAAAAGATGTCCTTCATATAATCTTGGCATATATAAATCCCCTTTCCGCTGCTTTTATCATTTTATTTAATCATTTTAACCTTAGTATTTGTATTAAATATATCCCGAATTTCCAGGCCCTAACGTTCCCCGACAATATTCAACATATGGCCGAGTTTTTTCTGCTTGGTAGAAAGATAAAAACGGTTGCATTTGCCAGGCCTGATCACTATCGGGACCCTTTCCGCCACTTCAAGGCCATGGCCTTCCAACCCGGCGATTTTACGAGGATTGTTAGTTATCAATTTTATTTTTTTAAGTCCCAGGTCGGACAGGATCTGCGCTCCAAGGCCGTAGTCCCTCAGGTCGGCAGGGAAGCCGAGAGCCAGGTTGGCCTCGACTGTGTCTTTACCCTGATCCTGCAAGTTATAAGCCCTTATTTTGTTTAAAAGACCGATACCTCTGCCTTCCTGCCGCATATACAGAAGTACCCCCGCACCCTCATCAGCAATCATTTCCATGGCCCGGGCAAGCTGGTCCCCGCAATCGCAGCGGATAGAGCCAAAAACATCACCCGTCAGGCACTCCGAGTGTACCCGCACCAGCGGCGCCTGGATTTCTTCCAGATTGCCCATGACCAGGGCGATATGGCCCTTGTTGTCAAGAAGGCTCTCGTAAGCCACAGCTGTGAATTCACCATGTATCGTAGGCAGCTTGGCGTCATCAACCCGCCGCACCAGTTTTTCGACACGGCGCCTGTACTTGATCAGCTCTGCGATGGTGATGATTTTTAAGTTATGAAGCTTTACAAACTCCATCAGTTCAGGTACTCTGGCCATGGTCCCGTCTTCCTTCATAATCTCACAGATCACCCCCGCCGGGTACAGGCCTGCCAGTTTAACCAGGTCAACGGTAGCCTCGGTGTGCCCTGCCCGCCGCAGCACACCTCCTACTTTTGCGCGCAGCGGGAAAATATGGCCCGGACGCTGCAGATCCGAAGGTTTAGTCTTGGGATCCAGAACAGTCTTGACAGTCATCGCCCTTTCAAAAGCAGAGATACCGGTCGTGCATCCTTTAGCGTCGATCGAAACGGTAAAAGCGGTGGCATGGGGATCAGTATTGTTGTTAACCATTGCCGGCAGTTCAAGTTCATCAAGACGCTCTCCCGTGACAGGAAGACAAATCAGACCGCGGCCATGGACAGCCATGAAGTTGATTGCTTCAGGCGTAGCCTTTTCGGCTGCCATGATTAGATCTCCTTCGTTCTCGCGGTCCTCGTCGTCAACCACAACAATAATCCTGCCCTGTTTGATTTCCTCAAGAGCTTCTTCAATCGTGTTGAACTTCATTATTGTACCCTCCAATCTAATTTACAGGAAACCATGTTCTGCTAAAAAACTCATGCTTACCTTGGAATCATTACCCGGGTTACGCAAGCCCATCATTCTCTCAACATATTTTCCGATAATATCCCCTTCAAGATTCACGGTATCCCCGGTCTTCTTAAAGCCCAGTGTTGTTTCGCGCGCCGTATGGGGTATCAGCGACACCTGAAATGCATCCTTTGCAAAACTAACAACTGTCAGGCTGATTCCGTCTATAGCAATTGATCCTTTCTCAATAATATAGCGCATCACCACTTCAGGAGCTTTTATTGTGACAAGCATGGCAATGTCGTTTTTCTCAAGCCGGGTTATTGTGCCAGACCCGTCAATATGGCCGCTGACTATGTGCCCGCCCAGCCTGTCCCCGAGGCGCAAAGCGCGTTCCAGGTTCACCCTGTCCCCTGTTTTCAAAATGCCAAGGTTGCTCTTGTCCAGGGTTTCCGCCATCACATCGGCGGTAAATTGCCGGTCTCTGAAAAATACAGAGGTGAGGCAGACACCATTAACCATGATGCTGTCGCCAACCCGGCTGCCTTCAATTACCTTGACAGCGCCAATTACCAGCTGGGCTGAGTCGGCGCCGCGCCGGACTGCCTTAATTACTCCCAGTTCTTCAACAATTCCTGTAAACAATATTACCCACCTCAAAACATTTAACACCTGGTTTGGATTATAAATTGGTACTTCTTGAATATTTCAAATATCCTTCCACTAAAAGATCAGGATCCAGGTGTCTTACCTTGACCCGCTCCAGCTCAGCGGCTTCCGAGAGGTTTTCTACCCCTATTCCACCTACGGGGCCGGGGGCATCCCGGCCGCCAATTATTTTTGGCGCGATAAACCAGGCCACCTTGTCAACTATTTGTGCAGAAAAAGCTGATCCGTGTACTCCCGCCCCGCCTTCGATCAAAACAGAGGCAATGCCCCGGCCGCCTAAAATCTTCATCAGTTCGCCCAAATCTACCTTTGGACCGTCATTGACAATTAAAACTTCAGCACCTGCCTGGCGCAGCGCGGCAACCTTTTCCGGTGGCGCGCCGCAGGTTGAGGCTATCAAAGTGGGCGCTTCCGACTGCTGGGTCAACACCCTGGCATTGAGCGGAATGCGGGCCCGGCTGTCCAGGATAATCCGCACCGGATCACGCCCTCCGCCGGGCGGCCTTGCTGTAAGGGAGGGGTCATCAGCAAGCACTGTGCCGATACCGGCAATGATTGCGTCATACCAGTCCCTCAGCTGGTGGCCATACGCGCGGGCCTTTTCACCAGTAATCCACTGTGATTTTCCGGAATGGGTAGCAATCTTGCCGTCTATGCTTAAAGCAGCCTTGGCAATAACAAAAGGCCGCCTGGTGGTGATGTATTTGATAAACACCTCATTTAACTCAAATGCTTCTCTTTCCATCAAACCTGATGTTACTTCTATCCCGGACGCCTTCAGCTGTCTTATCCCTTCACCGGCAACAAGCGGGTTTGGATCGGCCATGGCGGTTACCACCCTGGCAACGCCCGCATTTATCACAGCTGTGGCGCATGGCCCTGTACGTCCATGGTGGCAGCACGGCTCCAGGGTTACATAGAGATCTGCCCCCCTGGCATCCTCTCCCGCCTCATTCAAAGCATGTATTTCAGCATGGGGAGTGCCTGCCTTAAGATGATAACCGCTGCCTACTATTTTGCCTTCCTTAACTACTACCGCTCCGACCATGGGATTGGGGCTGGTCCTGCCGCGGGCCCTGGCAGCCAGTTCCAAGGCGAATTCCATATATTTTTTATCCATTTAAAACCTTCCTGATTTTCAGACATCTGATTTCTGCCTGTGAACGACCCGGCCAGCCTGTCTATAATTAAAAACAGAAAAAACCCTGGCCCGGAGCCTCAGGGTTTTATTATAAAAGAAAATAACCTGCCTTAAAATACCATAAAAGGCCAAATACACCTTCTTCTATCCAGACTTTACTGTCGGCCCCGGACTTTAACCGGATCTGCCCTTGCGGGCTCGCGGGCTCGGCCATGAACAACAAAAGCACAAGGCCATACCGCCGGTAGGGAATTACACCCGTCCCTGAAGGTCTCGCTATTTATATTGTTGTTTCTGTATAAACGATATTATATGACCCGCCATACCGGATGTCAATAGCCCGCGGGCTGCCAAATCGCCGACATCATATTAGATTCTGTGCTTCGTTGACAGCACGCTTAATACATAATCCAATAATTCCGTGGTCAGATGTTCGATATCCGCGTTTATTCTGTTTCTCTCCGATATAAGTATGGCCAGCCGCTCCTGCATTTCTTTGATCACCTTATACTGGCTGGATTCTGCCAGGTAATCCTGCGCTGATTTTACAGAATTTACGATCACACCAGTCCCGGGGAGAACACTAACCACACCCGACTCCTGTAAAAGGGAGAGAGCCCTTCTGACAGTTTCCGGAGAAACATTATAAAGGCCGGATAATGTTGAGCGGCCGGAAATCTTTTGTCCCTCTTTATATTCACCACTGGCTACTCTTTCTGCCAGGTCCATGGCAATAGTAATAAAACGGGCCATATGAAAGGTGGATACCCTGCCATTTTCCATATCTTTGACGCCTTCCCCAAAACAATTAACACTTGAATTTAATTATAAATATTAATAGGATGAAATGACAGGGATTTTAGCGCAAAATTTAAAATTAATTATGGCAAAATGAACCAGTTACAAATATTGGGCGTCTAACTAATAAATAATATGAAGAGAGGGGTTTTGCACATGAGGAAAATTATTGTTTTCGGGATTATCATCCTAACCCTCACCGGTTTTCTGATCAATCATTCCAGAGCGAACGCTGAACCAAGCCATACCGCCATCTTCGTTGCGGGTCAGATGACATATACCGCAGACGGCCTGGCAAAAGCCATGGATGCTGAAACTTTCATTGAAAATGACCGAACTTTCGTGCCAGTCCGCTATCTGGCTTTAGCCCTGGGGATCCCCGATGAAAATATTGTATGGAGTTCCTCCTCTCAGACAGTGACCCTGTCCGATACTGATCTGACCGTAAGCGCAGCTGTCGGCAACAGCACATTATATGTCAATAAACAGACATTAAAAATGGATGTGGCGCCGCTGCTGAGGAATGGCCGGACATACCTGCCGGCCAGGTATATCGCGGAAGCCTTCGGCTATACTGTGGACTGGCGCCAGGCAACCCAGTCCGTCCTGATCGGGCCTGCTGGGAACCTGCCGCAGCCGTCACAAGGTGAAGCCGCATTGCTGCCGGCTGTCGGCTCATACGAAAACTTGAAGGAACTCCTTGAAAACAGCCAGGTCCGGAACGGAGCAGTAAGAGATATCTTCACAGGTGCGGTTAACATGCCTTTAACTACAACCCAGGAGTCAAAAGCAGCGGGTGCGCCTGAAGCGGCCAGCGATTCCGGCGCAGCGGATTACTCCAGGACAAATGTCCAGGTTGAAGGCGTGGATGAAGCCGATATAGTGAAAACTGACGGCAGCTATATATATCAGGTCAACAGGGAAAGGATCATTATCGCCAAAGCTTATCCGCCTGAGGATATGTCTATAATAAGCACTTTGGATTATGCGGATAAGAGTTTTTCCCCGACGGAAATATATGTTGATAACACTTACCTGGTGGTTATTGGCAGCACAAGCAGATACTATCCTCCTTTATACAAAATGGACGGCGGCGTATCATCAGATATGATGCCTTATAACTACCAGGGAAATAACGTAAAGGCGATCATCTATAATATAGAAAATAAATCAAGCATTAAACAGGTGCGCGAGCTGGAGCTGAACGGCAGTTACGTTTCCTCCCGCAAGACAGGAAATTCATTATACCTGATAGCTAACAAGAACATATATTTCTACTCCGGCAGGGAAATTGGAGAGCCAAAACCAATGTACCGGGACACAGCTGCCGGAAACAGCTTTGTTGAAATAGATTATCCTGACATTAAGTGCTTCCCTGATTTTACTGAGCCTAGCTACCTGATTGTCGCCGGCCTGAATCTGGACAATCCCGGGGAAGCAGCTTCTGTTTCCAGCTACCTGGGATCCGGGCAGAATATATACGCTTCAACAGAAACCCTGTATGTGGCTGTGACCAGCTATAATTATCATATCTGGCAGCCGGTGGTACCGCTGATTGCACCTGAAATTTGGCCTTCTTATGACACGAGCAAAACCAGGGTATACAAGTTCGGCATGGATGATGGCCGTTTGACTTATAAAGCCAGTGGTGAAGTGCCCGGCACTATCCTGAACCAGTTTTCCATGGACGAATATGCCGAATTCTTCAGAATTGCCACCACCAGCGGCGAGGTCTGGCGTTCTGACGAGTTCACCTCCAAGAATAATGTCTATGTGCTCGACAGCAGCCTGAATATTGCCGGTAAGATCGAAGGTATTGCACCCGGCGAACAGATCTATTCCGTGCGGTTTGCGGGCGGCCGTGCTTATATGGTCACTTTTAAGACGGTGGACCCGTTCTTTGTGCTGGATCTGCATGATCCTTATCATCCAGCCATCCTTGGCGCCCTGAAAATACCAGGCTACAGCGATTACCTGCACCCGTATGATGAAAACCATATTATCGGATTCGGCAAAGACACCGTGGAAATGGGGACCAAAGGCTGGGGCGGCGACAGTATGGCTTTCTACATGGGTATGAAAATGGCTATTTTCGATGTCAGTGATGTTAGCAGCCCAGTGCAAATGTTTACGGAAAAAATCGGCGACAGGGGTACCGATTCGGAACTGCTGCGTAATCACAAGGCCCTTCTCTTCTCACGTGATAAAAACCTTTTGTCTTTCCCTGTCAGGGTCATGAAGGTCCAGGGCGGCACAAGCACTTCCGGCATGCCGGTACCGGAATACGGCGCCTTTTCATTCCAGGGCGCATACGTCTATAACATCGACCTGGTAAATGGTTTTGCCCTCAAAGGAAGGATCACGCACCTTACCTCTGAAGACTACCTGAAAGCTGGCAATTATTGGTACAACAGCGATAGGGATATCCAGAGAATTCTTTATATCGACGATGCCCTATATACGTTATCCCAGGGCATGATCAAAGCCAACAGCCTGTCTGACCTGACAGAATTAAACAAGGTTGATGTTAAATAAGGAACTATGCCTGCACCATAAAGCAAAAACAGCGCCTGCGAAAAAATCGCAGGCGCTGTTTTTTTTTAATCACTTTTCTTTTTTTGCTGTTTCTTCTTTTACCAGCTTGTCCTTAATTACACCACAGCTACTGCATTTTCCCGGTTTGCAGCGGGCTTCCGCCACTGCACCGCATTCCCCGCATTTCCATACTGCCATTTACTGAGCACCACCTTCAGCTGCTTTTTTAAGCTGCCGCACTGCCACAGCAATATCGCCCCCGCTGAAAATCGCTGAACCGGCCACCAGGACATTTGCCCCGGCCCTGACAACTGATGCCGCTATTTCCTTATTGATGCCTCCGTCAACCTGTATTTCCAGGTTAAGACCCTGCAGTTCCATCATTTTCCGAACATATTTTATTTTCGGCAGCACTTCCGGAATAAAGGTCTGGCCGCCAAAACCCGGATTAACAGACATCAGCAGCACCAGGTCCACTTTAGGAAGTATATATTCAATAGTATCCGGTGAAGTTGCCGGATTAAGAGCCACACCTGCCCTGGCGCCTTTTTCCTTAATCAGGGAGATTGTCCGGTGCAGGTGGTTAACAGATTCCACGTGCACCGTGATTAGATCAGCGCCTGCTTTGATAAATTTTTCTATAAAATAATCAGGATTTTCAATCATCAGGTGCACATCAAAACACATGCTGCACTTTGCTCTCAACGCTTCAACCACCAGAGGTCCAATAGTTATATTGGGGACAAAATGCCCGTCCATGACATCGATATGGAGGTATTCAGCCCCAGCCTTTTCGACCTTAAGCACATCGTCCAGCAGTGCGGCAAAATTGGCTGATAATATCGATGGGGCTATTTTTATTTGTGGCATTAGCGCCTCCTCCTGTCCAAAAGCTGCTCCAGAAATTCCAGGTACTGCCGGTAACGGGCTCCCTCAATCCTGCCTTCTTCGACAGCTTTTTTGATCGTGCAGCCAGGTTCTTTATAATGCAGGCAGCCGTTAAAATAACAATTTGTTTGATAATCCCCAATACCGGGGAAAAAACCAGCCAGGGCCTCTGGTTTCAAGTCAGGCAGATCCATATTTGAAAATCCGGGAGTGTCAACCACGAAGCCGCCCCCCGGCAGGGCAATTAATTCTGAATGGCGGGTAGTGTGTTTGCCGCTTTTCAGCCTGACACTGATCTCCCCTGTTTTTTGTTTAAGACCTGGTATTATTGCATTTAATAATGTTGATTTGCCCACTCCGGAAGGACCGGCAAAGACAGTAATGCTATCATTCAGCGCCTGCCGCAGAAAATCCAGCCCTTCACCGGTTACAGCGCTGGTAACAATAACATTATAGTTTTCCCGGTACCTGGATACGATTTCTGCCTGGCTCTCTTTCGCCAGATCTACCTTATTAAAGCAGATAATCGGATTGATCTTATTCAGCATGGTTGTAATTAAAAAACGCTCTAACAGGCCCAGGTTTGGTTCTGGATCGCACAGGGAAAAGACAATTACAGCCTGATCTACATTGGCTACTGCCGGTCTCTCCAGGACAGACCGCCGCGGCAGCAGATTTTCAACCACACCTTTATTATCCTGGCCGGTTACAATTTGCACCCGGTCCCCTACCATCACCTTTTTTTTAGTATAGCGTAAACGGCCGCGGAGTGTGCATTCCCGCACTGTAAGGCCGTCATGAACGTAAAAAAAGCCTCCGTATGCCTTAACTACAATTCCTGTAACAATGTGATCCTGGCTAATCAAAATTCATTTCTCCAGCCAGTTTTTTATCAATATACACTTGGATCACGGCTTTCCCATAATATGGCACTTCTTTAACCACTTTTTCACCTGATGAATAGGTGTTTATATAAAAATCGTTGACTCCTTTTGTATCACTGACCACAATTTTCAGCTCGTGATCTTTATTGTCATCCGGTATATTGGCTTCAACTTTAGCTACCCGTTTTGCCGGACCGGGGCCGCTGCTCAGGATAACCCTCACAGTAGCTCCTTCCTGTACCTCTGTCCCTTTAGCCGGGCTCTGGCTGATGATCTCCCCGGCAAAATATTCTGTACTTGTCGCCTTGCCCGCGTTCGCGTCCAGCTTCAGTTTTAACTTGTCCAGCTCGGCCTTGGCGCCATCAACTGTCAGGCCTACCAGGCTGGGAACAAGCTGGTTGACAGGCTGCGCCCCTTTGCTGACAAACAACATCACTCCGGAGCCTCTTGATAGTTTCGACCCGGCCTTTGGATCCTGATCCAGGACCACCCCGGCGGGATATTCATTGCTGTTCCTTTCCTGAACCGGATCAGCTACATTCAATTCATTTTTATTGATTAAAATTTTCGCTTCACTTATTGGCAGGCCGATAACAGCCGGCACATCACGAAGTTCTGCGCCCAGACTGACAGAAAGGGTTACAGTTCGTGTCACTTTAATCTTTGTATCCGGCTCGGGATCCTGTGATATGACCAGACCTTGAGCGACATTGGGGTGTGCGTTACGGGCAATCTGAATGTTTTTAATGGCCTGCCCCTGAAGGATCTCCCTGGCATCCGCCTCGGTCTCCCCTGTAACATCCGGCACGCTGACTTCCGGAACATTGACATAGTACCAGAAGGCGGCGGCGCCGGCAATAGCCATGATCAGCAGCACCAGTCCCAGCCACTTAATTACCGGTCGGCTCCTGGTATTGATATTATTTTCACCGGCAGGCTGCAAATCCTCCTGCAAAGGTTGGATGGCAGGGATTACCCTGGTGGCGAACTCGTCATCATCCTGCTTTAAATCAACGGGCGCAGCGCCGGACAGCTTTCCAAGCTCGGCTGCCATATCACTGGCAGTCTGGTACCGGTCTGCCGGATTTTTCGCCAGCGCGCGCATGATTAACCTTTCCAGATCCGGAGAAACAGACGGGTTCAGGCTTGAAGGCTGGACAGGGTTTTCCTGAATATGCTTAAGGGCAACGCCAATCGGAGTTTCTCCTTTAAACGGAAGAACCCCGGTAACCATTTCATACAATACAATACCCAACGAATATATATCTGACCGGGGGCCGGCAGTTTCTCCCCTCGCCTGTTCGGGAGAAAGATAGTGCACTGAACCGACTATAGTGTCTGTCTGAGTAAGGGTAGCAGTTGTCGCTTCCCTGGCGATGCCAAAGTCTGTGAGCTTGGCCCGCCCCCCTTTTGTAATCAAAATATTCTGTGGCTTAATATCCCTGTGTACTATATTGTTTTCATGGGCATGCTGAAGAGCCTCGCATACCTGGCGGGCGATCTCCACCGCCCTGTCGACAGGGACTACACCCTTCTCTCTGATCAGGTTCTTAAGGTTATCACCTTCCACATATTCCATGACCAGGTAGTGGATTTTATCCTCCAAACCAACGTCATAGATACTGACTATGTTTGGATGGGAAAGGCTTGCTACAGCCTGGGCCTCCCTGCGAAACC
>DHGV01000049.1:17732-62842 GCA_002402945.1 Pelotomaculum sp. UBA4789
CGCCCCATGTAAACAATAGCCATTCCTCCGCCACCGAGCTGCTTCAGGAGTTCATAACGGTTCCCCATAATTTTGCCGATCAATGTTTTCACCTCTATAATCTATTCTGTGTGAACAGATTCGTTCCTGTAAGCAAATATTTCTACGTCTCATATCTCACGCTTTTCAGATCCAAGATTTAATTAGTAATCCCTGTTCAAAGCCGCAGACAACAGGTGCGCCGCGGCAGGCGCAGCTTCTGCGCCGCCGGACCCCGCGTTTTCAAAAATAACAGCCACCGCCAGACTTGGTTGGTCTGCCGGGACAAAGCCGATAAACCAGGCGTGAGTTTGACCATGTGGATTTTGAGCTGATCCGGTCTTGCCTGCCACCTGAAAACCAGGCACTGCAGCGGCTTTGGCTGTGCCAATCCTTACCGCGTCAATCATGCCCTTCTTAATAACCCCGGAGATCTCCGGGGTTGTGGCAGAAAGCCAGTGACGTGCTGAACCCTGCTGCAGAGTCTCTCCCCGGGAGTCTTTTACTGTTTCTACCAGGTACGGGCGCATAATCTCACCCCTGTTGGCGATAGCTGCCGCTGCCAAGGCCATGTGCAGAGGGCTCACAAGCATTTCACCCTGCCCAATTGCGCTGCTGGCCAGTTCCGTGGGAATCATGTTTCCAGAGGCAGCCATTGTTCCCGGACGCACAGTGATGCCAATGCCTGGATCCTTCATAATTCCGAAGGCGTTAACCGTCCTGGCAAAGTTCTGCGCTCCCTGGTCCAAGCCAAGCTGCGCAAATGTCGTGTTGCAGGATTCGGCAATAGCTTCTGATAAGTTAACTTCGCCGTGTACAGCAGTATCATTCAGCCTGTACCCATTTACTTCAATATATCCCGGGCAGTAAAATGTTTTATCCACATAATCAGGTTTGACAGCTAAAATACCGGCTGCGGTAACAATTTTGAATGTCGAACCAGGCGGGTAGGCGCCCTGGACAGCACGGTTTATCAGCGGCGAGCTATCATCAGTGATCAGCTGCGGCCAGAGATCCTCAAGTATATTGGGATCAAAGCTCGGGCTGGAAGCCATCACCCTGATGGCTCCGGTTCCGGGATCGAGAAGCACAATTGCCCCCCGGCGCCCTTCCAGCATGTCCATGGCTATACCCTGCAGGTAAGCGTCAATGGTGAGTGTTACCTCACCGCCCTGCTGCTCTTTATCCAGAAGCCTGTTAAAATAATTACTTACCCGGTCAGCGCCTTCCATGCCCAAAAGATAGCGGTCGTATTCAGATTCAAGACCTGTCCGGCCGTATCTCTCTGAAATATATCCCAGCAGGTGAGCGGTATCACGTCCAAATGGATAAACACGTTTGTTTTCATCACCGGAAATTTTAGTTTCGGCCAGGACGTTCCCCTCGATATCATATATCGCCCCTCGCCTGACCTGATTCTCATATTCCTGGAAGCGCCGGTTGTAGGGATTCGCTGTAATCTCAGATCCCCGGACGACATTGAGATACGAAAGATAAAAAATAAGTACAACCAGCAGCCCAATGATCATGATACCGAGCTTTTTTATATTCTGTTTCATAAGCTGTCATCTGACTCGTGTGATATGTTCAACAACAATCCAAGCAGGATGAAATTCGCGACCAGGGAGCTGCCGCCGTAACTGATAAATGGCAGGGTTACCCCTGTTAAAGGCAGGAGCTTGGTTACTCCCGCTATGATGATAAAAGCCTGCAGCCCCAGGAGGGCCGTCAGCCCGGCAGCCGCCAAGGCTGCAAATTCATCCCTGGCGTGCAGGGCGATTTTTGTACCCCTGAAAACAAAAAACATAAACAATATGATCATGCCGGCGCCGCCCAGCAGGCCCAGTTCTTCACATATCGCTGAAAATATCAGGTCAGAATGCACAACCGGTATATAACCGGGATAACCTTGATTAAGCCCGGCGCCAAGGATCCCGCCGGAGCCAATGGCAAAGAGGGACTGGGTGATCTGGTAGCCAATGCCGTCAATAAAAGGCCACGGGTTGAGCCATATCAACACCCTTTCCCGTACATGTCCAAATAAAAGATAACTGACAGAAGCACCCGACACAAAAAGCCCTAATCCGAAAAGCACATAAAATATTCTTGCAGTGGCTGCGTAGACCATAGCCAGGAATGTTCCGAAGTAAATCAAAGCAGTGCCGAGATCGCGCTGAAAAACTAAAAGCAGAAGTGATATACCCCACATGACAACCAGCGGCGCCCATTCCTGCAGGCCCGGCAGGGATATCCAGCCCAGGCTCCTGGTGCCGGCAGTCAGGACGGCCTTGTTTTCAGAGAGGAAACTGGCAAGGAACAGCACTACCAGGATTTTGACAAATTCTGACGGCTGGAACTGAAAAAGGCCAAAATCCAGCCAGCTTTTTGCCCCGCCCTGCTCCTTGCCGAAAAATATGGGCAGGATCAGGATAATTAAACCAACCAGAGCGTATATATATTTGTAGTCACTGAGGAAACGAAAGTCCACCAGCAGTCGTGTTGTTAAAACCAGCGATCCCAGCCCGATTAAAATCCATATAAATTGGCGCATGCCATAATCCGGATCCAGCCTGAACAGAAATACCAGGCCGGTCGAAACAAGCACAGCAGTGATAGAAAGTAAAAAACGATCCCCCTTATACCCACTGGCTTTCCAGTATAAATGAACTAATAAAAAAGCCGCCGCAACGGTAAGTCCTGCGGCAGGAGCCTGGTAAGCAAGTATTCCAGGCGCATCCAGGTAAAGCGTCGTCATACCCGCCAACATATATAAAGCGGCAAGGAACAGCAGGTTTCTCTCCATCGGCCGGCCTTTGGCTGATCTGCTGGTATTTAAATGTGGAGCAGCATATTGTACTCCGGTTGACATGGAAAAACCTCCGTATTGAATGACCATACTGTTAATATTATTTTAAAACTCAATAAGGATAATAGTAATATTATCAGCCCCGCCGGACTGGGTTGCTTTTTTCAAAAGGTCCCTCACTGCCGAGTCGGGATCCGGTGCGGCATAAACAGCTGAAAGCAGATCGTCCTGGCGCATATATCGCGTCAGACCGTCTGTGCAGAGCAGAATTTGATCCCCAGGTAAAACACTGATGCGATACAAGTCAACATCCAGAACAAGCCCGATGCCGATTGCCCTGGTCAGAACATTTCGCTGTGGGTGCAAGAAAGCTTCTTCTTCTGTTATACTGCCGCTTCTTACCAGTTCCTGTACCAGCGAATGGTCCTCGGTCAATTGGGATATCGCATTATCCCGCAGTAAATAAGCCCGGCTGTCGCCCACCTGGCCGATCAGGATTTGTTCATCCTGCTTCAGGCAGGCTGTTACAGTAGTTCCCATGCCCTGCCATTCAGGATTCTTAGCAGACATTTCAAATAGGGAGCGATTGGCCTCTTTTATCGAGTTAACCAGGGCCTGCTCGGCTTTCTCCCCATTGCTGCGCCGCTTATCCAAATCGTTTTTTAATAACTGGAGAGCAAATTTGCTGGCAACTTCCCCAGCCTGGTGACCGCCCATTCCATCAGCTACCGCAAAGAAACTATCCTCAGCTGATATACAAAGGCTGTCTTCATTTAGCGCTCTGACTAAACCGGTATCAGTTATGTACGCCCATTTCATGCCCACACCTCACAAACTGAAAAGTGACACCGCCCACTCTGATCATATCTCCATCTGCTAATATAACAGGCTGCTCAACCAGTACTTCATTCAAGAAAGTTCCATTTGTACTCCCCAGGTCCTCCAACCAGTAATGCCCTGTTTTTATGAAGACCCGGGCATGTTTACTGGAAGTGAATGTATCTCTGATAACAATGTCGCTGCTGCCGGTCCTGCCTAATACTATGTCTTTGTCAATCTCAAACGCGTCGCCGCAGTTCAGATCCGGCGAGGAACTTTTGACCACTGACAGCCTGGCGCCGGCAGTTTCTTTTACATCTTTTGTTTCAGACAGTTTCCTGTGGCTATCCGGCAGCAGTGCCTTGTCGTTTGCCAGGTCGCAAAACATCCATTTAACCAGTTTAATGATAAAAATACATAAAAGCGCAAGAAAGGCGTATCGCAGGATTAATAAAACAAAAGAGAACAATTTTATTCCACCTTAAAAGTACAGCTTGTAGAACCCAGCATTAGTACATCCCCGGAAGTGAGAGTCTTTGATGTGATTTTATCACCATTTACCCAGGTACCGTTCGTACTGCCAAGATCGTAGATTGTATAGCCGCCCCGTTGCAGTTCAAGTCGCGCGTGGTTCCGTGAAATACTATCGTCTTTGAGGACAAGATCACAATCTTCACTGCGTCCGATCACTATTAAATCCTTTTTCAGGTCAAACGATCCGCCATGCCGGGGCCCGGTGTCTATAAACAGTTTTGCTTTATACAATAACGGCGCAGGGGCAGGCAGGGCAGCGCCCTTAACCGGCGTAAAACGCTGTGTGTGTTCAATTGGTTCATGCTCCAGAGCAATCTTTTCTTCTTCAGGCGGCGCCTCACTGAACATAGACTCAACCCTTATGCTCCCCGGTGAGATATTTTCATCAGTAACAAATTTTACCAGGGGCCGGCAGGCCAGGGAATATTTTTTTTCTGCAGCCTTGTGGCTTATATAATCCTGCAGCTCCCGTGCCAGTGCGCCGGTGAAGCTGGAGATGCTTTCCCAGTCGGAGTGGTGCAGGAAAACGGTGTATTCGTTCGGCACATAAATGTTGTTGATACTGACACGCTTGCTGTCCCGCATCTCCCTGGCCAATTTCTTCGCAATTTCAACCGGTTGGACCTGCCCGCTAAAATCGTCTCTAAACAAACCTTCAACATATTTTTCCAGGCTTCCTTCCAAGCCAGAGAACATACCCAAGTTTTACACCCCCCAAATAGGTGGTTCTTCTAATTTTTCAAATTCAGATATCCAATTGAACACATTCCTCCGCCCATCAGATCACAGACCTGCTTCAGATAGCCCTATAATCGGGGACATTAATTGAGTCGTGGGTCCGTAGGACGTTGGACGCGAGGTTCATGCATTCCTCTGTAGGGCGGGATTTATCCCGCCAAATGAGTGCGGCTGAAGCCGCACCTCAATTCTCACGTCTCACTTCTCACGTCCCACGTCTCCCATTGCGCGCTGTCTCAATTGCCCGCAGGCTGCGTTTATATCCGCCCCAAACGCCCGCCTGACAGTTGCTGCAATCATATTTTCCTCCAGGATTTTTTTAAACAGTTCAATCTGCTGCTTTGACGGCGGCTCAATGCCCTTCCCGACAACCGGGTTGACTGGTATCAGGTTAACGTGGCATAACATGCCGGATAAAAGGCGGCACAACTCAAGAGCGTGATCCCTGGTATCATTCACATCCGCTATAAGCGCATATTCAAAGGTTACCCGGCGTCCTGTATCCCGGGCGTAGTCCCGGCAGGCTGAAATCAGCTCGCGCAAAGGATATTTCCTGTTTACAGGGACCAGCTGATTGCGCAATTCATCGTTCGGCGCGTGCAGTGATACAGCAAGTGTCAGAGGCATCTTTTCCAGGGCCAGTTTTCTGATACCCGGGGCAAGCCCGCAGGTTGATATCGTAATGTGACGATACCCGACATTTAAACCATATGGAGCGGTAATATTTCTGATAAAAGTTAATGTCGCACTGTAATTATCCAACGGCTCACCGGATCCCATGATTACCAGGCGGCTTATTCTTTCGCCGCTGTCCTGCTGCATACCAAGGACCTGATCGTAGATCTCCCCGGGGCTCAGGTCGCGAATCAACCCGCCCAGGCCCGATGCGCAGAGACGGCAGGCGTACCTGCATCCCACCTGTGTGGAAACACAGGCCGAAATTCCATAATCATGCCTCATAAAAACACTTTCCGCCACTTGCCCGTCAGACAGGCCGAATAGATACTTTACTGTGTCACCCCGTTTTGAGATCAACCTGGCCTTAATTTCCGGAACACCGATCCGGGACGCTGATTCCAGGCGCACCCTTAAATCCATAGACAAGTTAGTCATTTCATGGAAAGAGGCGGCTCCCTTTTTGAATATCCATTCAGCCACCTGCTTTGTCCGGTATTTTTCAACACCTAAACTGTTTATGAAGATCTCAAGCTCTGAAAAACTCAGATCTTTTAAGTTTATCCTGGATTTAGAATTATTCTCCACTGTCTTTTCCGATTCCTTTTTTTCTCATTCGGGCTATAAAAAAGCCGTCCATTCCGTGCCGGTGAGGCAGGATCTGCAGATAACCGCGGGACATAGTCCCCTCAGTATCCAGGTTTCCGGGAAGCAGCGCAGTCAGATCCTCCATTGCAAATTCCGGGTGTTTGGAAAGAAAGTCCTCGACCTGGCCCAGGTTTTCTTCGCGGGTTATCGTACAGGTACAGTAAACCATTACACCGTTATCCTTAACACAGCGGGCTGAGCTTTCCAGGATTTCCGCCTGTAGCTTAACCAGTTCAGCAATTTGCCCCGGCTTCTTGCGCCAGCGTGCGTCAGGCCGGCGTCCCAATACACCAAGGCCTGAACAGGGAGCGTCTACAATTACATAATCTGCGCTGTTATAAAGATTCTCCGGCAGCACTCTGGCGTCACCGGTAATTTCTTTGATCATGGTGATACCCAGGCGGGCACAGTTTTCCTTAATCAGGGCCAGCTTATGAGGGTGAATATCAACTGCAACAATTTCACCACGGTTATCCATTAACTGGGCTATATGAGTGGCCTTGCCGCCCGGAGCGCTGCAGGTATCAATCACAGCCGAACCGGGCTCCGGGGCTAATGCCCTGCTTGCCAGCATGGAGCTTTCATCCTGTACCTGAAACAAACCTTCTCTAAATGCGGCTATTGAACCTATGGACAGGAATCCTTCAATTACTATTCCCTCAGGGGCGTAGGCAGTTTCCCGGGCCTTCATGCCCTCATTTTCCAGCCTCTCAATAAGTTCCTTCCTGGTGATCTTCAAAGTGTTGACCCGTACCGTATTTGGCGCTGGCGCATTATTTGACTGGCAGAGCATTATTGTCTCTTCCGGGCCGAATTCATTGAGCCAGCGCTCCACCAGCCAGGCCGGGTGTGAATATTTAACTGATATATGAGCAACAGGATCGTCAGCCAGGTCAGGAAATCTGATCTCAGATGACTGACGGGATATGCTCCGCAAAACACCATTAACAAATTTCACCTCACCCGGATGCCCGTGCCTTTTCGCCATCTCAGCACTTTCGTTGCAGACAGCGGATGCGGGTACCTTGTCCAAAAACATCAGCTGATATACACCCAGTCTGAGTATATTGCGCACTGATGTTGTCTGAGTGCTTAAGGGCTTCTTTACAAACTGCCCTAAAACCCAATCTATGGTGTTTTGAAAACGCAGTGTGCCGTAAGTCAGTTCAGTGGCAAAAGCCCGGTCAAGTTTACCGGGCAGGTACTTTTCCAAGATTTTATTTAAGCACAGGTTGGCGTAAGAACCTTCTTGCTCAACCGACATCAGAACCTCCAAGGCTATTTCCCTTGCGGATAATTTTGCCACAAACCCACCCTTTCCGGCCGCAGACAAATTATCAGTCGCTGCATACTGCCGTTTTATATTCTTTTTCGCTGATAAAAAAACGGATTGCCTCTTCTACACCTGGCATTTTGACTCCGGTATTGAAACATGGCCCACAAGGCCGTTCATTTGTAACCCCGAGTACTGGAATTGGATTTGTGTCCAGGATACCGCTTGTCAGGTCACGTTCACAGGCAATGGCAACAATGGCGTGCGGCCTGTATTCCTGCACATATTTGCGGGCCAGGGTACCCCCTGCGGCCATGCCGATGTTGATCCCATAGTAATCCCTTAATTCTAAGAGTTCTTTTGCCGGGCAGCCCCCGCAGCGCTGGCAGTTATCAATTTTAACAGTAATTTTATGCGGACAGTCATTGTTTTGCAGACAGTGCGGCGCCAGCAGCAATATTTGTGACGGCTTAACTTTAAGATCTCTTGATCTTACAAGATCATTGTTCATCTCAACAAATGAACTTTTTATCTTATCACTGTCTATGTGGAACATCTTACCGATAACCAGCACAAGAGGGAAAAACAGATTCACCGCAACGCGCATCGGTCCGTGAAAAGCATTGATGTCCTATAGTAAAGAATGGTCAGAACTATGCCTCCGATGCCGAAAGCGGCTATATCCACACCTGCTATCAGCAGCCCCGCCAGGATTAACAGGAGCGCCTGATCAAATATAGTCCTCGTGGGATTGACCGCTAAGAACCATATTCCTGCGAGCAGAACTACCGCATCGAGAAAACTTACCCCCAACAGCCCTACAAACAACCGCTTGCGCACCGGGATGAAATTATTGACGATCACCGGAGATCTCCTCCAAAAAACATCATATCTTACATTTTCAATGATGGCCTCAATGCTAAACAGCATTCTAATGTTTTATTTACTGGGGCCAACTTTGCTTAACTGGTTTGCAGAATATCACCCAGCACTGTTCCCCGGGCTAAAGGTGTTCCTCTCAGAAATTCAGAGCTGTAAAGCCGCTTTGCCCCCTGCAGCTGGAGCTCACTGATCTTGAGCCGGCCTTTACCGGCCTGGACAATAATCCCGTCACTGCCGGCTGATATAATCTGACCGGGTATAAAAGCACTCCCGTTTCCTTCAAGCAATTCGGCACGCCAGATCTTCAGTACCTTGCCGTGCAGGGTGGTGCGCGCTCCAGGCCAGGGGTTCATACCCCTGATCTGATTATAGATATCTCCAGCCGCTCTGTCCCAAAATATCAGCTCATCTTCAGCCCTTAACATGGGCGCGAATGATGATTCGCCGGTCTGCGGCAGCCTGGCGGCGCGGCCGCGCCTGAGCAGGCTTAAAGTTTTTATCAGCAGCTCCGCCCCCAAAACGGCCAGACGGTCATGTAAAGCTCCTACATTATCATCATCCTGGATTGGAACAGCTTCGCGAAGAATCATATCTCCAGTGTCCAAACCTTCGTCCATAAACATGGTTGTGATCCCTGTCATCTTTTCACCGTTTATAACCGCCCAGTGAATAGGGGCAGCACCACGGTATTTTGGCAGCAGTGATGCGTGGACATTAATACAACCATATCCTGGTAACTCCAATATGCCTTTTGGTAAAATGCGGCCATATGCAACCACTACGATGACATCGGGAGATAAATCCCGCAATGCACGTATAAAGTCTGGGTCTTTAATTTTTGCGGGCTGAAAAATCGGTATCTTCAGTGACACCGCGGCTTCCTTTACCGGAGGCGATGTATTCTTTTTGCCCCTTCCCTTGGGCCGGTCCGGCTGTGTGACAACAGCAACCAGATTATAACCAGCTTGTGCCAAAGCTCTGAGCGCCGGCACCGCAAAGTCCGGCGTTCCCATAAATATTACCCGCATCTGTGCACCTATTTTTCCTTCTGTTTCATCTTTCTGATATTAACAGCCCGATCTACGAAAAGAATGCCTTCGAGGTGATCAATCTCGTGCTGAACGGCCCTGGCCAGCATACCGCCGGCTGTTAATATCTTACCTTTGCTGTGCCGGTCCATATACCTTATTTTTACGATTGCAGCCCGGGTGACATCACCAATAATACCCGGGACGCTCAAACATCCTTCAAGGTCAGTTTCCTGCCCGGAGGAACTAATAATTTCGGGATTGATCAGCTCGTGCAGTCCTTCGCCGATATCCACAACAACAACCCGTTTGGAAACCCCTATTTGCGGTGCGGCCAGGCCTGCGCCTTTGGCGCAGTACAAGGTGTCGGCCAGGTTGTTCAGCAGCTTGTTGATACTTGCATTAACAGTCTTAACTGGTTTAGCTTTTTCTTTTAGGATTTCGTCTCCGATTTCTACAATCTTATATACCGCCAAAGTAATTTAACCCTCCTACTGCATCCCCTGGGGATTGATATCAACATTAATAACTGGCCTGAAAGCTGGCCTGCACTTTTGCAGAGTCTCCATGCTTTCCCTGATTATATCTCTTAATTCATTGCGCCGCGGACCCTTTATTACCAGCTGCCAGCGATACCGCCCTTTAATCCTGCTCAGCGGCGCCGGCGCCGGACCGAGGACTTCAATAAAATTGTCGTGCCCAGCCAGTGTTTTGTCAAGGATTTCTTTGGCCAGGGCCGCTCCTTTACTGATCTCGGCCTCATCCTCATGGGTAAACAGGAGCCTTGCCAAATAGCTATAAGGCGGATACCCCAATGCACTTCTAACAGGCATCTCAACCTGGTAAAATCCTTCGCAATCATGCCTGGCGGCAGCTGTTATGCTGTAGTGATCCGGACAGTAGGTCTGAACCAGTACCTCCCCGGGCAGATCAGCCCGGCCAGCCCTGCCGGCTACCTGGGTCAACAGCTGAAAAGTACGTTCAGCTGCCCTGAAATCAGGCATGAACAGGGAGGTATCAGCGTTTACCACGCCGACAAGTGTCACCATCGGGAAATCCAGCCCTTTTGCGATCATCTGAGTGCCGATCAGAATATCTGCCTGTCCCTGCCTGAAAGTGCTGAGTATCCTTTCATGCGAGCCCCTGCGTGAGGTGGAATCACTGTCCATGCGCAATATTCGCGCTTGCGGAAAAAGTATTTTCGCTTCATCCTCCACCTTTTGCGTGCCAACACCAAAATACCGGATGCTCCTGCTGCCGCAGCTGGGGCACTTTTCGGGCATCTTGGTCTGATAATTGCAGTAATGGCATCTCAGCGTACCATCCAAGTGATAGGTCAGAGAAATATCACACCGATCGCATTTTATAACGTGTCCGCACTCCCTGCAGACTACAAAGGTCGCATACCCACGCCTGTTCAGAAAGAGTAGCGTTTGTTCGCCCTTTTGCAGCCTGGCGCAGATAGCTGAAACAAGATTCCGGCTGAAGATGCTGCGGTTACCTTCTTTTATTTCCTGCCGGAGGTCAACAATTTTGACTCTGGGAAGAGGTTTTTCATCTATTCTGTGCGGCAGTTTTAAAAGCTTATACGGGCCGCCCCGGCCCGACCTGAACCATGATTCCAGGGAAGGGGTCGCGCTTCCCAGTACCACCACCGCCCCTGAAAGCTGAGCCCTTTTTAAGGCGACTTCCCTGGCATGATAGCGGAGATGGTCATCCTGCTTATATGATGGTTCGTGTTCTTCGTCTAAGATAAAGAGCCCGGGATTTGGCAGAGGGGCGAATACTGCTGAACGTGTGCCCAACACCACAGGAGCCCTGCCCTCCTTTACTCTTAACCACTCATTATATCTTTCCCTGCCGGCAAGGCCGCTGTGTAATACTGCAACTTGCTCGCCAAAACGCCCGTAAAACAGATCGATCATCTGCGGTGTCAGGGATATTTCAGGAACCAGGGCCACGGCCTGGAGACCGGCGGCAAGGGCTGCGGAAATTGCTTGCAGGTATACCTCTGTCTTGCCGCTGCCCGTAACGCCATGCAGAAGAAAGGCACTGAATCTGCGCTTTTTCAGCGCGCCTGATACTTCTCTGAAAGCTGCCTCCTGATCTCGATTAAGCCGCAACGCAGGAGATCTAGTCCCCCCTCTCAAACTCAAATCCTGAAAAGAAGAAAATGTCTTGACCGCAGCTTTGAGCAATCTTTTGTCAATGAGTACATCAACAGTTTTTGGATCGGCATGGGCTGCTGCTGACAGTTCCCGCCTCGACAGTCCGGGTCTTTCCATTGCTGTCCTTAGTACCGCGGCTTGTTTCGGGGAGCGTGCCATCAGTTTTAAAGCATCTTCCATTTCCCAGTCAGGCAGCGCCGGGTACAGCAGCTTAACCACGCGGGCGTTTTTTATGCCGAGTCTCGGTGAAATGATCCGCCCCAAGGCCTCTGCCGTGCTGCATAGATAACTGTCCGCCATCCAGCGGGCTATTTCCAGCAGTTCCATGGTAAACACAGGTTCAGCATCCAGGATACCTGATATCTCGCGCACCTTAACCTCTCCCGCCGGAGTGCCGAACCCCACCACATAGCCGGCTATCTGCCGGCTGCCAAAATTAACAAGCACTCTTGAGCCCACTGTTATTTTATCCTGATACATTTCCGGAACGGCATAGTGAAACACACGGTCTACACCGCGTGCGTTTATATCTACTATAATCTCGGCAAATTGGCCAGCATGACCCATTTAGCCCTCCCGTGAAATAACCAAAGATTATTTTTCAACTTTTAAACTAAAATCCCGGCGCCCGGGATTTTTGCTTTGACACTTTTATTGTTTTTTCCGGCGGACTGCCAGCGCTTCGTCCAGGATCCGGTGAGCCAGTTCTTTTTTATCCATCAGCGGCATTTGTTTTATATCGCCTCCGCGGTAGACGAACTTAACAATGTTTGTGTCCGAGCCAAATCCCGCCCCGGCCTGGTTGATATCATTCGCCACCAGTAAATCCAGGTTCTTGTCCTGCGCTTTCCGCAGCGAGTTTCTTTCCAGGTCATTGGTCTCAGCTGCAAATCCAACCAAAATTTGTTTATTCTTTCTTTTGCCAAGTTCCGCCAGAATGTCGTGGTTCCTGACCAGCTCAAGCGACATCGGACCATTATGCTTTTTGATCTTCTGGGCCACAGCTTCTTTCGGCCTGTAGTCTGCCACAGCAGCAGTTTTGACCACCATATCCACATTGGCGAAACGATCTATAACAGCATTATACATCTGTGCTGCGGTTTCGACATTTATTAATTCTATCCCACACGGCGGCTTTAAAGCAGTAGGGCCGCTGATCAGCAGTGTTTTTGCCCCCCTGGCGGCGGCTGCTCCGGCAACCGCATAGCCCATTTTACCAGAGCTTCGGTTGGTCAAATAACGAACAGGGTCAATCGGCTCAACAGTAGGCCCGGCTGTCACCATCACAGTCAAGCCTACCATATCTTTCCTAAGGATCAGGAGACCCTCTATTTCTTCTATGATCTGGTCCAAATCAGCCAGCCTTCCCTGCCCTTCGGCGCCGCAGGCTAAACGGCCCGTACCCGGTTCAATAAATTTGTAACCGAGATCCCGCAGGGTTGCTATATTGCGCTGGACCACTGCGTTATTATACATGTTGACGTTCATCGCCGGGCAGAACAAGACCGGACAGGTGGCAGCCATTATAACAGTGGAAAGCAGATCGTCACCGATGCCGGCGGCAGCTTTCCCTAAAATATTGGCAGTTGCCGGTGCAATTACAATCAGATCAGGCCAGGCTGCCAGTTCTATATGTTGAACAGACCCGCGGTCAGCTTCAAAAAGATCTGTACGGACGGGATTCCCCGACAAAACCTGAAAAGTTAGCGGCCTGACAAACTCCTGGGCGGATCTGGTCATAATCACTTGAAGACCGGCCCCGCCGGCCTTCAGGCTGCTGACTAATTGAGCAGTCTTAAAAACGGCTATGCCGCCGGTAACCCCGACGGTAATATTTTTTCCAGCCAGCATGGTCTTCCTCCCGATCATCAATTGTCAGCTGTGTGTTCTATTTTTAAATACAAGCAGTACAACAAAAAGCCAGGAATCTTACTTTATTCCTATCCTGGTTCGCCGATAACCTATTTTATTCTGGGATATTTCCGTCAAAGCGGTAATCACCGGTTTTCTATGGGTAACATCATCCTTGTCATTTCCCCTGTCGGTAATCACCCTGGCTCTTTTAGCCGCCACAACCACCAGGGTATATCTGCTGTCAACTTTTTCCATAAGTTTATCGAGAGACAGTTGGATCATAATTACCCTCCGGTTTTAAAATCTTGGCATATTATGTTTTTAATTAAAAATGTTTAAAAATGAGTTAAAAAAACCTGGTCTTGATTTCTCTGCGGTTAAGATAGCTCTAATCTTGCTCACAGCTTTTGAAACCTCATCATTTATTACTACATAATCATAGCGACCGGCCAGTCTCATCTCCCCGGCGGCACACTGCAGGCGCATTCCAATTACCTCCTGACTGTCAGTGCCGCGGATGATCAGACGCTTCTCTAATTCACGTTTTGAGGGCGGTGCAATAAAAACCAGCACTGCCTCAGGATATTTTTCTTTGACCTGCAGAGCGCCCTGGATATCTATCTCCAATATAATGTCAAGGCCTTCTCCCAGCGATTCCTCAACAAAACGCCGCGGTGTTCCGTAGTAATGATCGTAAACCTCCGCATATTCCAAAAGCTGACCGTTTTGAATCATTTTTTTAAATAATTCTTTATCCAAAAAGAAATAATCCACACCCTCGACCTCACCGCGCCGGGGCAGCCTTGTAGTTGCCGAGACAGACAAGCGTATGGAAGGCTCATTTATTTGCAGTTCCTTGCAGACAGCTCCTTTCCCCGCCCCTGAAGGGCCGGACAGGACCAGCAGCAAACCTTTTCTTTCCACTTTTACAGCTCCACTTTAATCAGCCGGTTCTTCCGCCTGCGCTGATGTCTCTTTTGATACAAGACGGTTTGCAACGGTTTCCGGTTGAACGGCGGACAGTATTACATGATCGCTGTCGGTAATGATAACCGCCCTGGTACGCCGCCCGTAAGTAGCATCGATCAGCATGCCCCTGTCCCTGGCCTCGGTAATTATTCTTTTGATAGGAGCTGATTCCGGGCTGACGATGGCAATGATACGGTTGGCTGACACGATATTGCCAAAACCAATGTTGATTAATTTAATCTCCATTTTATTGCTCCTTTCTTGAACCACCTATTCGATATTCTGTACTTGTTCCCTGATTTTCTCAAGTTCGCTTTTTACCTCGACAGCCCAACGGCTAATTTCCAGGTCATTAGCTTTAGAAGCAATGGTATTTATCTCCCTGTTCATTTCCTGCACTATAAAGTCCAGCTTCCTGCCCACGGGTTCACTCGCTTCAAGGCAGGAACGGGCTTGTTTAAAATGGCTGTCCAGCCGTACAGTCTCCTCGGTGATATTCGAGCGCTCAGCAAAGATCGCCGCCTCGGCTGCCAATCGTTCCGGAGTCAGGCCGCTGTCTTTCATAAAATCATTCAGGCGAACTCCCAGTCTTTCCCTGTACCCTTCGACTACAGCAGGAGACCTGTCCCTGATTTTTGCATTCAATAAAGAAACCTGGTCCACCCTGGCCAAAAGGTCTGCGGCCAGTTGATTCCCCTCATCAATCCTCATCCTGATCAGGCTGTCCAAAGCGCCTTCCAGCGCCTCATGTATAGCCGGCCACCAATCCTCTATATTCTCAGCCGGAACTTCGAGCGCCAGCACTCCAGGCAGGTCCACGAGGTTTTTCAGCTTTATCTTGCCTTCCAAATCAAGGCTCTCCTGCAGCTCTTTTATTGCCTTATAATATGCTCCGGCCAATTCTTTGTCAACTTTTACGGCAGACGTCTTTTCACCGCTGTCTTCAACATTCAGGAAACCGTCAATCCGCCCTCGGGTGACATGTGCCTGGATTAACTTCCTTATTCTTTCCTCAAGCGGAGAAAAGTTGCGCGGCAGGCGCAGCACTACTTCGTTATAGCGATGGTTCACTGCTTTCAGCTCGATTGTAAACTTTTTCCCCTCAAAGCCGGCCTCTCCCCAGCCATACCCGGTCATGCTTTTTACCAATTCTACACCACCTGTTGATATTACCGATCATATGATTATTTACATAGTATTACGCAAACATTTACTTTAAGGATCATATTTTACTGATCCGGAACAGACAAACACACAGATATTTTTGCCAGGGATTATTTAATTTTAGCAAGCAGGTCTGAGATACGATCAAGTCCCTCATCTATTTTTTTAATCGAACAGACATAAGACAGCCTGATATAATCATCATTACCAAAAGCGGCGCCGGGAATTACAGCCACATGGGCTTCTTCAAGAAGGACTGCCGCCAGGTCGGAAGCACACCGGATCAGCCTTCCTTTATAGGTTTTGCCAAAGTAATATTTTACATTGGGAAAAGCATAAAAGGAACCACCCGGCAGGATACAAGTTATACCGGGAAGATCAACCAGCCTTTTATGCATGTAATTCCTCCGCCGCAGATATTCGGCCACCATCTTTTTCAATGGGCCCTGGTCGCCGTTAAGGGCAACCACACTGGCTTCCTGGGCGATAGAAGTGGGATTGGAGGTTGAGTGGCTCTGCAGATCAGTCATGGCCTTAATGACCGGCTGGGGAGCAGCGGCATAACCAATCCGCCAGCCTGTCATGGAATAAGCCTTGGATACACCGTTAATTAATATCGTACGCTCTTTTAATTCAGGAGCAAGCGAAGCGATACTGATATGCTTAAGGCCGTCATAAATAAAACTTTCATATATCTCGTCTGATATAACCGAGAAATCATACCTTAATATGACTTCTTTTAAAGACTCAAGATCTGCGCCAGTATAAACTACACCGGTGGGGTTGCAGGGACTGTTCAGGATCAAAAGCCTGGTGCGCGGGTTTATTGCTCTCTCAAGTTCAGATGGAGTAAGTTTGAAACCGTTTTCTTCCCTGGTGTTTATGATCCTGGGCGTAGCCCCTGCCAGCTTAATTTGTTCTGCATAGCTTACCCAGTAGGGCGCAGGGAGGATTACCTCGTCTCCCTCCTGTACCAGGACCTGCATGGTATTATAAAGAGAGTGCTTGGCTCCTGCTGAAACTATTATTTGCTCCGGTTCATATTCTAAATGCTGGTCAGCTTTAAGCTTCCTGCATATAGCTTCTCGCAGAGTAAGAATCCCCGCCACCGGGGTGTACTTGGTTTTGCCATCCCATATGGCGGCCACGGCGGCTTCTTTTATATAATCCGGAGTATCAAAATCCGGTTCCCCCGCTCCAAAACTGATCGCGTTAACCCCTCTGGCTAAAAGCAGCTTCGCTTCCGTGTCTATAGCCAGGGTGGGGGAAGGACTAATATTCAGCGCCCGGTTGGCTAATTTCATTTGAAACAAGTTACCTCCTTTATGCTGGAAAACGCAGCTCCATTGATGGTCTTCCTGATGGGCTGCAAGAAGAGGGCTATGTCAGCCCACATATTAAATGTCCTGTTTTTTGCCAAACGAGCCAGGCGCATTTAGCTGATATCAGCTGATTTACAATTCCAATTCAAGAAATTACTACTCAATTCTGTTTTAGGCAGTTTCCTTATAAAACATGCTTCTATAAATTTCAATATTTACCCCGCTGCCTTCCTTTCTCTCAATAAAATATCTTGCGTATGCTAATGAATTCTCTATCTTTAACATTTTATCACTGCTTTTCAAACTTGCAACATTTTTCTTATATTGTATACATTATTATGGTACCCATGTGCTCACCGGCGCTAAGAATCCAATCCCAAACAGTATAACATATTTTAGCATAATTCTTAACTGAGCGTAAATCATAAGCAAAAAACAATTTTGCTTATTTATTAAAGATCGCCTACAGCAAAAAGAACCTGCTTTTTTGGGCAGGTCCTTTTTGTTTAACTTAATATTTTATCCTCTTCCAGATCAGAAACTCCGGCTTCATCAAAAGAAGCCATCTCATGGATAATTTTGGTGGAGGCCTCAATAAGATGCATCGTCAGGGCAGCTCCGGCGCCTTCACCGAGACGCATATTTAAGTGTACTACCGGAGTCAAACCAAGCTGTTCAAGCATCAGGCGGTGTCCCTGTTCCCCGGATAAATGAGAGGCAATTATGTATTCCCGGGCTTTGGGCTGAATTTTACAAGCGACCAGAGCTGCTGCCGTTGTAATAAACCCGTCGATCAATACCGGCACCCGCCTGGATGCGGCGCCAAGCATCACACCCGCCAGGCCGGCAATTTCCAGGCCGCCTACCTTGGACAGAACATCTAAACCGTCCTCACGATCGGGTTTGTTTGTTTCCAGGGCACGGTTAATGACATCGATCTTAACTTTCATCACCTGATCGTTTACCAGGGTCCCGCGACCGGCAACCTCTTCGGCGGAATATCCGCCAAAAGCGGCTAAAATAGCGCTGCTCGGCGTTGTATTGCCGATCCCCATATCTCCTGTCGCCAGAAGTCCGGCGCCACTGTCGATCTCATCCAGGGCAACCTGGATACCAACTTCCAGCGCTTGAACGGCTTCTTCTCTTGACATGGCCGGGCCAACTGCAATATTGCCAGTACCGGCTCTTACCTTTCTCTGCAGCACGCCGGGAATATCAACCGGCGCCGCGACACCGACATCAACCACTACAATCCTGGCGCCGGCATGTTTTGCCAGCACACCGATTCCGGCTGAACCCGCAATAAAAGCCGGCAGCATCTGTACTGTTATCTCCTGTGGCGCGACACTTACCCCTTCTTCAACCACACCATGATCACCAGCCATGATGATGACAGTTTTTTTCCCCAGTTGGGGACAGGGATTGCGTGTAATACCCGCCAGGCGCACCGCTATCTCCTCCAGAATTCCGAGGCTGCCCGGGGGTTTAATCAGGCTGTCAAGCCTTTTTTGGGCTGTCTCCATAGCAGTCTGGTCCAGATCCCCAATCTCCCTTAACGTTTTTTCCAGTAACATTTACATTCTCCTTTGCTACTATAAATTTCACTTATAATACAACTAAAAAAACCACAGCCTTAAATCAGGCCGTGGACTTTTCCATCATCCTCCGGGTTATACCGCGCTAGCGGACTCTATCCGACAGGCAGGTCTCCTGGCTTCGTTCATTGTTCACCGCAGCCTTCCCGTAAAACGCCCGGTTTTTACCGAGCTGAATCACAGTGGCATTACCGCGGCAGACTCCCGGTAACAGTGGCGGGACCGCTCAGGATTTACACCTGATTCCCTATTCTCCCTTGCGGGCACCTGTCAGTTTGAAGACAATATTTTATTGACATCACTGTAGTTCTTTAAAAACTATGATTTTCCTGCCGCAAGCTGAAATAAAACATCCAAAAGCGAAGATAACACCTACTGGTTTTCTGCCCACCAATTTAAAACCCGATCCATTGCCACTGCCATTTCCGCCCGGGTTGCGCCCTGCAGTGGATTAAAATACCCCTCACTGCCCTGCAGTAAACCGGCCTCAGTTATCCTCCGTACCGCACCCAGGGCGTAATCCGGTATCTTATTCAAGTCCTTGTAGTATATCCTTCCTTCAGGTTCCCTTAGGCTTAACGCTCTGTCAATCATTACGGCCATTTCGCTCCTGGTTATTTTGGCATCAGGCCTGATCGTGCCGTCAGGATAACCGTTTATAACGCCCCGTGCAGTTGCCGCCTCCACAGCCGGTTTGGCCCAGTCCGGGATATAATCATTAAAGGAGATTGTACTTTCCGGCGCCGGCCAATTTAATGCAGCACCCAGTGAAGAAACAAACTGCGCCCTGGTCACACCCTGGCCAGGCCCGTACGAACCATCCGGGAAGCCTTTCAGTACACCGCTTAAGGCCAGCCGGCTGACAGCTTCACCGGCCCAATGGCCGGCTGTATCTTTAAAAACGGGTGACGGCCGGGTGTCGTCAGCGAGCACAAGCCTGCCGAATCCCCATACTTTGGCTGAAATAGTCCGGAGTTCACCTTGGCCTTTAATCATTGACGGCTGTTCCTGCCATTCTTTTTTGTCAGCGTCATATAATAATATCACCGGCCGGTGACCAAGCGACTCCTTGCTGTAAAGCCAGTTAAGCCGCCAGGGATTGTTAAGAGGGATCTTCTGTCCCTCTGCCGGCGATAACGATACGGCGCCGAGCACAGCTATGCCTTCAGGGACGTCGTTGAATGCAGCCTCATAAGCCAGCCTTACTTCTGCCTGATCTGAAACGGCGCCGGCTGGAAACTGGACCTCAACCCAGTCGTCCATCGTTACTTCTGATATCCGGCCAGGCTTTATCTGAAGTTCTGTCCATGCTGGCTTGACCGTGACCATTACTGAGGCGTCAAGTCCCTGGTAAGAGGCTTTGATCTGACCGGTGACCGCGTCTTCGGCAGCAGTAAATCTGCCGTCTGCAATTTCGCCCAGCTTATCGTTAACTCTCCATCTTACATCATCCGGTTTCAGATCAAAATATTCCCCGCCGGTTGTCTTCACTTTTGCAGATAATTGGGTATAATTACCTGGTTCAATTTTGATCGTGCCGGGGCTGATAAGCAGCTCTGCAAGCATTTCCGGGCCGATCACTCTCACCGCGGCTGTGCCGCTCGCACTACCCAGCGAGGCGGTAACTGTTACAATGCCGCTTTCTTCGGGTGTCAAAATATTATCCTCAAATTCACCGTCTTCCGGGTTTACGCTGAATACGATGTTGTCTGGATTAACCCGGTACGGGTTATAATACTGATCATAACCTTTGACCTCAAAGCTGCCTTCTGAGCCTGCGAGCAGCATGGAAGGCCCGCTGACACTCAAACCGGAAAGTTTCCCCTGCGGTGCAAGTGAGAAAACACCGATCGCATCAGGTACTTTCCGCTGAGTCGTGGCCTGCGGCTGGTTGACCAGACTGGCGCCGAAATCTCCCAGATGGCGCGCGGCTAAAGTTGTCGAACCGCCGCCATCAAGATTTACCGCCCTCCATACGCCTAAGGAAATCAAAAAACCGGCCAGTTCCTCCTGGGTCATCCCAGCGCTGACTATTGTACCATCGGAGGAAACCTGTTTCTCAACAGCCACCAGGTAAAGCGTTTTCCCATCCTTGGAAATGCCTGCGGCTGTTCTGGCGTGCTTACCGGATATATTTTGTGTAAAATAAGCAGGCGGATGCCCCGCCTCGACCAGTAAAGCCTGACCGCCTACGGCGGCAAACAGTTTACTGCCCATGGGTTCAACCGTATAAATGTAGCTGACTTTTGCTCCAACCGGCAGGTTATCTTTTATAAATTTCGCTGCCTGGCCGTGCCCCTTCAGAATATAACCATCAGACGGAATCGGCGCCCCGGCTTTATCAGTCAAGACCTGCCGGACCACGCCGTTCTTAACAACAGCCTCCACCACACCGGACAAGCCGGCCAGCTTGCCCCTGCTGGTTTTACCCCAAAGCGGATTATACAGGTTCAGGGCTTCGGCATCTGATGACACATCCGACATTATTAAATAACCTGGTTTATTGATCCCGGCAAGAGGGAAGCTTTTCCCATTGCCTGCCGTGACTTTGCCGCTGAAACCAAAAACTTCTATCAAAGGCGTTTTATCAACTGTAAGCCCGAATCCGTACATATCAGTCCTCTGAGCCGGGCTTTCCACCAGCTGCCCTCCCTGATAAGCCAGGCCTATAGTCCGGCCGCTGTCTTTGATTTGAAAAAAATCGCCATTTACAGCAGCAACAGCCCCAGTACGTTTAGCCATTTCTGTAACAGTCTGGTTATTGTTTAAAGTGCCGTCCCCACCGATGATCGCGTCTATTTTCAGGTAGCGGTCGCTGAGATCGGCTTTTAATATGTATACGTTCAGCGGTCCGCCGTCAGTTTTCATCTTAATTGTTTCCAATAACGCTCCTTGAGTAATGACTTCTTCGCTGCTTGTTTTTGATATTATCTGGTATGCGCTTGCACTTGAAGGCAGTAAAAGATGAATCGTTAAAACCGCCATTAATATATTAAGCCATATCAGTAACGCAATACGTCTTTTAAACAAGAAAAAACCTCCAAAAATAATTTTATTTATGAGCTGCCCGGTCGAAATATATGTTTTTACCACTGGCGGATATCGGGATACCCACCACCAGGTCCCCTTCTATCATGCCAATCCTCCTGGCCACAACACCAGGCCGGTACATGATGCGGTTGTCAGCGTTCAGGATACCGGCTGTCTTAGCTGCGGATCCCAGTGCTATACCCAGGTCCAGGACACGCCAGGCGCAAAGCGGCCCCACGAACTCCGGTCCTTCTTCAGCCTTCAAATCAACACAGCGGTTATAACCGCAGGCGCCGCAGTTCAAGCCGACAGGCGCTGCCTTGTCCAGGGAAATCAGCAGCAAAGCATCGGATTGCCGTATATTTTCCCCGTCCCGGTCAAAATTGACTGCATTTTTTTCCTTACCGTAGCTGTCCATGGCAGCGGCCAATATAACCAGCTCTTCCCCTGCTATCACCTTTGTCCTGATGTAGTCCTGCCCTGCTGATTTCGGCGCTGTGCGGGCGGCCAGCTCCATCAGGCCTGCCGCCAGCTTCATAATATTTTGCATGCAAAAACACCTCTCAATGCCAGGTATATTTTAATATGTTTAATTTAAGAATATATCCGCGCTGCACCTCAATTATAAATCAGGGCGTAAAAATACTCAACCACACGAAAAATTTACTTAGTTAACTAAATCATATTAAATACAGCTTTAGAAAATGATAAAAATTTAATTATTGTTTTTTAATAATTTAATTTTAACATTAATAAAAACATTAATAATAACCAAATTAATTTTTATAGATAAAGGAGGCATTATTTATGATAATAATTTAAAAAAATGGGATTTTTAAACTAATTTTCAATCATGCAAAATGTATGTTTCCAAAAAACAAAATGCAAGGAGGACTGATGCATGATAAAAAAATAAAAGAAATTTGTAATATTAAATTTTCATTCAGCATTGTGTTATTTATTAAGCTAAACTAAAAATGGGAGGGAAAATGAATGAGAAAATATTATGCTTGGAAACCCGCAACGGCAATTATATTTGCTGTTGCCTTGATCTTATGTTTTTCCGCATTAACACAAAATGCAGCGGCTCAAGTCACTGATTTCCAGATCAAATCGGCAACAATACACAATCCCGGACATATAGATGTTACTGTGCAATGCAATATCTCAGACGATAGCCCTGAGGGTCTATATGTAAGAGTAAGCATATTAGACAGCGCAAACCATGTCATGGACTCACAGAAGTATGATTGGCCCAGTGGAATTACCGAAATAAAAACTTTTAGCTTTATCGGCATTCCTATGCGAGGGGAAGACTATTTAGTGCAGGTTGATGCCTATTCTCCCACCTACCTGCATCATTTTCTGCAGGCCACCGCCAAAAATGAAATAAGGGTATTTACCAACGGCTACCAGCTGACTTTAGACGTACCGCCATTCATTAGTAATGGCAAAACCCTCGTTCCCTTAAGAGGAGTTTTTGAATCTCTCGGCGCCAAGGTTTCCTGGGATGAGACGAAACAAGAGGTTACAATCATCAAAGACGAACAGACTCTGATTCTTCCTTTGAACCAAAACAACGCGCTGAAAAACGGGGAACAAGTCGTCCTCGATGTTCCGGCCCAGCTCGTTAATGGCCGGACAATGGTTCCGGTTCGTTTTATCGCTGAAACGTTAGGCGGTACAGTGGAATGGGATGCTAACGACTACGCAATCAGGATTCTAACAGGCCTTGGCACAGGTGAGACAGGCGGGTCAGAGTTACAATAAGTTTCGCAAATTTAAATAAGCGTCCTAATAAATAAGGACAGATGCCAAAAGGATTGAGGACGGGACAACGAAAGCCTCACATATGCAAAAAGAAACAGCCAGTATAGATGCCAAGTGGCAAATAAAATTTGCGAAAACCTGTTGTTGGTACCTATTGGAGAATTTTAATTTGTGTAATTTGTTATTACATTGAGATGCAAATGGTTGCAGGATACGAAGGAGCCCGCAGGGACTGCGGGTTCCTCTGTTTAAACATTAAACCTGAAATTAATGATGTCCCCATCCTCGACGATGTACTCTTTGCCCTCCAGGCGGCTCAAGCCTTTTTCTTTAACCTTTGCCATACTGCCAAGACTCTCCAGGTCCCGGTATTTCACAACTTCGGCCCTGATGAACCCTCTTTCGATGTCTGAGTGAATTTTTCCTGCTGCCTGCTTGGCATGAGTTCCCTTCTGGATTGTCCAGGCCTTCACCTCGTCTTCGCCTACGGTAAAAAACGAGATCAACCCTAAAAAATCATATGCCGCCCGGGCCAACCGGTCAATACCGGACTCTATGATACCCAGGTCAGCCATAAAGATCTCCCTGTCCTCATCCGGCAGCTGGCTGATTTCCATTTCAATCCTGCCGCAAATTTCCAGGCAAGGGATCCCTCGCTTGTCAGCGTAAGCCTTGATTTCGTCTTTGCCGGGGTAATGTTTTAGTTTAAACTGCTGTTCATCAGTATTTATAACCAGCAACATTGGTTTTTCAGTCAGGAAGCTGTAGTTTTTTAAAACCGACTTTTCCTGTTCATTCAAGTCAAGCCGCCCTATTGATATTTCATTCTCCAGGGCATCCAGATTTTTTTCCAGGACTTCAATTTCTATAAGGTTCTCTTTTTTTACCTTTTTACCGCTTTTTATTCTTTCGATTCGCTTCTCAATGATCTCCATATCAGCCAGAAGCAGTTCCACGTTGATCGTATCAATATCCCGCAGGGGATCTATGCCACCGCTCACATGCGGTACATCTTCATTGGTGAAGGAGCGCACAATATGGGCGAGCATATCCACATTTCTGATCGAATTTAAAAACTGGTTGCCCACACCCTGCCCCTGGCTCGATCCCTGCACCAGCCCAGGCACATCACTGAACTGAATCAAGGCGTGTGTTGTCTTGCGAGGCTTGTACATGCCACTGAGAAAATCAATCCTGCGATCAGCAAGCATAGCAGCCTTGATATTGGTTTCGGCCTTACCGGTTAAGAAATTTGATGTTTCGGCATTGGCGCCGGTCAAAAGGTTAAAAATAGTGGTTTTGCCCACCATCGGCAGCCCGATCAGTCCGCAATTCAGATTCACTGTCATCACCCGGATTGTAGTTTACCACCTGGCAGGTGGTTTTACAAACATATTTTTTAGATCTGGTTGACTTCCAACAGCTTTTTCTGTGGATTTGAGGTTACGGTCAGATAAAGCCAGCCATCTTCCTCGGTAGTTTTCACATCTCCGCCCGACACGACATTGTTGCTTTCTTCTCCCACGTAAACAGCAACTGTCATATCTTTCAGCCCATCAGGATTTTCAAGTTCGATAGAGTAATCGTTGTCTGCCTTTTTTATCTCACACTTCGTTTTTGAGTAACGGTTTAAATAGTCAGCGAACTGGCTCATAGGCGCTACTTTTATTCTTCCCGCGCTCTGTTCAGACAGTGCTTTTTCCTCCAGGGCCCTGATTGCTTCCAAGCAAAAACGGGTGTCGGACGGGTGAGTGTAAACCATCCTGATCACCTTTTCCCTGGCTGAGAAATCAATCAAATCCTCCACCCACTGCCGCACTTCTTCCTCCGACACGTGCCCTCTTTCCATTTCTTCCAGTGAAGCATACTGGCGGTAAGGTGTTATCGGGAAAGCCCACAGTTTCTGACCGGAAAAACTCTCATATATCCGTGGATGAGAGGGGCTTGATCCAGAGTCACCGGCATAATAATATGAGTTGATGCCCATTTCTTCTAATTTACTGTTTATCCAGAAGGGATGGTTGCCGCCAGGCGCGCTGTACTCGAGCACCTTTCTCCCCGTTACAGCCTCCAATGCTTGGTAATTCCAGTCCAGCAGCTGAAACACTTTATCACGTGGCAAATACTGCAGATTATAAGCAAACAGGTTGTGGGCCCAGCCGCCGTGAGAGCCGATTTCACCATAGTTCTGCAGTACCTCCAATATTGGTCCGCCTCTATAGGTGTTTTCGGCGCCGAAGCCCATGTCATCTCCCAGTTTGTACGTATCGGGCCCAGCTGTTATATGGATTGATAACGGCAGATCGCTTTGGAAAAGGCCCTGCATCAACATTACAGTCAACGCCTTAAAATAGGCGCCGCTGCAGATATGCAGGTTAATGACAAGGCCGCCCCCACCGTCAGGGCTGTTTACCAGGCGGGGAGTTCTGGCATAGTCAATCATAAAGGTCCGCAGGACAGCCCTGGGCAGAAGGTCATCAGACCTGAGTTTGCCGCTGGCCAGGGGAACATTGGCGTAAACAGCGCTGCCCCCGCTTTCATAATATTTGTCCGTAATCACGGGAATCTCAACGCCGCCCGTTTTGTCAAAAGCTGATATTTGAGCGTTAATGTTTTTCGCAACGGTATGATCGAATTTCAATTTGCCGTAAGAGTAAGTAGAGAAAGCATTGTCCTGATCCAGCTTTCCGGGTGTTATTCCCCAATCCTGGCTTTTCGCCTGATCGGTAAAATACATATATCCGGAGTATGTGGATATCCGGCCATCTGGCAGGGGCATATTATATTTTACTCCCAACAGGTCCACCAATAACGGATCCGGCCGCTGGGCGCCGTCCGGGTTTGAGGTGGCGGGATTTAGGGAAAAAAGTGCGCAGCCGCCTTCATCCCTGACATAAAAACTAATAATATCTGCAGTTTCCCGGGTCATCGCGGCATTGATGTTTTCAGGCACCACAATAGCCTGGTAGCGTCCCCTGAGCTCTCCCGGAGCATATCCTGTAAGCTCAGCAGGAGAAACAACCCTGTAGGGGAATCCCTCTTCTTTCAGAATTTGCTCATATACTGCCTGTACCAACTTATCCTTATCAGAACGCACATCTCCGGCCAGCAGCGCCACTTGCACTATACTGTTAGGTTCCGCCCATGAAAAACGAAGCAGCAAATTCGTAGCCAGTATAATAGACAAAAAAGACGCTGCGGCAATGACTAAATACGTGATTTTTCTTTTCTTCATTTTTAACTTCAACCTTCTTAAATTATAAAAATTAAGAATAAACAAACCGGTTCCAGGCCTATTCTACCTGATACTATCTGGTTTGTAAAATAATTGAGCAATACAAACCTCTCCGCCCGGACATAAACTAATATATCTTTATTCAGCGGCATGTTTCACCGCCGGTTTTTTCTCCCCACTCGTCATAAAATCCCCTTGGAATGAAGTTTTCACAGGCCTTTGCCAGTGGCTCCACAGATTTTTTAGTCGCCTCACACATAGCCGCGCCAAAAGATTTCCAGGTTTTAAAAAAGACGCAGTCCCTGCATTTCATCATTTCACCTTCAATAATAATCCGCGCTGTTTTGAATTATTAGTATATACCTTGCTGCCGGGCGATTAAAATTCCTCCCGGCACACAATCAGGTCTGGTTTTCCCCAAAGAAGGCGCATTACCGGCCCGGCTATCTCTGGATCACCGCTGGTAAAAAATAATTCACTGCCGGCCTGTCTGTCATCGGCTGCCAGGATTTTTTTCTCCAGTACCCGGGCCACCTGTCTGGCCACTGCCACTCCGCTGTCAATGACTTTTATATCGCTGCCAACCAGTTTTTCAATTAAAGGCCTTAAAAAGGGGTAGTGAGTGCAGCCTAGAATTATTGTATCCACACCATTTGCCAGCAGATTATCCAGGTAGCGGCCAAGCAGCGCTTCTGTTTCCGCGTCTCCCCACCTGCCTGATTCAACTGCTTCAACTAATCCCGGACATGGTTGAGTGTATATCTCCAATCCATCCCCAAACCTTTTCACCAATGAGTCAAATCTTTCTCCGGCAAGGGTTACCCCGGTGGCAATGACCCCAATCCTGCCATTTCTGGTTACTGACGCCGCTGGTTTTATTGCAGGCTCTATGCCAATAACGGGTACACTGTACTGTCTGCGCGCAGCATCAAGAGCGGCAATAGATGTCGTGTTGCTGGCTATCACAATTAATTTCACGTCCAGCCCAAGCAGAAAATCACAGATCGCAAAGGCTCTGCGCTGTATAACTTCAACCGGCTTAGCCCCATAAGGGCAGTGTGCTGAGTCAGCAAAATAAATAAGGTTTTCCCCCGGGAGCAATCGGCGCACCTCTTTCATCACTGAAAGCCCTCCGACCCCTGAATCAAAAAATCCTATCGGTTTTTGATTTGACATAGCCTTACCTCGCACAAATGACATTGTCTGTGAAGTTAAACAACCCTTCTTAATAAGTTTATACGGAAAGCCGCGGTTTCCTTCATGAAAAAAGCATAGACCTAAAAAAGCTCCTACAGATAATCCTCTTGTGGTTTGGAAATAGCAATATTAATTAAAACAAATTAAAAATATACTTTTTAAAAACCTGTCACATAAAAAAGGGATGTTATATTGTATAAAGAACTATTCTAAACATTATAATACTGGCCTGGTGATGACGGGGGGATATACTTTGTTAAATAACTTTCAAAGGATCGGGCGTGACCTTTGCCTAACAGGTTTGAACAACTCGCACAGCGGCAACCTGAGTGTGCGCCAGGGCGACCGGATCATCATCACCAGAACCGGTTCCATGTTGGGTTATCTTGAGGAGAATGATCTGATAGAAACTGGGCTCATAACAAATGACGCAAATACCGTTCTGGCTTCCATGGAAATCGGAGTGCACCGGGCTGTTTACAGGAGCACTCCCGCTCTGGCCGTAGTCCACGCCCACCCGGTTCATGCCATCAGCATTTCTTTACTGGAAGAAGAAATAATTCCGATAGATTCCGAGGGCGCCTTTCTACTGGACAAGATACCCGTTCTGCGTGCAAAATGTACAATCGGGTCTCCCGAGGTAGAAGAAAAATTGCCCTTTTTATTAAGAAAATATAAAATCGCAATTGTGCGCGGGCACGGCAGCTTTGCCGCCGGCCATACACTGGAGGAAGCCTATCACTGGACTTCCTGCCTGGAAAATGTATGCCGAATCATCTATCTGACGCGGACTCTAAAGCGAAAGTGATAGTGAAATGAAATTATTAGACAATTTAAAAACTCTGGTGGGCGGCAAAATTACGGTTCATCAGGAGTTTATCAATAAATTTATTAAAGAAACCCTGGATAATAATGAGATCATCAAGGAAATATTATTCACTGTTGGCGAAGGATCTATATGCGCCTCGTTAGGGCTCCTGATTGGAGAGGGCACACCCGTCAACCTGAAGTTTGAGTTCTCCCTGGGTAAATATGAGTTCAACAAGATTAACCGCTTCGTTGAGCTGATCCTGCTCAAACCGGCTGCGATTTCGGTTTTCGGTATCAACATTAAAGCAAAGCTTGCGGCGGAGATAGACGAGGCTGAAGCCATTCACGCCGGTGCTCCGGGCGACCTGATCAAGATGTTTAATTATTTATCGATATATGAAGACAAGTTTGTGCTGGACTTCAATAAAACGCCCGGCTTCAACAAGGCGCTGCAAAACAAGCTCAGCTTCTTATCGAAAAACCT
Organism: Pelotomaculum sp. UBA4789; assembly: GCA_002402945.1. Taxonomy (GTDB): domain Bacteria; phylum Bacillota; class Desulfotomaculia; order Desulfotomaculales; family Pelotomaculaceae; genus Syntrophopropionicum. The sequence goes on from DHGV01000049.1 coordinate 46,752, forward strand.
GGAAATAACTAAATTGGAACTGAAGAATGAGATGTTATTGCTCCATCCTTCAATAAAATTCTTTTAAATAAAAACCCGCAAGATGCGGGTTTTACTTTATGATTTTCAGGTGCTTTTTTTGTTCAGTATTTCATAGAGCTGTTTTTCCTCTTTATGTATATGACTCCCTAAAAACCTGATAATTTTATAGCCGTTATGAAGCAGTCCATCTATGTCTACATCTAATATTTCAGGATTTTCCGGCAGTTGATCAAGGTTTTTGGGTACTTCAATTTTATCGATATTTCTGGATTTGGAGATAATTTGTGCCAGTTTGTCCCCTTGCTGAAGCTCCGCTCCAAGGTTTTCTTTGCCCAGGGCGTTAATAAATCCTTCAAAGGCATCATAAAGCAAATTATGCTCATCATAAAGGCTTGCTATAAATTCCTTATCCTCACTCAGTTTTGATGCTTTAGGATATACTTCTTTTTCCTCAGCTTTAAAATGAGGAATGATCACGTTTTTGATAATCTCTGCAAACTCTTTTAATTCCCAGATTACATTCGCACCGGATTCTCCGTGTTCGATATCTTTTAAATTACCTTCCAGTTTAGTTAAAACAAAATCAACAGCCGCATGTTCATCATAAAATCTTCTCAGCCAGCTCATATTAAGACTCCTCAAATATATTAGATTAATAATTCATTATATATGTTGACTCCAGTGTTTCTTCCACGATCATCCTTTGGTAAGGGCTGATTATAGATATATTCAGGTCTTCCCGTCCCGCCCAAAGGTACTCAGTGTGTTCCCTGCTGAGCGTGACCACAGGCCTGCCGGCGCTTCTTAAATTATACAGGTAAAAAACCCCATATCTTTCTATCCCGTCCGGAAACATCACAACATAATTCTTCGCCAAACGAGGGCTTCCTTCCAAGCTGAGGCCCGTTTCCTCCCTGACCTCCCTGAGCAAATCCTCAGTGGGGTCACCAGATATATAATGGCCTCCGGGCAGTCCCCAAAGTCCTTCCACACCTTTACCCCGGTAGCCTGAATAACGAAGCAGCAGGACTTCTTTCCGGTTCAGTATGACCAGGTGCTGCATAACCGCCAGGAGCTTGATTTTGGGTTCTTTCATAATCAGCAAACCTCTTTCAATTCCGGGTCCTGATAAAACCACCCTTATCCAGGGTACATCAGCTGCCGGTACTGACTGGCCACGTTGTCATTGCAAATAAAGTGCAAACCATCGTTGTTATTTGCATAAAATTTTCTATATGGCTCCACAAAATAAATTATTGATTTGATTGCAGAATTTTTTTTGTTCGTTTACAAAATAGGCCGTATTATTAAATAGAAAATCCTTGAACCAGACCATAATACGCTCTGCGTCCTCACCCTTGAAGTATCTCCAGGCCGGTGAGCCGATGTATCTCCCATATGAGATGTTGCTTGTAAAAAAATCTGGCTTAGTTATCCCCCTGATTTGATTCTCGTATATAAAACTATTAAAATACTCAATATCTATCCCATCCGGAAATATTTTCATGTATTTGGGTTCCAGCCTGAAATAATAGGGGTAATTTTCGTAACCTGTTTTTGTTTGTGCCAGGATAGCAGTGCTGGACCTGCCATATGCAACGACTATATATGTGTTCTTGCCGTTTCTTTTGGCTGTTTTTAGAAAAAATATATCTTCATTCAGGCTGAAATTCTTCCTGCTGATTTTGCTTTTGAAATTAAAATCTTTTTCCGGTTCTGAGATAAAGGCTTCAAAATATTTAACCGATTTTTCAATTGTTTCAAAATCACCTTTTTCTTTGGTAGTTGAAAGATAAATAAACCTCATTATTTACCCACCTGCCTTACCCCACATATTACTGATATATTCTTTAAATATAAAGATAATCCTCCATTTGAAGGTTTTATAATGAACAAAGCCTTATTCGCTGTCTGTTGTTTGTCCCTTATATGATCATGAAAGCCGGCCCAAGGGGACCGGCTTCATGGTAACAACTATTGTTTTGGAAGCTGCAAACATTATGCTGCTTTATTCGCCTGGGCCAGCATGGCCGTCGCTTCCCGGGGGTGGCTGGCTGTTTCGGTGTATGCCGTCACCCCTTCGCCTTTGTCCATGTCGCGGTGATTTAAAATCCCGGCGAATTCAAGGTTTTCTGAAATATCTGCTGGTTTTTGTTTGCTTTACGTTCCATTTGCTTCGATCTGCGCTTTGTTCTATAGTAATCTGAAGTAATCTGAAAGCTATGGGTCCATCAAATCTCTGCTCACGGCGTCAGAGCCGGGCTTTGTATCGTGTCAACGACTGGCGTGGATGACAACGCTTCAGTTTTTCCGCCTCTAATTCTTATTTAGTAGTTATATTGAGAGCTGTTTTGTTTGAAGTTGGCGTTTTTCTAAAGCGTATGTTTTATGTCCGAATTGTTACAGCATATAAAGTACAAATATTGTGTGAGTCGTCAACTTTGGTGCCTGCCTTGCCTCAGGGACCACTGAATACTATATAGTCCGTGTTCTGTCAGCAGCAGGCGGTGCATATCATATATAGTTTCTCTTTTTTAATCATCCATTAGTTTTTCTAGCGCTTTCATGTGCTATTTTACGGGTCCTTCAGAAATTATGTCTCGTGATACGGGTCACCTGGTCCTGGTTTTAATTCCGGTTCTGGTCTGGTACTGGTTCTGATTCCATTTCTGGTCTTGATTCTGGTTCTAACTCTGGTTCTGTTTTTGGAAGCTGCAAACATTATGCTGCTTTATTCGCCTGGGCCAGCATGGCCGTCGCTTCCCGGGGGGTGGCTGGCTGTTTCGGTGTNNGCCGTCACCCCTTCGCCTTTGTCCATGTCGCGGTGATTTAAAATCCCGGCGAATTCAAGGTTTTCTGAAATATCTGCTGGTTTTTGTTTGCTTTACGTTCCATTTGCTTCGATCTGCGCTTTAGGCCGGTATCAACCTGAAGGCTTGATTTATGGACCATCAAATATCTGCTCACGGCGTCAGCGCCGGTCTGTATATCATGCCAACGACAAGTGGGGCTTGCAACGCTTCAGTTTTTCCGCCTTTAATTCTTATAGCAGCAATTATAGAGAGAGATGATTTGTTTGAAGTTGGTACTTATCTGAAACGCTAGTTCTTATTTTCGGATTGTTGCAGCATCTAAAGTAGGTATATTGTGTGCGTCGTCAACTTTGGTGCCTGCCTTGCCTCAGGGACCACTGAATACTTAGTCCATGTTCTGTCATCTGCAGGCTTTTATAATTTTGACAACAGGTTTTTTCCCAATCATCCATGAGTTTTTCTTGTGCTTCCATGTTATATTTTTCGAATCGGCCGCCCCGAAAAATATTTTTCTGCTTCCTATATCAATCATAGTAATGTTCTGTCTTAATGTTTCATACCCATGCGCTTTAATTTACAGTGTTTAAATTTTGTTTTTCACCTCCCTGGCAAATTTTTAGATTTAAAACTTTAACAGTACTAATCCTATTCCTGGTTATTTATTGAGCGTTGGGCTTGCATTAAATATAAAAATTCTAAATATGCTTTCTTTCCGTCAGGTATAATTTATCATTGGCGAGAATGTAAAACATCCTGCCTTGGTATAGATCTCAATGGGTCATATGTATAAAACTGGCTGCCTTAATAGCGTATAAGTTTATATACTTTGGTATAAGGTTATGAAAGTATCAGTGACATGTTTGATCAGCTCGAAGGTTATCAGTACTGAACATATCCTGCAAAATTACACAAAAAAGAAACACGCCCTAATGAGCGCATCTCAGGAAACTAAATGAGAAATTAAAAATTCCTATATACACATATTTATTATGCTACCCCTGCCTTTCCCAGTAAAGCATTCTGCCGCAGTGACTGCAGAAGACCAAACCTTCTCCCTGCTTCAATAAACGCAGTTCGTTAAAGGTAATCCCCACCCGGCAGCCCATGCATATCCCTTTTTCCACCCGCGCCAGCGGATCTTCAAAACTCTTTTTCATATCCATGTACTTGTGCAATATTTCTGCATCAATTTTTTCCAGCAGTTTTTGCCTGGCCAAAGGGATCTGTGCAATAAGCTGTTGGAGCCTTTGCTGGTTGGCTAATAAGGAGCCGTGTTTTCTGCGGTAATCTTCTGCTTTACTGTTAAGATCAGCACTCATTTTCTCCAGTTTTGCCCGAAGATTTACCTGTTCTTCCATCAAAACCAGTATGTAGTCCTCTTCCTGTTTTATCTTGTTCTTTATGCTCTCTAATTTCTTGCTGTTTGAATTAATTTCTTTGACATTAGTGATTGAGCCATCGTACAATTTCTGACCCAGATTATTGAGCTCTTCACTCGCCATGGCTACATCCATCTCTTTTGTCTTTTGAGTTTTTTTCTGATTGCTATATTCTCCCTTTAGTTTATTAAATATTGAACGGCCTGCCTCAATTTCGGCTTTAAGGGATTTTAACTCCTCTGATGTCTGTCCCTCTCTCAGTTTTTGTTCCAGGGCTCTTTTTTGCTCGTCCAGAACCTGGATCTCCAATAGCAGCTTATAATCCGGCATGTAAACATCTCCTTAAAAATATTTAAGATAGGAAGCGCAGCTCCCTATCTTAAAAGTAGGTGAAAGGGTCGGTATTGGTTTTTGATAATAACAATTCTACATTAATATTTGTTTCAATGCACTTATCTGTGAGGTGTTTAAGAAGCACAGGCAAAACAACCCATTCGGTGCCGTAGTGTCCTGCGTCAATGAAATTCATACCTGCGGCTGCCATATCCTGGGCCGTGTGGTATTTCACATCTCCAGTGACAATTATATCTGCGCCCGCGTTCAAGGCTTCCGGCCATAGATCCGCGCCTGATCCACCGCACACGGCAACCGTCTTCACAATACTGTCAGGCATACCTCCTAAACGAACTGCGGACAGGTTGAGCGCGGTCTTGACCACTCCGGCAAACTGGCTGAGCAGCAGTGGTTCCGCAAGTTTTCCCACCCTGCCCAGGCCAGTGGCTGTATTTCTGTTTTCCAGGGGCAGTATATCATATGCCACTTCCTCATAAGGGTGGGCTTCAATCATCGCCGCTACAGCTTTTTTCAAATCTGCGGCTGGGACGATGGTCTCAATTTTTACCTCTTCCACCTGTTCCAACTCGCCAGTTCTGCCATAGTATGGGTCAGAACCCGCTAAGGGTTTGAAAGTTCCTACCCCCCTGGTCATAAAAGAACAGTTACTATAGTTGCCTACCCAGCCGGCGCCGGCTTCCAGGACTGCGTTCCGCACTTTGTCTTCATGCCCAACCGGAACAAAAACAACCAGTTTATAAAATTGTGAAAATCCGGTCTGGTGCAAAACCGCAGGCTTGATTAGGCCAAGCCTGCGGGCGAGAGCGCTGTTGACTCCACCAACTGCAGCGTCGAGATTGGTATGCGCTGCGTAAACTGTAATATTATTACGGATAAGGTAGCTGATCAGCTCACCAAGAGGCTGCCTGATATTGATTGTCCGGGGCGGCTTCATCATCAAGGGATGGTGGCTGATGATCAATCCCGCTCCATTATCTACTGCCTCTCGTGCAACTGCAATATTAACATCAATTGTAAGCAGAGCTTTCTCAATTCCAGCCTGTGGATCGCCAATCTGGAGGCCGCTGTTGTCCCAGCTTTCTGCCAAGTCGCTGGGTGCTGTTTCTTCAATTAATCTAAAAATACTGCTGCACTTTACAGACAACCTGCAATCCTCCTGATCTCGGCCAGTTTTTCTTCGGTTTCCAGTGCCTTCGATACAGCTGCATTGCTTTTTGACTCTTTCATGCCGGCCAGGGCCCGTTCGTACCTGCCTGCGATTATCTCCAGGTATTTTTTAAACAGAGGGCCTTTCTTTTCCGCCAGCCGCGGCCCCAACTCCATCAGTACGGGGTCTTTTATCAATTCACGCCCAGGAACGGCAGCGATAATAACGTATATTTTGCCGTTTTCTTCCACCAGCTGCTCATCATTTATTTTCCAGCCGTTACCAGTCAGCCAAGCCCTGAGATCTCCGTGGCCGGCCATCGGCTGCAGGATGAGTTTTCTGGCTTTATTTACAATCCCGGGTGATGAGACAAGGATCTCCCTGATGGTATTGCCGCCCATACCCGCCAGCACCAGCACATCTGCTTCAATAGGATCTATGACAGTAAGGCCATCACCCAGCCTTAGGTCAATCCTGTGATCAAGCTTGTGTTCTGTAACTTTTTGGAGCGCTGAATGGAAAGGCCCGGGCCTTAACTCGGTAGCTATCACCCTCTGGCAGACGCCTGTTTCTACCAGAAATATTGGAAGATATGCGTGATCGGCGCCGATATCAGCGGCAACTGATCCTGCGGGCACGTATGCAGCTGCCGCAGCCAGACGTTTGGCCAGCTCCATAGCTGTCCTCCATTGTGCTCTACTTTAAACAAGTATAGTTTATTTTATAAAAAAAGACAAACACCACAAAAACCCGTCAGAGCGGGGTTTGTAAATTGTTTGTTAAGATCAGGAATGGGTATTAAAAAAAGGTGGGTGTCCTGAATAATATCATATGGAGACATCAGGAACAGTGGATTGTTTTTGAATTCCTGGATTTATTAAGCAAAATTAGCGGCCTTGTTGTCACGATAATAATAATATTACCAAATCATCATCGGATATCTCTTCCAAAATCTTCACCTAATAATTCTTGCCATATTTTAAGTGCTTTTTCCTGGTCAGTCTCTTCAAATGTTTTAGCGGCAAGGCTTTCAGCTTTTTGCAGCTTCAATTGTCTGACATCCGAACCAACACCTGATGATATAACCTCGCCTACGGCCGGACAGCTTAAAAAATCTGGCATAAAAAGTCGCATGCTGACAAACAGGGAATAAACCAGATCGGGGTACCGTTTTGAATAGTCATTTACCCTGTAATATACCATTAATTCCAGAAAATAAGCGTCAAAAGGCAGACCGGCCATGATATTCCAAGCCTTTATGATTTTTACCAGCCTTAAGAACCTGCCGCCGGAAACCTTATCTTTCTTTTTAAATACAGTTTCTTCCCTGGCAGCATCAGATTTACACCACCCCCCGTAACCGTTCGGAACGAGGTATCCTCCCTTACTGAGTCTAATCGTGGGAATCAGGTCAAGATCAGGGGCAGGCGTTGATACCAGCTTTATAACCGTACCGCCACAGTCAATGACTGGATTGCAGTAATCTTCTGACAGCTTTTTCTTAAGAAAAAATAACAGCTTTGTTGAGTTCTCGCCACAATCATAGAAATAACTCCGGCTCAGCAACAGGTGAATTTTGAGACTGTCATTGGGCATGTCAGTCCCTCTTCTGTATGTTCCGCCAATAAAACTGCCAGATGATTTAAATTTTTGTCTGACCCAGTCACTGACCTGCTGGCTTTTTTCCAACGCTAGCTGCAGGTGCTCGCCTGGTAAAATAAGATGTTTTGTAAAGTCTTGAAAGACTTCATCAATTATATCGGGCAAGGTACTCCCCCCAGCGCCATATAGATATAAGGCCACCATCCCCTTTTAAGGCAATAGCAGGCCTTATATCCTTACAGCTTAACCCACAAGCCAATAACTGTATTCTGCCCTAGATATCGTAATATAACATAAATTCATATGGGTGCGGTCTCAACCTGATTGCGTCGAATTCCCTGGTCAGTTTGTAATCAATCCAGGTTTCCAAAATATCTTTATCAAAAACCCCGCCCTGCAGCAGGAACTCTTGATCTTCCTGCAGGCATTTCATCGCCTCATCCAATGATGCGGGCACTGAGCGGATATTTCTGGCTTCATCTGACGGCAGATCAAATATATCTTTGTCTAAAGGTTCGCCCGGGTAAATCTTGTCCTTGATCCCGTCAAGACCGGCCATGAGCATGGCCGCAAAGGCCATGTATGGGTTGCACGACGAGTCGGGAGGGCGGAACTCGATCCTCTTGGTTTTCGGGTTAGCGGAGTACATCGGGATGCGGACCGCGGCGCTCCTGTTGCGCTGGGAGTATACAAGGTTTACAGGCGCCTCGTAACCCGGCACAAGCCTCTTATAAGAGTTGGTGGTGGGGTTGGTGATAGCGGTAAGCGCACGCGCGTGCTTCAGCATCCCACCAATATAATATAGAGCTGTCTCACTCAGTTTGGCGTATCCATTGGGATCGAAGAATAGGGGTTTGCCGCCTTTCCACAAGCTCTGGTGCACGTGCATGCCGGTACCGTTATCCTGAAAGAGCGGCTTTGGCATAAATGTTGCAGTTTTGTTATATTTTTTGGCTGTGTTTTTTACAATGTATTTAAACATCATAAGCTGGTCAGCCATTTGAACAAGTGGTCCATATTTCATGTCTATCTCCGCCTGGCCCGCGGTGGCGACTTCGTGATGCTGGCATTCCGCCGGAATGCCCACCTCCAGCATGGTCAGGACCATCTCCGTACGCAGGTCCTGCTGGGAATCAGTCGGCGCTACTGGGAAATAGCCTTCCTTGTAGCGTGGCTTATAACCCAGGTTGGGGCTTTCGACACGTCCGGAATTCCAAATTCCTTCCTCAGAGTCGATAAAGTAATAGCCGGAATGTTGATTTTGGTCAAACCTTATCCCATCAAAAATAAAGAATTCCGCCTCGGGCCCCCAGAAACTCTGGTCGGCAATACCGGTAGATTTTAAATATGCCTCTGCTCTCTGGGCGATGCCACGTGGGTCGCGGTTATACCTCTCCCCGGTTACTGGGTCTGCCACATTGCAAATAATGCTTAATGTAGGCGCCTTGCAGAATGGATCAATGCAAGCCGTTTCAGGATCAGGGAGCAGGATCATATCGCTTTCATTGATTACCCTGAAGCCGCGAACGCTGGAACCGTCGAAACCAAGCCCTTCTTTGAAAGTGTTTTCGTCAAACTCCTGAATTGGTACGGAGAAATGCTGCCACATACCTGGTAAATCGATAAATTTCACATCAACCATCTTAACATCTTTTTCCTTGGCAAATGCCAGGACATCCTTTGCGGTTTTCATTAACTGACCTCCTGCACTTATGTTCTAAATTCTTAAAAGGGATCTATAAAAAAAGAAATATTACCTCCTTTCCTGCCCTGAAAATAAAAAAACCTCACCCCGGTTATCTTAAATAACCGACATGAGGCTGCGTCACCTCGCAGAAACTGCTCAGTTTCAGGTATCAGAAACAACGCTGTTTCAAAATATCAAATTTATGTGTATATTATCACAAAAATTAAAAATAAAATCAATACTTTAAATTAAGATTATATCATTTTGCTTTTCAGTATATAATATCACAACTGTTGCTGCATGCGTATTCAAAAAAAAGAGGGGGTAAGGCTTGCTGCTTTTCCCCCGCAGGTTATTATTAAATCTATGTTATTGTCTGTACAACAGGTGCGTTAGATGATCCTGCACTCCCATTCCCGAAGACAGCGGTATTATCCTGATTTTGCACATTTTCATTACCTGACCTGACATAATAACTGATGCCGTCTGTGGAATGATATAAGTAGTTGCTTGCTGCGCCCCAGGGGTCGGTCACGCTAAGGGTACCATCCTGGCCGGCAGTCCCGTCAGCCGGTGTTGCTGTTACAATTAGTCCGGCGTTTAACATTTTGGCTTTCAACCCATCAAGCGTTGAATCGGTGGGATAAGAGCCGTTTTCAGCGAAATAGGTATCCAGCGCCGCCTGCATTGTGCTGATCTGCGCTTTCGCCTTGGTCACTTTTGCATTTTCTATGTAGCCCAAGTAAAATTTTATCCCGCCCGCGATGAGCACAGCGATGATGATCAGGACTACCATCATCTCGACCATGGTAAATCCTTTTTCGCTGCGCAATAATCTTTTGATCACTTTATCACCTCCTCCCTGCCGTTTTTTCACATCCCTCCAGCCGCCTCAGTACCAACCTGCATGACATCGGCCATGCCGAACAGCGGCAGGTAGATGGAAAGAGCAATAAAGGCGACCATCAAGCCCATGAACGCGATCATAAGCGGTTCGATCACACTGGAGAGGCTGCTGTAAAGGCTTTCAACTTCTTCTTCGTAAAATACAGCCAGACGCTCTAACATACTGCTGATCCCGCCCGCTTCCTCACCTACGGTGATCATCTGCACAACCATGGGGGGAAAAAGGGCGCTTCTCCCAAGCGCAGAAGCCAGTTTCCCCCCCTCGCTGATGCTAATCCTGGCCTGCCTGATCTCTTTTGCCACCAGGCGGCTGCCGGACGTGTCTTCAACAATTTCCAGGGACTGTACCAGCGGCATGCCGCTCATTAGGAGAGTGGCAAGGGTACGGGTGAACCTGGCAATTATCATCTGACGCGTCAGCTTCCCCAGCAAGGGCATCTTCAGGACCATCCGGGTTAAAACCATGCTGGAGTCGTTTTTGGCGCTGATACGCTTTAGCACCAGAAACACCGCTGCCGCTGCAAGCAGAAACTGGTACCAGTGCCCCGCCAGCATACTGCTGAGGCCGATGACGATCCTGGTCGGCAGAGGCAGTTCGGCGCCCATGGCATCAAACACACCGGCAAAAACAGGGACAACAAAAACCATCAGGGCAGCTACAGAGACAAAAACCATCACTGCCACCAGCAGTGGGTAGGTCATTGCTGATTTGATCTTTTCCCTTGTGCGGTGCTCCTTTTCGAACTGTGTTGTCAAGTATGCCATAACCTGATCCAGATTGCCGCTAGCCTCACCTGCCGCAACCAGGTTAATAAAAATTTCTGGCAGGCTTACCCTATGCGCACTGAAGGCTTTGCTCAGGCCCGTTCCTTTTTCTATGCAGACCATTACTTCCTGCAGTATTTTTGACAGACGTTTATTCTCTGTTTGCGTTTTGAGCGTACCGAGACATCTGAGAAGCGGTATCCCTGCCTCTAACATAGCGGAAAACTGGCGGCATAAAACCGCCATGCTCTTAATATCAATTTTAACGTCGATGATCTTTTTAACATTGAAATTGACGCTTCGATCAGGCTGGATATCAACAGCAAAACAGTTTTTCTCGCGTAAAAGTGCGGCTACACCACCTGGGCTGTCGCACCTGACCTTACCGCTGATCAATTTGCCAGACATATTCCTGGCCTTGTACCTGAAAATTTGAGGCATTTCAACTACCCCCGGCGCTTGATAGTTTTCCTGTTATTTTTTTATTCTCTGAAACAGGTCCGCATAATTTCCTTTACAGTGCTTAGCCCATTGACAGCCTTTTTAAGGCCGTCAGCTTTTAGGGTTGTCATCCCCTCGCGAACAGCCTCCGCCCTGATTTCTTCTGTCGAGGCATTTTTCAGAATAATGCTCTGAAGCGGCGGAGTCATTTTCATCACTTCGTATAGAGCAATACGGTCCTTGTACCCCGTAAAGCCGCATATCTCACAGCCCTTGCCGGAAAAAAGGATACTATCGTGGCCAAGGCCGGAAAAGACGGTTTCGCTGTTGTCCGGTATGTGTTTTTGTTTACAGTTTGCACAAATACGGCGCACCAGGCGCTGAGCGACAACACCCATCACCGAGGATGCCACCATATAAGGGGCTATCCCCATATTGATCAGCCTGGTGACAGCACCCGGCGCGCTGTTAGTATGAATAGTTGAAAGTACAAGATGGCCGGTAACGGCAGCTTGTACGGCAATTTCTGCAGTCTGGGCATCTCTTATTTCGCCGATCATAATAACATCCGGATCCTGCCTCAGAACAGAACGCAGAAAATTAATGAATGTGATCCCCGCCTTATCATTTACCTGGGCCTGGTTTATCCCTTCCAGCACATATTCCACCGGATCTTCTATCGTCACAATGTTTTTTTCGATGTTATTTATCTCATTTAAAACTGTATAAAGTGTTGTTGTCTTGCCGCTCCCTGTCGGTCCTGTCACCAGCAGCAGGCCGTGCGGGGCCCTGACAAAGTCAAGAAAACGACTGAGGTTGCTGCCGGATAAACCCAGCTGTTTTAAGGTGTACTTCCTGGCGTTTCCTTTATTTAATATCCTAATGACAACTTTTTCACCAAACATGGTAGGCATCGTGGAAATCCTCAGGTCAATGGCACAGCCGGGCAGTTTTAATGGAATCCTCCCATCCTGAGGGAGACGGCGCTCGGCAATATCGAGGTTGGACATAACTTTTATGCGTGAGACAATCGGGAAAATCATCCTGGGCGGCAGGTTCATTATTTCCGTTAGAAAACCGTCAATCCGGTAGCGGATGCGGATCGCATGTTCAAAAGGCTCAATGTGAATATCGCTGGCCTCTTCATCTATGGCCCGGGTGATGATCGAGTTGACCAGCCTGATCACCGGCGCCTCATCAATGAAAACATTTTTTACTATTTCATCCCCTTCGCCGGCTTCTGGTTCTATCCCCAGATCCTGCATCGCCATTACGACTTCAGGTGTGCCAAAGTGCTTCTCAATGAGCAGGTTTATTTCTTTTTCAGCGGTCGCCAGAGGCTCTATATCATAACCGGTGAACAGCCTTAGATCGTCAATAGCCAAAATATTAAATGGTTCTGTCATAGCTACGTATAAACGATTTTCTGCAATTCTGACAGGAAACATCCTGTGCTTTCGCATTAAATGCTCCGGGATGGCGCTGAGAATACTTTTATCGATACTGTTTGCCGCCGCTGTCTCGCTGCAGCCCAATACCGCAGCCAGAACCTCCTCGGTGATTATTTCCATCTCCACCAGAATACCGCCCAGAAGCCCGCCTTCCTTTGACTGCGCAATCAATGCTTCAGCCAGTTGCTTCCTGGTTATGTGTCCTTGATCAAGGAGCCTGTCACCCAACATTTGTTTCTTGCTGCTCACAAGCCTAACCTCACCAAATTTAATTAATTCAAAGCTGGAAGATGTTTTTTTCGCGAGTTTTATTATGTAAATAAAGCAGTGCAGAAGTACCAGTACATAATATCGCTGCCGCTGTGAAGCATCAGCAATGTCCCTGCAGATAAAAAGGGGGAAAAAGGAATTGCATCCTTCCTGCTTTTCACCCTGATCAAAACCAGCGCTAACCCGCACAGGCCCGCGAGCAGGCACCCCAGTATTACAGCAAATAAGCCGCTTGGCCAACCGAGGCACAGCCCGATTACGGCAGCAAGCTTGATATCTCCGCCGCCCATGCCGCCATGGCTGATCAAGGCCAGGGCCAGCAGAAACAATGCAGACAAGACAGAACCTGCCAGGGCTGATTCTATGGCAGGGTCATGGCATAAAATGACAAGAACTGCCCCGCCGGACAGGGCAAATATTATGATCTTGTCTGGTATAATATAATGTTTCAAGTCAATACATGAAATCACTAACAGCACTGAAATCAAAAATAGTGCTTTTATCAGCATGGTTGATAAGCCGAAGCGCAGGTATGCTGCCGTAAAGATAAGCCCGGTAAGGAGCTCAATGAAAGGCTGCATCGGGCTGATAATAATGCCGCAATAACGACACCGCGCTTTCAGCCAGAGATAATTTAACAGCGGAACCAGATCCCTGGCTTTTATCCTGTTCCTGCAGCATGGACAGCGGGAATATGGAAATAAGATTGACTCGCCTCTGGGTATGCGGTATATGCACACATTAAAAAAACTTCCCCAAACAAGTCCAATTAAAAAAACAAGATAAGGGAGCATACTTAAACTCATCTTTTTGTTTACCATGCTTTGCAATAGATTATTTTATTCATTAATTAAAAGTTTACTTATTTTATAATATATGTATAATTTGATTATAACATTTTTTAGTTGAAAAATATGTCGTATTATGAAAAATATGTAATCTATTGTGAAAAAAAATATTGTGCTTTTTGATACAATAATTTTATGTCAAAGCAGGAAATGGGCCTCCGGACAAATTAATATCCCGCCAACTTGTTATATATTTTATTTTTGTAAGCCCCCAGGGCAAAATTCAATGCCCTTTTTTCCATTAAAATATCGAACCTAAGCATTTTGTAGGTTAGCTTTTTTTGCAGTGTGCCTTTATCACTTTCTTCGTGGCAGCTGTCAACCAGTTTTTGCAGAGAGACTATTTCTTTTTTTAACTCCAGCTCTTCAGGCAGTACCCCGGCGTTTTTGAGTATAGAGTATCCAGCCCGCAGCTCCTCTGGGATATGCGCCATGTCATCCAGATTTAAGGGTTTTCCTTTGTTGGGCAGGTTGTCAAATTCACCGTTCAGCATAGCCTCACGTATTTTGCCCTCAGCAATTGATGCAAATATATCCATGCCTCCCGCCTCGCTCTGCAAAATTGTTTTTCATTATAATTTTAACATATGGCCCATTTTGATAATATTATTTTTTTAAAATCCACACACCTGCCGCTATCAACCCAAAACCAGCTACAGCCCTGCCCAGAGGTACCTTTTCACCAACCAGAAAAACAGAAAAGGCTACAATGAACATATAATAGATAAAAGACTGGGCCGCAGCCAGCAGCGGCAGGTTTTTCAACACCGCATTGCCGCGGATAAAAGCTGTGGCAAGCGCAACATTGGCAGCCAAAATCAAGGGCAGCATCATGAGGTTGTATCGCAAAACCTGGCCAAACTCCGGCTGGATATACCTGATCTGCCAAGAAATCATAAAGGACAGCGCCGCGGAGCCAAAAACCAGCAAAGCAAATATTAATGCCATTAGCACAACCCCCTTAACAGTATATATGTATATATACTTACCTGCTTTCCTTTCCCCTGCAGATTTCTAAATTATTCCCGTCTGTCTGCACAATAACCGCGCCGTCCAGGTCGGTACGGTAAACTTGTGTCCCGGAAAGATTTAACATGTCCAGCGTGTCATAAGCAGGGTGACCAAATGTATTGCGGGCGCCAACTGAGATAACCGCCGCTTCGGCATCAACCTGCTCGAGCAGTTCCGGAAGCAGGAAACGGCTGCCATGATGCGGCACTTTCAAAATATCAGCCTGCAGATCACACTTTTCTCTGATTAAATCTCTCTGCTCCTCAATTTCCGCGTCACCTGTAAAGATAAATGACCTTTGGCCATATGTAACCTTAACTACCAGGGAGTTGTTGTTCGTATCAGATCCAGACTCGCCGGCCTTAATTTCTACGGGTGACAGGACTTCAATTTTTAAATCACTATCAAGCCTGATCACATCACCGGCGGCGGCGGCAGATACCGGAATGCCCCGCGCCGCCATTCCGTTCACCAGTTTTGTGTAAGCGGGATCAACGCCCTCTTCTATGTTGCTCCCAGCTGCGCTCACTGTTTCAGCCATCTCCTCACCAGTATTTTCCTCGTCAATGTTTTCTTCACCCAAACATGAAACCAGCGCCAATGACACAGGGAATCTTTTTATCAGCGAAACAGCCCCCCCGCAATGATCTTCGTGGGGATGAGTCAATACTAAAACTTCAATACGCTGCACACCATTTTTCCTGAGATATGGTTCTAACACCTGGTCCCCGGTACCGGCGCCGGTAGTCAATTCATCTGTTCTGCCGCCGGTGTCAATCAGCATGTTCTTTCCGCCGGGAGACTGTACCAGGATACTGTCACCCTGCCCGACATCAATGAAATGGACCTTCAGCAAATGATCGCTTTTCCAGGGCCACCAGACTAAAACCACAGCCGCTGCCAGGAAGACAGCGGCAAAAACCCATTTTTTTAAATGACGCATAACTTCAGGAGCGCAGCGTCCTGAACACAACCAGGCGACAGCAAGCAGACCGCCATACCAGGCAGCAGCCAGAAATACGGGGGGTGTAGAAAGGTAAAAAACAGCTCCTGGCAGACTTTGGAAGAAACCAACCGCTGCCATGAACATATCCAGAATTATTCCGGTACCCACATTTACCAGAGCGGCCAGGGGGAGCCAAAGCAGACCCAAGAGAGAGGCAGACAATCCGAAAAACATGATCAAGCCGCTCAGAGGCGCTGCCAAAAGGTTGGCAGGTATTGATACAAGCGGTAAAAGGTTATAATACCAGGCCACCAGCGGTACGGTAGCCAACTGCGCAGCGAACGGAATAGCAAGCGCCTGAGCTGCCAGGCGACCGGCATTAAAAGGCAAATCCTTTAAGAACAACAAAAAGGCTGCAGAAAGTAATGGGCTTAGGTATAATATCCCCCA
>DHGV01000075.1:0-4605 GCA_002402945.1 Pelotomaculum sp. UBA4789
AAACAAAAAGCCACCGGATTCCTGATCGAATCGTAAATCTTTACCAGCCGCATGTCAGGCCTATCGTGCGGGGAAAAGCCGGAGCTGCCGTAGAGTTTGGAGCCAAAGTGGCCATAAGTTTAGAAAATGGCTACAGCAGAATCGAAAAGCTATCCTGGGATCCATACAACGAAGCAACAACCCTGATCGAGTCAGTCGAAAACTTCAAACAACGCAATAGCTGTTATCCCGAAGCAGTTTTGGCAGACCGGATCTATCGCAACCGAGATAATCCGGCTTACTGTAAAGAGCATGGGATCCGATTGAGTGGGCCAAAGTTGGGAAGACCGCCGGCAAAGTTGCTCATGAAAAAAGCAGAGAAAAGAATCGAAAGATTAGATGCTCAAGAACGTAATGCTGTGGAGGAAAAGTTTGGGGAAGGCAAAAGAAAGTATGGCCTATCCCGAATCTGTGCCAGGTTAAAAGAAACGGCTGAAAGTGTCATTTCCCTGCAATTCCTGGTGATGAACTTAGAGCGCAAGCTCAGAGTTCTTTTTGTCCAATTGCTACTGAAGATATTTTTAAGAGAATGTAATATAAATTTGGCCTACTGAAAAATATTTTCATAACAGGCACGGCAGACATAGAAACCTACAGAACTGCGGCAGATGATCAGCTCTTCGAACTCTCCGCCGGGCTTCCACTGGTAACACTCCGGGCAGCGCTCCAGTTCATTTTCTTTCCACTGGCTGCCGCATGAAAAACAAGAAAATTGATTAACCATGCTGATGCCGGCTTTGTCAGGTAATACCAGCGCCTGCTTGCCGCATTTGGGACATTCATACACTGGTACCAGGGCCTCATATCCACATGAATGGCAGAGGACTTTGCCATCCCCGGCTATAAGACATTCACGGCGGCAGCGGGGGCATTCAAATGCAGAGCTGCTCATCTTGGTTGACCTCCATCCGCACGGGTTTTGCAATGTATTTTATGATGCTTTGATTTAAATAATATATCCACAGGGCCAGGCATGCAACCTCTCTTTTAAGAAGTTTAAAAAAGTAATTGATTCAGTTAAAAAAATTGCAAAAAAAACGCGCCTTTTGCCAAGGCGCGGATGATCAGGGGGTAAAAATTACATTAGAATTTTTTAAATAATATTCCTTTAATCTTATTCTTTTATTTTCTTTCTCACGAAATAGCCTTTGGGATCAATGACTTCCCGGATCAGGCGGACCTCTTCAACCGTGGGTGGTTCAAAGGCATATACATCATCAGGGATTATCAGTTCGAACCCGGTTGCTTCCTGGACGCTCTTGATGGTCTCGCCAGGCAGGGTCGCGATGAGTTTCATCCGCTTGGTTTCATCATCAAAGCCCATAATGGCCTTGGTAGTGATGACCCTGTATGGGCCATGTCCGGCCATGCCGGCACGCCACCGGGCATTTGGGGATCCATCCAGGTAGCCGGGGCTGGTGATATAGTCAATTTTCTCGTTGAAACGCCTTGGCTCGTGCACCATAATGATGATGGTACGCTCACATGAGCAGGCCATGTCGCTGGCGCCGCCGCTGCCGGGAAGGCGGGTTTTGGGCTTCTGGTAGCCCTCCGGGAACGAACCCATCATGGTTGAATTCAGGTTGCCGTAAGGGTCAATCTCGGCGCCGCCGATGAACCCGAAGTCGCAAAAACCGCGTTGGGTCAGTTCAAAAGCTGAGTTAAGACCAAGCAGGTAGTTAGCCTTGTAAGTAGTCCTGGAACCACCTACTGATAGTGGCAGGCCGCGGGATAGTTCCGGGCCCACAGCGCCGGCTTCAAACACCGGGACAATACCTGGGCCATGAGTCAGCTGGGCCAGGGTGATAGCCACCATCGGCAGGCCAGTGCCTGCAAATACCACTTTATTATCGATCAGGGTCCTTGACCCTGCCACGACGATCATCTCTTGGGGTGTAAAGTCCTCAGAATATTTAGCCACAGTTTTCCACCTCCTAACTTCCTAATACCGTGTAGGCTGCGTCAAGCCGAATGCCGGGCTCGATTTTCTCTACATACTGAATTTGGCTCAGCGGGATCTTGTTGATGAACTCGGTTGTGTTTTCCGCACCAAAGATATACTTATCATAGTATTCCTGGAGTGGGGCACGATCGCCCTTGCGGAATTTTTCACAGGCGCCCCTGAACTCGGGGATATGTTTTTCATCATAATAGTAAAGCCCGCCGCTGTTGCCTGGGTATGCGCCGTAAGGTACTTCAATAACCGCGTCGACTGCGAAGAACGGGATGCTGATCCTGTTCGGGTAGCGAGTCATATCATCGCTTTCAATCAGACGGTCACAGGTGACAATAGTATGTGCGGCAGCCATGGCAATTTCAGGACAGGTGAAGAGCGGTCCCTGGATCCGGCAGTTGCCGTAAATGTCAGCTTCCTGAACGTGAACGAGCGCGACGTTCGGGTGGGAGGCCGGCAGAAGCATGATCGGCCTGTTGGTAAACGGGCAGTCCTGAACCACAGCCCGGTTAGCCTTAAGCATGTCACTGCCCATTGGGCTGCGGCAGGGGATGAAAGGCAGCCCCATGGAACCTGCTTTGAAACGGGCGGACATGTTGTAGTTGCTCCAGTCTTCAAGTTCAATCAAAGAATTCTCAGTCATATAACGCAGCAACGGTGAAATGCCGAATGCTTCATGAGCCATATAGGCAAGTTCCATTCTCTTAATGCTGTTTTTACTGTCATCCAGACACATGGCTCCAGCCAGGTATTCAGGTGCGAGGCCGGCGGACTGGTAAGATAGTGTTAAGTCTTTTCTTCCCTGCCTGATGATCTCATGCACGATGGCTATTGGCTGCCTGGCGTTAACAAATCCAGCTATGCCAAGGTTGTCTCCATCTTTGACGTACTTTTGGACTGCCTCTTTCAGGCTTATTCTTTTGTCTCTTTTTGACTTGTCCTTGTTTGCCAGAAACTGCCTGGCTTCATCGGGTGATAGGCCTGTCCAGTACATATTCACTCTCCTTTTCCTTCGATAGAAAATTTTTTCTTTCTCTGTAAAATCATAACCCCCTTAAAAACTAATTCTATTTTACACATAAACTCTAATCTATTGTTCAAATGATACATATGCATAGAGATCGAAAGTACTAGTACCGAATAAATATGCTTAATCAATTATATTAACTAAATATTAAGAATATTAATAAAATTTTAATAATTTAGCTGTAAATTTTGCGTAATATTCAACATCAATAAATAATATTTATATGTTTCATATAATATGTTTCGACTTATGGATACAGATGAGACATGTACCAATGGACAAGTACACCCGATACATTGCTATAAATAACAATTATAGGTAAGATTATGGAAAATGCTGTTCTATTTATTCATATACAAAGTGGGTTTCCGGACTTATTCAAATTGTGAATGAAGGTGGTGATTTTTAAAAACTTCAAAACAAAAGTACTACTGTAAAAAAACAAGATTTTAAAAGAAAAACTTTTGGGGAGGTAAAAAAATGATAGGCGAAGTAAGTTCCAAAATTAAAAACATATCTACCTTACAGTACAAGGAGAAGAAATCTGAATACTGGGGCCCGACTCCCGATGAATCAAGGAAGCTGATGGTTAACAAGTCGCATGCCTTAAAAGATAAGACCATGCCTTTGAAAGATGCAGTTGCCAAGCATATCAGAAATGGCATTAACCTGGGCATCGGCGGTTTTGTCAATACCAGAGTTCCGGTTGCTATCATTCATGAAATAATCAGACACGGGGCAAAAGATCTTACCCTGTCATTCCAGTCAAACTCTATCTGCCCTGAACTGCTGGCAGGGGCCATGATTGTGGATCCTGACCGTGTTTCCGTAAAACGCGTTGAATTGGCCTGGTGGGGTTATGAAATTATCGGTATTGCGCCACTGATTCGCTACCTGGCGACCAATGGACTGATTGAAATGGATGATTATACGAATTACGGCATGTCCGCCAGGTTTAAAGCGGCATCAATGGGGATTCCATTTATCCCGGTCAGAGACCATGGCGGATCGGATATGGAACTGGTTAACAGGGGCAAAATGATAAAATGTCCGTTTACCGGCAGGAACGTTTACCTGCTCCCGGCCTGCCATCCTGATGTGGGCATTGTCCATACTTCAGCCGCGGATATGTACGGCAACGCCAGGATTTTCGGCGCTCATTGCACCTGCCCGGAAATAGCCCAGGCTGCCAACGCCACGATTATGACCACCGAGAAAGTTATTCCCTCTGATAATATAAGAAACTATCCAAACCTGACCGAAATTCCGTTCCCAGTGGTGGATACTGTAACTGAAGTTTCATTCGGAGCTCATCCGGGAGCCTGCTACGGCAATTACTGGTTTGATATGGACCACATCAAAATGTTCAGGAGTGCTTGTGAAGACTTCCGCAAGACCGGCAGCAAGGATGCAATGAAAAAATATTATAATGAGTATATTTTTGGCTGTGAAAACCATGATGACTTCATCGATAAAATTGGTTACAAGACCATTAAGAAGCTTAGGGATATGGATGGCGGCCAGCCAATCATCCTGACCTAATAAATTGTTCAATAAAATAAATGTTATACAAGGAGGTAAAAAA
>DHGV01000075.1:4676-40437 GCA_002402945.1 Pelotomaculum sp. UBA4789
CCCAGCTGACCCATGCCCCCAACCTGTATATGATTTATGAAGCCGGTTCACTGGCGCCCATTCTGGATATGGGGATGCCTTTATCCGTCGGTGACACCAGGGCGGGCCGCAAGGCCTGTTACCTCAAAGGTTTATGCGGTGCATTCGAACTGACCCAGAGAGGCTGCGCGGACTTCGCCTTCATCGGCGGCGCCCAGATTGACATGTANNAAGCCGGGCATCAGGTTCCCGGGAAGCGGCGGCGCCGGCGCTATGGCGGCTAACTGTGAAAAAACCATCTCTATTATGGCTCTGGAGAAAAGGAGATTTGTTAAAAAGCTCGACTTTGTAACGAGTATCGGCTTTGGCGATGGGTCGCCAGACTACATGGATAAGGCTGGTGTTATGGGTTCAGGCCCGTACAGGGTTATTACCAACCAGGCATTATTCGGCTTTGATGAGGCAACCAGAAGGATGAAGCTCCTGGAAGTAAAACCTGGCCGGACGCCGGCTGAAATACAGGATCTGGTGGACTTTGAGTTAATTATCCCTTCGGATGTGAAGGAAATGGTTGAACCGACTGATGAGGACCTCAGACTTCTCCGGGATGTTATTGACGCCGAAGGTTACTTCCTGAAGAGAGTTATTAAAAAATAATTAAACTATTATAAAATTATAGATTATAAAATTTTACATCGGAGGTGTTATAAATACAGGATAAATCTAACTAAAGAAAAAAAGCCCATAATACAGGCTTAAAACATTTAAAGAATAACTACCCCCTACTCACCTGCGCCTTGGCAAAAGGCGCACTTTTTTTGTAAGCAGCTGTTCAAGAGAGTTGCTTTATGACTTAATTATTTATGTTGCATCCTATCCGGTGGTATCTACCAGCCTTTCCTGGAGGGCCATTACAGCAGCCTGGGTGCGGTCATTTACGTCCAGCTTGATTAAAATACTGCTGACATGAGCTTTCACGGTACGCAGGGTAATATTTAATTTGCCTGCAATTTCCTTGTTGCTGTGGCCGTTAACAATTAACTGAAGTACTTCTTTTTCTCGGACAGTTAATAGGGAGGGGGTTTTTTGCATCTGGTAGTGGGGAGTGCCCTGCACCAAGTTCACCAGAAGATCGTTGGCGATGGCGGTATCTACGAAGTAGCGGCCTTCTGCAACGCTTTCTACGATCTCGATCAGCTGCTCGGCCGGACTGTCCTTTAAGACATAAGCCGAACACCCGTCACGGATTGCCTGCACTACTTTGTCATGCTGGTTGCTGACGGTCAGAATTATAACCTGGATGCCCGGGTTTTTTGATTTAATTACTCTTGCCGCCCGGATGCCATCCATTTTAGGCATATTCACATCCATTAAGACCATCGTTGGTTTAAGTTTGGCAATGGACTCGATAGCTTCTTCGCCGTTGGTAGCCTCTCCAATCACGGAAATATCATGCAGCTCAAACAGCATCCTCAGGCTTCGGCGTACCAGCGGGTCATCATCTACCAGCAGCAAGCGTATTTCATTTGTTAAGAACTCATTCATCTGAATCACCATGCCGGGCCTGGTTGTAAACTGGCAGAACTACCATGAATTTGGTGCCCCAGCCCGGTTCGCTTTCAACTTTAATTGAGCCGCGGTGAGCTTCGATGTTTTTTTTGGCTATGGCCAGGCCAAGGCCAGTGCCGCTTTGTTTGGTTGTAAAAAAGGGCTCGAATATTTTTTGTTGGATACCGGATGGGATACCGCATCCCCAGTCTTCAATAGTAACCACTACCTGGTCAAATAAGTGGTTGGTAGATACCCGCACAGTCCCGCCGCTTTCGGATGCTGCAAGAGCATTTAATAGCAGGTTGCCGAATATTTCTTTGAGTTTTTCAATATCTGCCAGGGTGCGGGGAACTGGTTTATTTAAAGATGTTTCTATAATAAAATCTTTGCCGTGACTGTCTCTGTATTCGGACACTAATCCCTTTAGTATTTCGTTTAAGTCAATTTCTTCAAATCGCAGGTATGTATCACTAGAGAAATGCAGAAGGTCTTCCATGGTCCTGCTGACCCTGTCGACTGCCTCTTTGACAATATTTAAATCCTCACCGATATCCATCTTCCAGGAGTTTTTCTTTTCGATGGAATAAAGTGATACCCTAATCGAGGTAAGAGGATTCTTAACCTCATGGGCGATAATGGCTGCCGCCCTGCCAAGGGCTGCCAGCCGCTCAGCCTGTTTTACCTTCTGTTCAAGTGATGTTATGATGTCATCTTTTTCCTTCAGGTCTTTTTCATGTGTAATCGAATTTTTAAAGGCAATACTGATCTGGTTGCAGATCAATTCAAGCATGCGGAGGTCTTTTATGCTAAAATCCCCACTGCTTTCCGGACGAGTGACGTGGATGGCGCCAATGAAATTCTCATCTAAAAGGATTGGGGCTCCGATCTCGTAAAGAATGCCGTCACGCCTGAGAGCCGATTGAAAATAGGGGAGCTTTTTAATTTCTTCAACCGGGTAGATGTCCGTTGAGCGCCAGCCTCTCTTGGTCTGAAGCTGTTTCTTAAAGAGGAAATGGCTGGATATGTTTTCTCTGAATTGTTTTAACAACCTTTCACTAAAACCAATATTTGAGTGAATCGTTACTTTGCCTGTGCTTTCGTGATAGAAAAAGACACCGCTTTTTTTATGCTGGATAAGTTTTGGCAGGCGAGAGTGAACAGACTGCAGGATCTCGTCAAGATCCAGATTTGATGTTACAATACTGCTTATTTCCAGTAATATTTCAAGCTCATCCAAGGTGAAGCCTTTATACAAACCTTCATTGTTTTCAGTCCTGGTGGCTGGCATGAAATCCCCCTTCCAAACGAAGTATTAATTACATTATAGCAGGTCATAGTATATTTCGCACTTTTGGAATAAATTTGTTTTGCATAAACTGGATCTGTAAGGGGTTGTTTTAAACAGAAGCTTGATTGCCAGTCTTTTTAAAGGGATAATAATGTGAGTGACTCATAAACTAAATAACATTTCATTGGTCTGAGAGGAGATGTCTTTGTTGATTTACCCTTATGAAGGGGTGTACCCGGTAATAGACTCATCAGCTTATATAGCACCTGGTGCGGTGGTGATCGGGAAGGTTAAAATAGGCCCGCGCGCAAGCATATGGTATAACTGTGTTGTTCGCGGGGATTATGATTCCATTATAATAGGAGCAGATACTAATATACAGGACGGTTCAATCCTGCATGAACACGCTGGGTCGCCTCTATATGTAGGAGACAGGGTGACAGTAGGGCACAGGGCTGTCCTGCATGGCTGTATCGTTGAAGATGACGCTTATATCGGTATGGGCGCGATGATCATGAACGGTGCCCGCATCGGCGCCGGGGCAGTGGTGGGGGCTGGCTCCCTGGTGCTTCAAGGACAGGAGGTGCCGCCTGGAGCAATTGCTGTGGGTTCACCGGCAAGAGCGCTCAGGCTCATAAAAGAGGGGGAAATGGAGCGGTTTCGGGGCGCTGTGGGCAGGTATCTGATATTAGCGGAAAATCATAAAAAACTATAAAAATAAAAATGAAGCAATCCAATAGATCATAAAAGCGAGAAATGCTGTTACCGGCAATGTTATCACCCAGGCTACAACCATCTGCTGGCCTGTAGACCAGCGGACTGAGGATAAACGCTTGGCCGATCCCACACCCATAATTGAGGATGATATGACGTGGGTGGTGCTGACCGGCAATTTGATCAGGGTGGCCAGGATGATAATCAGTGCTGATGAAACATCTGCCGCAAATCCGCTGGCCGGCTCCAGTTTAATAATCCTAGTGCCAATTGTCTTGATGATTCTGTATCCGCCTATAGATGTCCCTAAGGCCATAGCCACCGCGCATGTTACTTTAACCCAGAAAGGCACGTCCAGATTAGCTTGGAATCCACCGGCAACCAGGGCGAAAGTGATGATGCCCATAGATTTTTGAGCGTCGTTGGTGCCGTGACTAAAGGCCTGCCAGGCAGCAGTAAATATTTGCAGGGTGCGAAAATTACGGTTCATTTTACCTGGATTGCTGTTCTTGAATACTTTCCTGATTAGACTCATAATCAAGTAACCTATAATAAATGCAATAACTGGCGATAAAAGCAGGGCTTCCAGAATTGTGATAAACCCAGCATAATTTACTGCCATTATCCCTTCCGCCGCGATCACCGAACCAGCTAAAGAGCCGATCAGAGCATGAGATGAGCTGCTGGGTATGCCAAAATACCAGGTAACCAGGTTCCAGGCTATAGCAGCTACCAGCGCGGCCGCTACGATGATCATGCCGTGCTCGAGCTTCAGCGGATCGGCAATTTTCCCGCCGATTGTTTTAGCCACACCGGTAAAGGCCATCGCGCCAAGCAGGTTCATGAAAGCAGAAAATATAATCGCTACCCTAGCCGGCAGGGCCTTGGTCGAGATTGAGGTAGCTATGGTGTTTGCCGTATCGTGAAAACCGTTGATGAAGTCAAAGGACAGCGCCAGGACAACAACAATGGCCATCTGGACAATTACTGGATCAAACATTTTAACTCCCCTTAAGAATTTCGCATAATAATACCTTCCAGTATATCCGCCACATCCTCACAGGCATCGGAAACTTCCTCCATCATGTAATATATTTCTTTTCTTTTAATAATCTCTATCTGGTCAGTGCAGCTGGAGAACAGGGTTTTCAGGCTGTCCCTGAGGAGATCGTCAGCGACATTTTCCAGGTCATTGATTTTATGAGTGTGGATCGGCATTTCTTTCAGTTTTTTATCTACCAGGCAGTTGATGGCTAAGGATATTTCCTGGGTGCACATCTCAATGTTTCTGGCAAAAAGTTTCATGAAGTCATCGACCTCTATAACATTGAAGAGGTCGAAACTCCAGGCGCAGGCTTCCAATAGATCCAGTACATCGTCAAGTTTGATCGTGAGGCCGAGGATATCTTCCCTGTCCAGGGGCGTGATAAAAGTGTTGTTCAGCTCTTTGATTACTGCATGGGTATACTGGTCTCCTTGGGATTCAATAGACTTCATTTGAATGGCGAATTTTTCAGCGTCTTCCAGGTTGTTCAGTTCTTCCCGGAAAACTTTTGAGGCCAGAATCATGTTGTCGACCACTAATACGAAGTATTCAAAAAATGGGTCTTTTTTTCTTGGGAACATATTAACACCTCAGAATTTAATATTTTTTTATACTCAAGTTTACGAACATGAGGCTTCTTGCCTGAATACAAATCATTGAGAATATAGGTTGTTCTAGTCCCTCTGACATCTTAACATATCTAAGAGTTCTAAATGTTAAATCTATGTTAAGAAAAACTGCCTATATTAAATTACTGTTAAGAATAATTTAATAATTTTTTAATTGATTGTAACTAAAAATTTAATATAAAAAGGATAGAATAAAATGATGGAGGTGTTACAGAATATGCAGTTTAGTCTATCGGAGATTATGTGGATACTTTTTTTGATGATGGCTTTTTTGCCTGTCTTAAAACAGCAGCGTCTAGAGATTATGAGGGTGAGGCTGATTCGCAAGATTGAGATCAGCCGTAAGTCGAGACTGATCACACTGATTCACAGGCAGGAACTGCTGAGTCTGCTGGGTATACCACTATCAAAGTACATAAACATAGAGGACTCTGAGGCTATCTTGCGGGCTATTCGGCTGACACCGGATGACATGCCCATCGACCTGTTATTGCATACACCAGGAGGCCTTGTCCTTGCTTCCGAGCAGATTGCCAGGGCACTGCAAAAGCATCCGGCCAAAGTTACGGTGTTCGTTCCTCACTATGCAATGTCTGGTGGAACGATGATATCACTGGCCGCGGATGAGATAGCAATGGACGATAACGCAGTTTTGGGGCCGGTGGACCCTCAACTGGGTGAATTCCCCGCAGTATCCATCCTTGATGTCCTCCGCCAGAAGGACAAGAATGAGATAGATGACAGGACCATGATGATGGCGGAAATGGCTTCTAAGGCTATGACCCAGGTAAGGGATTTTGTTTATTACCTACTGGAAGACAAGATGGAGAAAGCAAGTGCAAAGGTACTGGCGGAGTTGCTCACAAGTGGTAACTGGACTCATGACTATCCGATCGACAGTGATCAGCTCAAAAAAATGGGGCTTCCGGTCAAGGTTGGACTGGTGGAGGATATATACTCATTAATGGACCTATATCCGCAGCCTGCCCAGCGTCGGCCGTCAGTGCAATTTATTCCGCTTCCTTACGGGAAAAGGGAGAGCGAACAGGGAGGGAAACAACGTTAATAGACTTTATCTAGGGAGAGCATAAGAATCTATGCGGCACATGCTGTATTGTTTTTGCAGGCGGCCATTAAGAAACAGCAAAAAAGAATAATTTAAAAGATTTACACTTTTAAATGGAGGGTTGGCTGTGAAGAAAAAAATCTGTATTGTTGGTATGCTTGTTAATGAAAAGTCACACCAGGCGCCGGATGTTCAGAAGGTTTTATCAGGGTACGGCACACTCATCCTGCACCGCAGCGGTATTCCTTATTCCGGCTGTGACAGAGGGCTGATCAACCTGACATTAATGGCGACTTCTGAAGAACTAAACCGCTTAGAAAAAGATCTCAAAAAAATTGAGGGGATCAAGGTTGCATCGCTTTGCCTGATAGACGATGCTGAGGAACTTAATATCTGCAAAAAGTAAAGAGTTCTAAAATAAAACAGAAGATGCTACGAAACAGAATCCATGCCGCCTGCTGATCTAAATATTTTTAGATTTACCTTGTTTTTTGGAGGTGTTTTTTTGCGGACTGGTCTCATTTATGACCCGGCTTATTTGAACCACAACACGGGCGGGCATCCGGAAAATGGTGACCGGGTTGCTTATATCTACAGCATTTTGAAAAAAGCCGGCATGCTGGAAAAAATTATCGCTATTAAGCCGCGTCTAGCCAGTTTGGACGAGATAGAACTGGTCCACATACCCGAATACATTGCCAGGCTCAGGGATTATTCCAACCGGGGTGGCGGCAGCTACGGCCCTGACAATATTGTTTCCCGCGGCACCTTTAATACAGCTTTGCTGGCAGCAGGCGGCACTCTGGCAGCTGTTGATGCGGTGCTGGAAAGAAAGGTTGAAGGTTCCTACGCGCTAGTGCGTCCGCCCGGACATCATGCCAGGCCGGGGGAGGCAATGGGGTTTTGCTTTTTTAACAATGTTGCGATATGTGCGCGCTATGCGGCTAAAAAGTATGGCCTGAGCAGGATCCTGGTGGTTGACTGGGACGAACATCATGGCAACGGCACGGAAGAAATATTTTATAACGACAATTCAGTCCTCTATTTCTCTGTGCACCGGGATGGTAATTATCCCGGCACCGGTCAAATCGACCAAGCAGGCAAAGGGGCAGGCGCGGGTTTTAATATCAATGTTCCCCTTCCCAGGAGATGCAGTGACGACGATTATGAATATGTCTTCCGGCAGATCCTGCAGCCCGTGGCTCATGCATATAAACCCGAACTTGTTTTGGTATCAGCCGGGATGGATACTCACGCTAAAGATCCCATCGGGCAGATGAATATATTCGGACCTGGCTACTCGAGGTTGGCGGCGGTAGTCCTGGAAATAGCCGGCAGGTGCTGTGGCGGCGCCACGGTTTTTGTACTGGAGGGTGGTTATAATTTGCAGGCCCTCGCAGAAGGCGTGATGGCGGTAATTAATACCATGGTCAAGTGGGATTTCAAAGAAGCTCATACATTGGAAGAGGACCTGATGGTGAAGACAGCTGTCAAAAGCGCCGTCAGCAATGTCCGGCGGTATCAAGAGCGCTACTGGCCGGAGCTAATCTAATCTAATCTAATCTATGGCAACGATGCAGTACATAAATTTCACCATAGTATGAAAGGATGCCTTAAAGGACATCCTTTCATTAACTTGCGATTTATTGGACAAGTATCTCCAATTATTCTCACAGGGAAGTCAATAATTTTTTGAAAAATTTACACTCCAGGTATTTTGACCCTTGTTTTTTCTGCCAGGTCCAGGCTGCCGTCCCTGACAACCAGCTCGTCTGCGGTCAGGCCGCCGGTAATCTCAACATTATCCTGGTTGCTGATCCCGGTTTTGACCAGTTGGTGCTGGATCCGTTTGTTGACTACTACCATGACTTCCTTTTGACCGTCCTCCCTGGTGCGCACAGACTCCCTGGGTAGTACCAGGACATTCTGCCGGGACATTGTCTCGATGGCTACACGCACCTCGTAACCGGGTTTCAGGTTGACTGGATCGGGCAGGGTGATAATTACCGGCGCCCGGCGCTGAATTACTCCCAGGGCGGAGGTTTTTTCTTCAGCCTGCGGGTAGATTTTCTGTACCTCGCCCATCAGTACCTGCTGGCCCAATACCGGGGCTGTGATTGAAACCTGCTGGCCGATTTTGACATCTGCCAGGTCATCGCTTAAAATATCGGCTTTTACCTCCGGCTGGTCTGATACCGCCACATTAACCAGCATTGTGCCCGGGCCGACAACCTGCTCCTGTTTTACCGGCAGGTTCATTACGATCCCGGTAACCGGGCTTTTGACTACCAGCTGCCCCTCTTTGGCACTGAGCTGCTGCAGGGACTGGTTCAGGCCGGCTTCCTGGGTTAAGGCGCTTTCCAGGATGGAGTTTTGTTCATTAATAATTTTTTGGTTGGTTTCTACCAGCAACTTGGCCTTGTCGTAATCCACCTGGCTGATTGCTCCAGCCTTATATAACATCTCTGAGCGAGCCAGGTTGTCCTGGGAGTCCTTTAAATCAAGCTGGAGGCGCTCCAGGGCGGCCCGGGCGCCGCTGGCGGCAACTGCAGCCTTGAGATATCTGGGAATGCACATCGCTGATTTGCACAGCCAGGTCAAGGTTCTCCAGTACCGCCAGGGTCTGGCCCTTTTCCACGGTCTGGCCAGTTTCCACTGGTACTTCAACGACCCTGGCGCTTTGCGTGGCTTGTATGTCGTAGTTAGTGGCAGACTGCACATACCCGGTATCGGTTACTGCCCGGATAATGCTGCCCTGCTTGGCCTGGATTGTCTCAACTACCGTCCCGCTGCTGGTATATGACCAGACGGCGAGTGCCAGCGCTGCCATTACAGCCAATACCAGATAGATTACATTTTTCCGTTTCAATTCTATTCCTCCCTAATCCCTGGTCTTTAGTACCTCCACCAGATCCAGCGTTTTTATTCCTCTGACTGCCAGCTGATAGGCGGCCATGATGAATAAAATCCCTCCCAAGGCCGACAGGACATAAGTCATCGGGTAGATCACCACCCTGAATGTATAGGTGCTGTAGACATCAGAAGTACTCATCATGGCCTGGATATAATATTCAGCCAGAAAGCGGCCGAAAGGCAGGCCCAGAGCAACGCCTAAAAGTGTCTGCAGCAGGTTTTCTTTCAGCAGGAGTCCCGAAACCTCCTGGATGGTAAAACCCATAACGCGCAGGGCTGCCAGTTCTCTCTTTCGTTCAGCGAAACTGATGACCGAAGCGTTGTAAACAATGGCAAAGCCCAGTAACATGGCAAAGGCGACCATAATGGCTATGAAGACGTACATGTAATCCAATTGTGAGGTAAAGCCCTCCATTTCTGCCAGGCGGCTAAGAATGGAAGAAACACCGGTCATATCGTTCAATTTTGCTTCCACCAGCGAGGTTTGCCCCAAGTCAACTTTGAGCATGGCTCCGGAGATGAGCTGGTTTTCCTGCATGATCCGGTTGGCCTCTTCCAGGGTGAGATAAGACATGCCGCCTATGAACTGCTGGTTGATGCCCATTACCTTCACTGTGCTGCGGTGTGTGGGCCCCAGGGGGAGCAGGGTTTCTACCTCGACGATATCTCCTACAAGCACCTGTAGTTTTCTGGCAGTCGAACTGCTGATCAGCAGGCCCGTATCTGGCAGCCGCAGGGGGGTGCCTGTTTTGCTTGTTAATTTCTGCATGGTTGTGTCAGCGGGCAGGCCAACCAGTAATTCCTCCTGGGAACGGCCCGCGAAGTGTATTTTTACAGGCACTTCAAAAACTGGTTCAGCCTCTGTCACCCCGTTTAGGCGGGTGATGCCCAGCAGGTCGGTTTCCCTTACCGGTTCAGTAAAACGGACGAAATAGTCATATTTTTGCGTGAAGAATTCTGCTATCATGACGTCTACAGTGTCCTGATAGAAAAACGCTACGATCAACATACTGGTGGCGAAAATTACACCCAGCAGGGTAATCGCGGAGCGAATCCTGTTGCGTATAATGGTACGCAGGCCCATCTTCCAGGTGGTATCCAGCCTGCGCCAAAACCAGGCCCAGCTTTCCAGGAAGATTTTGCCTGCCCCCCTGGGCGCCTCGGGCTGCATAGATTCTGCCGGCTGGACGGCCAGCACTCCGCGGGATGCTGTTAAGCCGGCGACGGCTCCCACGCTGAGACTCAGGGCAAAACCATAAAGCAGCGCCTGGCCGCTGATCCCGCTGACAACCTGGGGCAGGTTAAAGAAATAGGCATAGAGATTGGAGAGTGATGATGCCAGCAAAACCCCGGCCAGTGAACCCAACAGGGCCCCCAACAAACCCACCAGTACGGCATAGCT
Source organism: Pelotomaculum sp. UBA4789 (assembly GCA_002402945.1). Classification (GTDB taxonomy): domain Bacteria; phylum Bacillota; class Desulfotomaculia; order Desulfotomaculales; family Pelotomaculaceae; genus Syntrophopropionicum. Next base: position 15,264 of record DHGV01000075.1, read on the forward strand.
GGTGTAGTGCCACATTATTTGAAAGTTATTATAACCCATGGCTTTCATGGTCCCGATCTGTGAGCGCTGGGATTTGACCAGGCGTCCCAGCATCACAAACTCGATCAGGGCGGCGATGATCAGGAAGATGGAGGGCAAAAACCTGGACATGATCCGCAGCTGATCCATTTCTCCCGACATAACTGTATCGCTCAACTGTTGTTTGCGCGGGTAACTGGCCAGCCTGCCGTATGGCTCCAGGATGCCGTCGATCTGTTTTGCCACATTCTTTTCGTCGGCCCCCGGAGACAGCTTGATGACCACCTGGTTTATCTGCCCGGACAGGTTCAGGATCTGCTGGACCTGGTTATGCGGCATCATGAAGATTCCGAAATTTCCCGGCTCGGGGAGCAGGCTGGCCGGGTCCTTCATCGGGTAGATGAATTCCGGAGCGGTAGCCGTACCCACTACTGTCAGGGAAACCTGTCTGCCCTCGGCAACAATTGTCACCGTATCGCCTGGGGCTAACCTGTTGGCGGCAGCATACTGAGGGTCCAGCAGAACTTCCGCTCCGCCGCCCTCCGGATATTTTTCAAAAAGACGGCCGGTCAGCAGGTGCAGTCGGTTAACTTCCGTATTCATGGGCAGGGGGTAGCTGGTCAGGCGGGCAGTAGCCCTCTCGTTGTTTTCCCCAATTACAGGCACATCTTTCTGGATGCGCCCGGTGGCCCGGGATACCCCGGGAACCGCCTCAACCTGTTTAATCACACCCTCGGGCGCCTTGATCACATGGAAATAGTAATCGGCAAAATTGTTTTCCCGGTAAAATTGGTCTTTGGATTGAATCATATTATAGGACACAGTGCCCATGGATATATAAACCGTGATGCCCACCATCACAACCGCTGTTACTGCCAGGAACTGTCCGCGGGTGGTTTTAATAGTCCGCCACAACTTTTTGGCCAGGATGAACATTACCACTCAACCCTTTCCGGCGGCAGCGGGGTCTCGTTCTCAATAATCTCTATGATCCGGCCGCTGCTCATGCGCAGCACCCGCTGTGCCATGGCGCCAATAGCGGCGTTGTGGGTGACGATGACTACAGTGCTCCCGTGCTCTTTGCTGACATGGAGCAGCATGGCGAGGATTAGCCTGCCGGTCTGGGAGTCCAGGGATCCCGTAGGTTCGTCGCACAGCAGCAGGCGGGGATTTTTGCCCACTGCCCGGGCGATGGAGACGCGCTGCTGCTCGCCCCCGCTCAACTGGGCGGGGAAGTGGTCCATACGAGATTCCATGCCCACCTCCTGCAGAACTTCAGTTGTAGGCAGGGGGTTGTCTACCAGATTGGCCGCCAGTTCCACGTTTTCCCTGGCGGTCAGATCGGGAATCAGGTTGTAAAATTGAAAAACAAAGCCCACCGCGCTGCGGCGGTAATGGGTTAGCCGCGACTCACTGGCTTTGCTCAGGTTTTCTTCGCCAAAAAAAACATCACCGCTGCTCGGCAGGTCCATGCCGCCCATGATATTAAGCAGGGTGCTTTTGCCGGAGCCGCTCGGCCCTAAAATAACCAGCAGCTCACCTTCAAAGATATCAAGGGAAGTTTCTTTCAGCGCTTCAACGGTTACTTCACCCATAATGTAGGTTTAGTAACCTTATCTAATTTCATCAGCACATTTTTACTCATTATTTTCAGCCTTTGAATTATCCTTAAGATATATTATATATTTGCGCCATTATATAATTTTAGAGAGCAATTACAATTAGCTATAATTAATATATGATGGCAGTTCTGTCATTAGATTCGCTGTACTGACAGGCTGCCGTCGAGCGCCAGGTGCGTCAGCACAAACATGGCGTGGGACCAGTTCAAGGGCATTACCCAGGCAGGGCCTCCCGTGTGTTTATCCGCCTGCTCCGGCAGGAGCAGGTGCTGGTTCGCCTGTGCCAGGGACCATTGGTAAAGTTCTTCCGCCCGGCTGCGATTTCCGGCTAGGCAGTGATATAAAGACAGCCAGAGGGTTGTAATCAGCCAGGGGTTGCCGCCCCGGTAAGTGTCCCCCTCGTAGCGGTGGATACCTCCGGTATTAAGATTCCATAGCTTTTCTTCAATGGCTCGCGCCGTCGCCGCCATTTTTTTGTCATTTGGATCCAGGATGGCGAAAGGATAGGCCAGGCCCAGCAGAGCGGCATCAATCCGCGCGTCCTTGTCTGTCCACTGAAAATGGTAAAGCCCGGCGGGGTCTTTAGTAGTGTAAACTTTACCACTGTCTCCCGGGTCATCGCAGTGGGAGTTCTCCTGTATCCTGCGGTTCACCCCGCGCATAAAAGAGCTGCGGCGATCAGACCACAGGTGCTTCAAAATGCCTTCCTTAACCATTGCTGAAGCTGCAAGCCAATGTCTGAAATTTTCTTTTTCCCCTCTTAAAAAGGCGATGTCCGAAGCGGCTTTTAAGCCGGCGCAGACTGCTGCGGCAGAGTATGACCCCTGGCTGTACGTATCTTCCCAGGGGTCAATGCTGGCGGCCGGAAGGCCGTTACTTTGGATGCTGTCTGACAGGTAATCCGCCCCGGCTGCCAGTGAAGGCCAGATGTCCTGTAAAAATGTGTCATCGCCGGTAACAATATAGTGGTGTTTGTAACCCCACAGCACCGAGCCGACCTGGTCTATTTGCCTGCCCCAGAACGGCGCCACCGAGCCATCGGTAAAATAGCGCTGGTGCCAGCTGCCGTCCCGGCCCTGAACACTTTTGGCAAAATAGTAGAAACGGCCGGCTGGGTCGTGATATCCTGCCTCGTCCAGGGCTGCCGCGATATACACGGCATCACGCGGCCAGCAGTAACCATAGCCGCCGCAGTAAATGTGGTGCGGGTCAAATTCAGGCGCCGCGATGGGGGCGCCGGTTTCCTTATTCAGCATCAGCTTCATTGCCAGGAGTGATCTGTTAAATGCGCCAGCCGTGTGTTCTATTTTCTGATGCAGCACCGGCTTTAGCCAGCCATGCCAGTACTGCCCTGTTTCTCTTGCCCAACAGCCGCCTTCCTGTGAGCGGGCCTCAGTCAGCAGGGATCTCACCTGTCCCTCATTTTTACCTGCCGTCAGGTAAAGGGTGATGGTTTTATGTTCCCGCGGTTTCAGCTCACCCAGGTCCCAGGACAGGCTGCCGGTGTTTTGCAGGATATGATCGCGGTTGCCACGGAGTATGCCTTTTGCAGCATCACGGTATGGATCTGTGTCAGTGCCACGTCTGCCACACTGGTATCCGGCCAGCGGGTAACCGGATCCACCCAGCGCGAAGTATATATCTCTCCGGAAAAAGACAAGTGATTCGTTGGTATAATCTATATAGGCGCTATCCTGAGCAGCAGACTCTTCTATGTTAAAATTGCAGTAAACGAAAAAAGCAATTCTTTCACTTTTTTCGCCCTCATTGTTTAACTCGAAATTTCTGACCAGAATATCGCGATTGGGGATGACAAAATCGCTCTGAGTCACTCTCAGGTGATGGGTAGTGCTGTATAGAGTAGTTTCTAAAATATTTGTGTTGTCCAGGTAACGCTGGGAAGATTTCCAGAAGTTTAAATGGAACCATTTGGTGCGGGACTGCCGGCTAGGAACAGTGATCCTGATGCCGGGCCAAAAGCTGCCCAGATGCTGTCCGTAATCAACATTCGGCCAAAAAAGCCTGTACAGCTCGCCATTTTCCCTGTGACAGGCCAGCATCCTGGAATTTCCGGTTATCGCCGCGGGCATTTCAGCCAAGGTCTTTTCATTTCTGATATTCACCACCGCCATTTAACAGGTTATCAACTATAATTTATGTAAAATGATTACAGCAATATTTCTAGTAGTTCTTCGTGGATCCAGCCGTTGGTGGCCGTGATGGAAAGAAAGCTTGCGAGGGTGAGCTTTTTACCCTTGATGTCTGTGATCTTTCCGCCGGCTTCTGCCACCAGCAGCGAACCGGCAGCTACGTCCCAGGGCATCAGTGTATGCTCCCAGAAACCGGTAAGCCTGCCGCAGGAGATATAAGCCAGTTCCAGGGCGGCAGAACCCAGCGCCCTCAGATTGGAGCAGCTCCCGGCTATCTTCGGATAGTCAATATAACGCAGCCGTTCATTGAACTTCTTATTCTCGGGATAGCCTGTAACCAGGAGCGCCTCCCTGAGTGTTTTTCTTGAGGGATCGACCCTGACCGGCCTGCTGTTTAGGAAAGTGCCGCCGCCTGCAGTCGCGGTGAAGCACTCATTGCGAAACGGGTCATATACCACCCCGGCCACCATATTACCATTGCAGGTCAGACCTATCGAAACACTGCAGAAGGGGATACCGTAAACAAAGTTTGTAGTGCCATCCAACGGATCCACATACCAGGTATAGCCTTCAGGTATGGTATTTACCGCACCGGCAGTTTCCTCGCCGATTACCGTATGGTCGGGAAATTTCTCAAGTAAACCTCCGGTAATCAGGGCCTCTGACCTGCGGTCCACCTCGGTCACCAGGTCCGAGGGGCAAGACTTATACCCTCTTTCGAAGTATCCCCCGAAATTGTCACTGATTATTTCACCGGCCTGCCTGGCCAAGGCGGCGGCGGCTTCAAGATATACAATATGTTCCATTTGCTCTCCTTGCAGCTGTTAAAATATTTGAAAATATATCACACCTGGTATAAACTATGTTATTATGCGCTGAGCCATTTGTCCTGGTCCTGCAGCAGCCTGGCGCAGGTGATGATAAAGAAGGCGACCTCAGCACAGTACCATTTGCCGGAACCTTGATCAATATATGCTTCCCGGACGCAGCAGATTTTTTCGTAAGCCCTGTTGTAATCACCATGCAGGCATACAGACCAAGGAGCATCCAGGGATAATGGGGGGGGTACGATGTTCGGCCATTTTGGCTGGCTGTCATTAAAAAGATTATAAAGTCCTGCGCCTTTAACCCCGTTGGCTTCAATTAAACCGCAAAGCACAGGAAATGCCTGGCAGGCTGCGTCAGGATAAAAATTTTTTAAATTGGCGCCCCGGCTCAGCCAGCCGATTTTGCTGGCATAATAGCATGATTTGCGTTTGTTCCAGAGTTGCCTCTCGATGCCGCCGGCTATTTTTCCCGCCACAGAACCGAAATAAGTAGCTTCCCGGTCGCCCAGGCTTTGCAGCAGCTCTGCAAAGTCCGCCAGCCCCCTGTACGCTTCGCAGTTATCCATTAAGTACTTCACCTTGTATCCGGCCAGGGCAAAGGTCAGGCCGTCGCGGTCCATCAAATTTATGATCGACCCAGCCACTTTTTTTAAGGATGGCAGGATTTTTTTGATCCAGCCGGCCTGTCCGGCCTTTTTATGATAAAGGCAGGCCAGGGCAAGGAATGTCCCCACGTAGGCATCCTCGGAATCCGGGCGGGCTGTTTTGAAATTAAGATTACTGCCGTAACTGTAATCGAGGATTGTTCCATCTCTTTCCAGGCTGCGCAGGTACCAGTCAAGATAGCGTTCCACCAGGGGGTAGCAGGAAGGATCTCCAAGCATTGCTGTTGCGGCATAATTTGAAAAATAAGGCATCACACTGTCCTGGTCCGGGTACCTGGCAATAGCGCCGTCCGCAGCGTGTCCCGGGCGGAGGATCTGACAGCTTTTAAGCCAGCATATCTGGGCCGCTGCACAGCTGCTGAGGTAGTCAATTATGTCAGGCGCCTGGCTTTGTTCTATCATGAATGTCCCTCAATAGTATTTCCCCTGCGGGATGCTTCCAACAGGTGAGGGGGAGGCTAATACTCCCACTCAAACTTTTCAACTACAGGGAACCGGCCCAGGGCTTCCTGCATTATTTCGCAAATCCTGGTTAATCCTGCCGGTGTCTTTGCCTCACAGCGGGCGACTAAAACCGGCTGGGTATTGGATGCCCTGACCAGGCCCCAGCCATCCCCGAAGAGCACCCTCAGCCCGTCCACATCGATTACATCGTATTTCTCCTTAAATAATGTAACCAGTTTTTCTACTACCTCGAATTTTTCCTGATCGAGACAGGGTACCCTGGTTTCTGCCGTTGAATAATACTTGGGTATACCGGCCATCATTTTTGACAGCGGTTCATCTGAGCGGGAAAGTATTCTCAACAGGCGGCCAGCAGCGTAGAATGCATCATCATAACCAAAATATTCGTCGGCAAAAAACATATGTCCAGACATTTCTCCGGTAAAAACAGCCCCGATTTCTTTCATTTTTGCTTTGATTAGAGAATGGCCCGTTTTATAGAAGAATGGTTTGCCTCCCAAGCGGACAACTTCATCAACCAGCGCCTGGGAACATTTGACTTCAATAATCGCATTCGATGCGGGATGTGCTGCCATGATTTCCCGCCAGTACAGGCACATTAAGAGATCACCCCAAATGATGCCGCCAGTGTCGCCAACCACGCCAATCCTGTCAGCATCGCCGTCAAAGGCGATGCCCAGGTCAGCCCTATTTTCAACAACAGCAGTTCTCAGCTCAGTTAAGTTTACAGTTTTCACCGGATCCGGCTGGTGATTGGGGAATGTGCCGTCAGATTCACAGTACAGGGGGATAACCTCACAGCCCCAGTTCTCCAGGATTTGTACGGCAGCAATAGAAGCAGTGCCGTTGCCGCAATCCACCGCGACCTTTAATTTGCGGGGGCCCAGTACAATTTTTTCCTTGAGCATTTCGTAGTAAGGCGGCAGCGCATCGAGCTCTGACTGGCTGCCCGGAGCAGAAGGGAAAACACCGGCAACCATCTGTTCCCTAAGTTTTTGAATTTCATCGCCATAAATTGTGCCGCTGCCAAGGGCCAGCTTAAAACCATTTTCGTCAGGCGGGTTATGGCTGCCAGTGATCATTATGCCGCCATCTATGCCATAATGTATCCGGGCGTAATACAGCGCAGGCGTAACTACCAGCCCGATATCGACGACATCGCAGCCAACGAATAAAAGACCCCTGATGATGGCGTCGCGCAGGCGGCTTGAACTGAGGCGGTTATCTCTGCCAACTAAAACCTTTTTGGTACCGGAGTTTTTTACATAGGCGCCAAAAGCTTTTCCCAGCAGCTCGGTTGTCTCATCTGTCAAATCCCGCTGGGCTACCCCGCGAACATCATACTGCCGGAAGATTTGTGGATTAATATCTGTCAATACTGTCAGCCTCCCTTATATTTTGGTGGTTAAAAACAAAATTTCAAACCATTTTCATTCAGTTGCCGCGTAATGTTTTTGAATTCCTTGAGTTATAGCAAAAAATCCCTCTTCCAATCAGGATAATTATACCATATCAAAATTGTACATGAATGAAAAAATGCTTACACGTTGTGTTATATATAATTGTAGTTTATAATTTATATTATAAGTCATTAATAAGGCATTCAATTGCGTTTATTCCCACATAGCAGGTAAATCCATTATGAATTAGACAAAAAAAGGGGAATGTCCGGTGAACAACCCTCGGTTGCTTCTGATTATATTTGCAGTAGCTTTTCTTATTATTCAGGTCATAGGCTTTATGAGCGGAATATCGCGGCATGAGGAAAGAATGGCAAAACTTGAAAAACAGCTGGTGCAGTTTGAAACAAAGGGCACTTATATAGACTTAAAATCCGATCCCGCGGTGCAGTTAAAAGAAGAAAAAGCAAGGTTTAAAACCGAGACATTGGGTTTTGTGGTCAGGGTCCTGGTCATATCGGGTGCAACAGCTTTTGTTTATGCTATGATGAAGGATGATAAGGGACAAAAAAGCGGTTAGGCGCGGCGCGCCGTGTATTTTTATGCCAGCATGATTTTTAAGAGCGAGATCATTTAGGGGCTGTCCTGTTACTTGGGGATAGCCCCTGCCAGTCTAGGGAAGCGATATTTAACATAAGAATTTTAGGGTGATTGACGATGAGCTTTAATCGAATATACATGTCAACAGCTGAAGTAAGTGATGTCCTGGGGATCACCCCTGCTTCAGTCCATAAGCTGGTACGGGAAGGATTCCTGGGGGTTAAGGACACAAAAAAGTATAAATCAGGATCGGAATCTTATTTCGACTGCAGCGAAGTAAACAAACTTCTACCCATGATGCCTGCGCTGCGAAGAAAATGGCAGCAGGCAGAAGACAGACGTCTTGGAGCACAGAAAGCTGCATTTCAAAGGGCGGCCGCAGCAGAAAAGGCTGTGCGGCATACCGGCATAAAAAAGAACTTACTGCTCTCATTGGAGAATTATCCTGAAAGGGCAGCAGCTCTTTTGCGGGCATCGTTTTTTCTGTATCACCTGAATCATTATGCTAAGGGCGGGGAAAAATACCTGTATGATTTAAAAGAAAAAATTTTAAAGCGATTCCAGGCAGACTTTTCAGCGAGGGACGGTTTGGAGGTTTTCTTTGTTGAAGGCGAACAAAAAGTACTCTTATCCCGGCTGCCGATAGTGACCGGACATTCACCAAGTTCCACTGCCACAGGCGGGTTCTTGAATTGTATAGATTTCGGCCTGATCCGGGATAGGCGCATCCTTGAAGCCTGGTGTTCGCGAGCCAGGATCTACTCAACCTGCTCCAGGTTAATTTCCTCAGCGATGTCGAACAGACGGTATACCAGGATTGAATTCTTCATATCAAGTTCACTTCTATCGAATTATTTTCAAAACTGCGCCAGGAAATGGCCTTTTTAGGGGAAAATATTTTTAGAAGCTTAAGGCCACCTCATCGCGATCTAAGCGTGTTTTTATAGCGCGCACTCTTACAGCGAGATTGGGATTTCCCGACGCCGCGCGTTCAATCTGGCGGAGCAGGTCAATCTCTCTCCTGAAGATTGAAAAAATATCACCGGGCTGCAGGGAAGACATGGCAAGCAGTTCGGTAAAGCTGGCGCCGTTATACCAGGCATAGGCCAGTGCGCTGGGCACACTGGACCAGATGCAAAATTTCTCGGGCACTCCCATTTTGAGCAGGTTTCGCCTGATCAAAGATGTTTCGTTCAGGGCAGGCAGGTCCAGCTTGACTACGTGGGTGTTTTTGCCGGGGATATATTCCATTCCCGCCAAAACAGCAGCAGCTTCTGCCAGCTCCAACTCTTCAAGCAAACCGGAGAAGGCTAATTCTGTAAGTAATATTTCCTGCACGTGCAGTTCCAGGGCGAATATTCCCCTTGCGAAAAATTCGCGTCCTTTAATGTATCCAAGATCTTCCAAAAGACTGCGGACTAATTTATATTCAACAAAAATGGCGTTGGCGTTTTCTGATACCACCTTGAATTCCTGTCTGAGCAGGTTTAAATAATTTTGGGACTGTTTTAAACTCTCTAACGTTAAGCGGCATTTTTCCGTGTCACGGCATTTTTTAGGTGTGCAAGAGTACAGCTGTTTCTGGAGAAGATCTTTTTCTTTGTTTTTGCCTTTCCAGCGCAGGCGCTTCAGCTGACGGCGCGCTTTTACACGTTCCAGGGGGCAGGCCAGGGTCTGGCTTTCCGGGCAGACGGTTAATTCTGAAACCCGCTCTGTAACTATTTTAATTTCCAGCTCAAGACTGTCTTTTCTCTTTTTGATCTGGTGCATTTTAAAATTACCGTTTAAGAAGCGGTCGGTTTCAGCGTCTGTTTTATAACGCAGCAAACTCAGCACCGTGTTGGGAGATATGGTCAGCCTGCCGGTAACCGGTTCTACTTCTTTTTCTTCAAAAAAACCTGTTTGTTCAGGGAAGCGGCTGTCAATACGGATAAAGACATGGCCGACCAGGTCAAAGCCGCGCCGCCCGGCCCGCCCCGCTATTTGGAAAAACTCCCTGTTTAGCAGGATGCGGAAGTCATGACCGTCCCATTTCCTGGTAGAGTCGAAGACGGCACTGGCGGCCGGAAAATTTACACCGGCGGCAAAAGTTTCCGTGCAGAAGACCACCCAAAGCATCCGGTTGGAATAAAGTTTTTCCACCAGGTATTTTACCGGGGGCAGGAGGCCGGCATGGTGAAAGCCGATGCCCTGGTATAGCAGCCTGCGCAGGATGCGCCAGCTTGGTCCGCTGAAAGTGCCGGGCTGTTCAGCCTCGGCCGTCCTAATCTGTTTGCCCACGATTTTCTTTTCCTGGGCGTTGAGAAAGTCCCAGTCATGCCCCAATTCCTGTGCCATAATTTCAGTCCGCCCTCGGCTGAAAACAAAAAAGAGGGCAGGAAGTTTATCCTGAATCAATCCGGTTATTTCACTGCAGGACAATTCCGGCAGTTGCGCGGCCTTATCGGTTTCATTCCAGTAACGCCTGCTACGCGCGGCTTTACAATATTCAGCCAAATCTGCTATCTCAGAGCGGGCTTCCTTTTCAGCGACAATCCGGCCGCCGGGGAGCAGCCAGCGGATCGCCAGCGGTACGATTCTCCTCTTTTCCAGGATGACGACAACGTTGCCGCCGCGCACCGTACTGATCCAATCGGCCATTTCATCTACATTAGGCACTGTCGCGGAAAGGCCCAGGATTTTAACATGAGGAGGAGCAAACAAGATACTTTCTTCCCAGGTAGTGCCGCGTTCCACATCATCCAGGAAGTGGATTTCGTCAAAAACCACGTATGAAGTTTTATCCAGCTGTTCCGGCTCGCTGAGGCACCAGTTCCTGAATATTTCCGTGGTCATGATCAACATCGGTGCGCCCGGATTAATGCTGATATCACCGGTAACCAGACCTACTGATTCTTCTCCGAACAGTTCCTTGAAGTCCCTGTACTTCTGGTTTGAGAGGGCCTTAAGAGGAGATGTGTAGACCATGCCAAGTCCCTGCGACATCACGTCCTTTGCCAGCGTCTCCGCCACTAGGGTTTTACCGTTTCCGGTGGGCGCCGAAACCAGGACAGAGAGTCCCTCGCGCAGTGCTTCTGCTGCTTCAATCTGGAAGTCATCGAGGGTAAGTTCTTCCTGTTGGGCCAGCAGGGATTCCTTTCTTCGCGGGGGGCTTTTTTTGCCACGGCCTGAATTATCAAAACCTTGTTCCTGTCGGCGGGATTGTACCTGCTCGCTGCCCCAGCCAGAAACAATAGCTGAAACGGAATCCCGCAATTTTTCAAGATCACTGCGCCTGAAAAAGAAAACCTGATCATGGTTGTTGATCTTCTCAATTTGAATGGGAGCAAGCATTCCTTCTTCAACCAGGCGGTTGACTTGGCCTGAAGTTATACCCAGCAGTGCCGCGGCATCAGGGATCCTCATTCTTTCATGCTCTCTGGCGATCTTGCGTAGCCTGTCATTGTCTCGCTTCAAGTCTTCAATATCTGAACGCCAAAACCGTTTTCTGTCATCGAGCATAAAATGCTCCAGTGCTCCGGCGTCAGCCAGGGACAACATAGCGTCAATGCCCAGGCCAAGCATGCCTGCTGCTTCATTCTCTCCCAGAGAGTGCTCTTTCAGAAAGGCCGGGGCGCTGACTGCATGTGGTGGGGCGAAATACCGGCCGGAAATATCATCGAGCTGTTCGACCATTACTTCACCGGGGAACTCCCGGCGAAGGCAGAAATATTCTTTCCCCGCGAACTCGGCTTTGACACTATAGCTGTCTGAGACACAAGCAAACTCATCAGTGCTTAGTCCCAACTGCCCCGGATCAAAAAAAGGTTGGGGGAGTGCATCCAGTGTTGCCCGGCATTGCTTCAGCCTTTCACGCCTCGCCAATTCTCTTTGGCCATCTTCTGAGACCGAGGTGGTTATGAACCCCCTGGGCAGCTTGATGAAAGGGCCTTGGTCGATGCCGGCAGAAAGCCTCGCGGTTATTTCCTTGTGGCCGCTGAACAGGCGCAGCAAATCTGCATGACGGCGGGGCCGCTCGTTGAGATATATCAGCAGGCTCTCCCACGCCCCTTTACTGTCAGGCAGTGTGTAACACCCATCCGGGAGCTGGCAGAAACTACGCCAAACCGGGAGCCTGATGGCTTCCAAACCGGTTGCTGCAATAATTTCTTCACGGGTGCGAGGTATGCCGTCGCTCAGCAGCCCAGCAACAACCTTAAGCTGCTCTGCTGTACGCTCACTGCCGACACCCGGCTCTTTTGTCTGGTCAAGTTTTTTCAGCAGATTCAGCACCTTGGGTATAGTTTTGCGCATTTCTCCACGGCTGGTGTACCAGGTGGCTCCTAATGTGGCAGGAGCGGATTTCTCCCCGATCAGCCAGCCAGACCTTGTTTTCAGACGCCCGATCAGGATTTCCTCTTTTTCGATCATGGAAGAGAGCGCCCCGGCCATCGAATCATAATCGCAGTCACATTGTGAGTATACTGTTTCCAGGGGCAGTGGATCCTGTCTCCTTAAAAGCGACAGAAGGCTCTCCCTGGCCTGTTTTGTTTTTGGATTTGCCAAGTTTGGATACCCCTCCGGTTGTATAACTGATATCATTTGTAGTCTAGCACATCTTGTCTTATAAAAACAATAATAAACAGGCGGCCAGACAAGGTGTTAGTATCCTGGCAGTAATTTCAAGGCTGCCCTAAAAATTTCATTAAAAAATCGGTGAAAACAATCTTTTTATGGTATGTTAAATATAATATATGAGAAAAACAGGGTGAAAACGAATGCTCAGAGTTTCAGGTTTGAAATTATCAATAGAAGATGACAGTGCAAAACTGGCAAGTATATTATTGAAAAAGCTCGGCATAAGCCAGGAAGATTTAATGAACTATAAAATTTTTAAGAAGTCTGTTGATGCCAGGCAGAGAGACAGCATGATTTTTTTTAACTATACTGTCGATACTGCATTAAAAAACGAAGAAGCGGTTTTAAAAAGATTGTATGGCAGAGGTGTGGCTGCCACGCCTGACATGAAATATGTTTATGTCTGCAGCGGCCTGGAAAAGCTTAAGTCCAGGCCGATCATTCTGGGCAGCGGTCCAGCCGGGCTTTTTGCCGGGATGGTTCTTTCTGAAATGGGCTATAGGCCGCTGCTGTTGGAAAGAGGCGCGGATGTTGATACCCGGGCAGTGGCTGTCCGGCAATTCATGAACAAAGGCGAACTGGATACCGAGTGCAACATTCAGTTCGGTGAAGGCGGGGCCGGAACATTCTCTGACGGCAAGCTGACCACCTTGATCAGGGACACCAGGTGCAGGAAGGTGCTGGAGGAAATGGTCCTGGCGGGGGCGCCTGCGGAGATACTATATCTCAACAAACCCCATGTCGGAACCGATAACCTCAGGACAGTAGTAAAGAATCTGCGCGAAAAAATTATCAGACTAGGGGGGGAAATCAGATTTAACAGCAGGGTTACCGATATAGATATTGTTCTGAACAGGGTAGCAGGCATAGTAGTTAATAACCTTGAAAAAATATCTGCTGATGTCCTTTTAATAGCGCCCGGGCACAGCGCAAGGGACACTTTTGAGATGCTGCACAAAAGAAATGTGCCCATGTCGCCAAAGCCTTTTTCCATCGGCGTCAGGATCGAACATCGGCAGGAGCTTATAGATCAGGCCCAGTATAAAAGGTTTGCCGGTCATGAAAAACTCGGGCCGGCAGATTACAAGCTGGCTTACCGTGCTTCAAACGGCAGGTCGGCTTACACCTTTTGCATGTGTCCCGGCGGTGAGGTAGTGCCGGCTACTTCGGAAGAAGGCTGTGTGGTCACCAACGGCATGAGCCTTTATGCCCGCAGCGCGCCAAACGCCAACAGCGCTCTGCTGGTAGGTGTGGGGCCAGGTGATTTCGGCAGCAGCCACCCTCTGGCCGGGATAGAATTCCAAAGGAGATGGGAGAGGCTGGCATTTGCGCTGGGCGGCGGCAATTACAATGCCCCTGCCCAGCTGGTGGGAGATTACCTTGCCGGCAGGGCCTCAACAGGGTTCGGTGATGTGACTCCATCATACCGCAGGGCGGTCAGGCCGGCCAACCTTGAGGACTGCCTGCCGCCTTATGTGCTCGAAACACTGAGAGAAGCTTTGCCTGAGCTGGATAAGAAGCTGCGGGGCTTTGCCGCGCCCGATGCTGTCTTGACCGGTGTTGAAACTAGGTCTTCTTCTCCCGTCAGAATTTCCAGGGGGGAAAAATTGGAGGCGGGCATAGGAGGACTTTACCCGGCAGGAGAGGGAGCTGGTTACGCTGGCGGCATAATCTCGTCGGCGGTGGACGGGATCAAGGCAGCTGAGGCTATCGTATCAAAATACAGTCCTCTGGGATAGACATCATGCCGTTAAAGCGGCCCCATAAGAGGATGAATGACCATTTTTGTGTCATTCTGATTTATCTATGCCATTCTAAACGATAGTGAAGAATCTTGGGGTAAGATCCTTCGCTGCCGCTTAGGGCGACATTATTTGAAGCCTATTTTCAGGACAGTAAGTGTCATAATACAATATTTAAAGGAGTTTTGGCTGATGCAGGGATGTGCTCCGGTCAGGATTGCTGTCGTGGGCGGCGGCGCTGCGGGAATATTGGCGGCCATTGCCGCGTCGTATAAAGGCGCGGATGTCACCATTATTGAAAAAAACAACAGGATCGGCAAAAAAATTCTGGCTACCGGCAACGGCAGGTGCAACCTGACCAATATCAACCTCAGCACGGCAAACTACCACGGCGAAAACCCCTGGTTCGCTGGCAGCGCCCTGGTAAAATTCGATGCCCAGAAAACCATCGATTTTTTCGAGCGGCTTGGCGTAGCCCATAAGGTTGAAGAAGAGGGCAAGGTTTTCCCTGTTTCCAACCAGGCTTCAAGCGTATTGGATGTTTTGAGGTACGAGCTGGGGAAGGCCGGGGTCAAAACTTTATGTGAGTCTGCGGTCAGCAATATAAAAAAAGAAGACGGCGGATTTATTATTACCTTTCAGAGCGGAGGAGAGTTTAAGGCAGACCGGGTAATCCTGGCTGCCGGCGGTAAAGCAGCTCCCGGCCTCGGTTCAAACGGCAGCGGCTTTACCCTGGCCCGCAAACTGGGCCACAACATCGTCGAACCCTTTCCGGCCTTGGTTCAATTGAAGCTGGCAGCAACATTCCTGAAGCAAATCCAGGGCGTCAAGTTTGATGGTGACGCGGAAATAATTGTCAATAACAGTACACTGCAAAAAGCATCGGGAGAAATATTATTCACTGAATACGGCGCGTCAGGCCCGCCGGTGTTATCCTTAAGCCGCAAAGCAGGCGAATGCCTGCGGGACAGAAAAACAGCATGGCTGAAGTTGACGCTGATCAACACCTGCAGCCGGGAACAGCTGGAGCGCTATCTTGCAAGTCGTTTCAGCCAGGGGCCTGAAAAAGATCTTGTATTCAGTTTCGTCGGCTATATTAATAAGAGGCTGATTCCGGTGATGTTGAAAGAAGCCGGAGTTGAAGATATTAAAAAACCGGCCAGCCTGGTCACAGCCTGGGAGCGGGGGCAGATACTGGATCTTTTGCAGGACTGGCGTTTTCAGATTACCGGCACTACCTCCTGGCCGGCGGCGCAGGTTACTGCCGGCGGCGTGTCTGTTAGTGAGATTAACGGGGAGACCATGGAATCAAATATTGTCTCCAAGTTATATTTTGCGGGTGAAGTCATTGACATCGATGGCGACTGCGGGGGCTACAACCTTCAGTGGGCCTGGTCTTCAGGTTTCCTGGCGGGAGAGTGCGCGGCGTCTGAATAAAATAATTTGAATAGCTTGACTTTATCATTTTTTGATCAGGGTGTCAGACCACGGACCGGGCACCCGCGAAGGCGCGCTGGTGAGGGATATGTCAGGCGCCAGCCGCTGCCGGGCGTTTTGAAGCGCCAGGCTGGGTCTGTTATCATCCTCACTCAGATGGCCGAGCATCACCAGCTTGCAGCTGCTGAGGTCCAGTGACTGCAGCGCCTGCCCGCACTGCTGGTTGGACAGGTGGCCGGTGGGGCCGAGGTTGCGCTTTTTTACGTGCCAGGGCTTGGCGGAGTTTTTATACATTTCCACATCGTGGTTCGATTCTATGTACAGGTAGTCAAGAGCGTTGAACAGGTCACGGCATTTTTCCGGGAAAAAGCCCGTATCAGTCATAAAACCCATTCGCTCGCTGTCACCGGAAACAGTATAGCCTACTGTTGCCACGTCGTGTGACAGGTTGAAAGGGGTCAGGGAAAGGCTGCCAATTTTATATTCCATGTAAGGATCGAGCACCTGGAAGCCGGGATATTCATCAAAGGCCCAGCACTGGCTGACCTGTTTGAGAACATCCGCAGTAGAGTACACTGGAACATTTCTCTGTTTGAGAAGATGTTTGAGGCCGTAAATATGGTCAGTGTGGCAGTGGGTCACCAAAACGGCGTCGATATCGCCCGTGGCCAGCCCTATCTCGTTTAGAAATGGGTTGATGTCTCTTTTCCTGAGGCCGCAGTCAATTAATATGCAGGTATCACGGCTTTGTATGGCCACGCTGTTGGCATAACTGCAGGATGATAGGGTGCAAAATTTCAACTGGATTCCTCCCGCCTGTTGTATGTATTAACATTGGACGGCAGCGCCGGGGATTCCTTCCCAAACAGCTTTGTGATTAAAATTTCACTCAGCTGAGGCGGCCATATTATTTGTTGACACCAGGAGAAATTAGATGCTAATGTATCATTAACGATACATATCGTAAGCGATCTATATGCTCAGCACAGGTGAGGACATGGGGAAAAGCTATGAACAGCTTTATGATGTTAGTAAATTAAGCAGAGGGCTTCTGATTAAGGGGCTTTTGCCGTACTATGTCCTCCGGCTGTTGTCAGGGGATAAAATGTACGGCAAAAAAATATTGGACCGGATCAAGGAGATGTCCGGGGGAAGCTGGAAGCCATCCCCCGGCTCAATTTACCCTCTTTTGAGGCGTATGGTGCGGTTGGGCTTGGTTTCAGAGTACCTGGATGATGGAAACGGGCATCTTAAACGCATCTACGAGCTGACTGACGCCGGACGGGCAGAGCTGGACGAGATGAGGGAGGACATCCATCCCTGGCTCGAGCGGACCATTAAGCTGCTGACCGTGCATCTGCAGGAACTGGAAAAGCAGGAGGACTGAGAATAAAGCATATCCAAGAGGGGTTGTAAACGGCTGATAAAAGAAAGGGCAAGATCATCAAGCCGCTTGCGGCTGTGCTTGTGCTGCTCATAATATTGATTGCAGCCTGGAGTGTTTTGTTTAAAAAGGACAAGGTCGATTATTAAACGCTCAAGCCAATTGATATAAACAACACTGTCCTGGCCAGCGGCAGGGTCAGCTATCCCCAGCCTTACGACATCACCGCGCTTTCTGCCGGTAAAGTTTCCGCTATTGGCTGCCGGGAGGGAGAACTGGTCAGGGAGGGACAGCTGCTGCTGCAGATGGAGGATTTCCAGGAAAACCAGAACCTGCTGCTGGCCATGAGTAACCTTGAATCTATTAAAAGTAAGAAAAGAAATATTACAGAAGAAACCCTGCCCAGGCAGGAGGAAGTGCTGATCCAGGATAAGGTCAGGCTTGGTGAGGCGGAGAGGGAGCTACAGCGCCAAAAAACACTGTTTGAGCAGGGTGCTGTTCCGGCAGTGGATTATTAAAAAGCGAGTGACAGCTATGAGCTCGCCCTTTCTCAATATAACCAGGACCTTCTGACGAGGGATTCCCTGGCCGGAGGAAGCGGCTCCGCGGAAATAGAGGCGCAGGTATCATATTACGAGGCACAGCTGAACATCGCGGTGAAAGCGGTGGCGGATAAAAAAATTATTTCGCCGCTCACGGGAACAGTGAGCAAGATTAATTTTTCAGCCGGGCAGCAGGTTGCAGCTAATGCGGCGCTGCTCACTGTTTTGAGGCAGCAAAACTGGGTGGTTGAAGCAGAGGTCGACCATAAAGAACTGCCGCTTTTAAAAGAGGGGCAGGATGCCCTAGTGGCACTGGACGCTTATCCACAGGAGAAACTGGCGGCAGACCTAATCTACATATCTCCCCAGGTTGATGCGCAGAAAGGGACCTGCCTTTTAAGGCTGGAGATAAAAGAAAGTAAACCCTTTATAAAATACGGGATGGCCGCAGACGTCGAGCTTTTGTCGGAAGCCAACGTACAGGTGCTTGCCCTCCCCAAGCAGTTTCTTGCATTCAGCGGTGGTGAAGCTTTCGCCTGGGTCTGGCAGGAGGGTAAAGCTGTAAAACAGCAGCTTTCATATCGCACGGTCGGTGATCGCTGGGTGATCGCCGAAAACCTCAGGGAAGGGGCTGTCATCCTGTCCCCATCAGGCGATTTAAACAATGTCAGGGTCCAACCTGGCCGGGAGGTTGCGGCCGATGAAACTTAACACCTATGAAATTATGATCGCTTACAGGTTCCTTGTCAGCGGGAAATCTCAGACAGTTTTAATTATCCTCGGGATAGCCATAGGTGTTGCCGTCCAGGTTTTTTTGATATCCCTCATCGATGGGCTGCAGACAAGCCTTGTCCAGCAGACAGTCGGATCTGCCCCACATATCACCGTCTCGCCGCCTCTTTCCGCCCCGGTCCCCCTAGGCATCGGCAACGGCGTCATAAGTGATTACCGGCAGCCTTTAAATGTTGAAGGCAGTGAAATACTGTCTTGGCAGAGATACAATGATTACCTGGGCCGCCGCAGGAAATTGTCGATAGGGCCATATATTTAATGGAGAGAATCGGCATCAGGCAGTACAAGGACAAGTATCCCAGCCAGATGTCCGGGGGTCAGCAGCAGAGAGTAGCCATTGCCCGCTCTTTAATCAACCAGCCAAAAATAATTTTTGCCGATGAGCCAACAGGAAATTTGGACAGCAAGTCCAGTGAAATGGCGATGGAACTACTAAAAGAGATCATTAAAGAAAACAATACCAACCTGGTTATGGTTACGCATGACCGGAAAATAGCCACAACTGCGGACCGGGTCATTGAGCTGGTTGACGGCAGGATAAACAAAGATTACCTCATTGACCAGATGGGGAAGGAGCAGGTCAGGGAAAAACTCGAGCACCTGGCCTGCACTATTGGCGATGAGCCCTGCTGACAGGGGAATTTATCTGGACTAAATCAACCCATTTTACATGTGTTTTGCAGCTGAGACTAAATGTTGCGCCGCTCCACAGACCTTCCTTTATTTTTGCAAAAACAATTCAAAAGGAGGAAAACCCCTTAGCTTAAAGAATTAAAAAATGTTGAAAAAGATTAACACGGTTACAAGCATTTTGCGGGGAGGGTGCCTTTTTGCCTTTGCGGAATAAACCCAGAATAACCAACCTGTGGTCCAAAGTTGTGGACGGGGATAAGGGGGAATGGTACTCCCGTGTGGTCCTGGAGTCCACCGTGCCCTTTACATATGAACTGAAAGAAATTGACGGCGGGCTTGTGATTGAGTGCAGCGGCGCAGAAGTAAACATGCCCGAGGGAGTTCTGGAGGTAAATGACGGCCTGCTGCGTGAGATGAATATTCAGCAGGGGGAAACAGACACCGTCAGGGTGGATTTGGCACTGGATTATCCGGCTGCATATAGTCTGGCGCTTTATAAAGACTTTCCTTTCCGGCTGGCGATAAACCTGGACCGTTCGTACATCAGAAATTTATTTACAGGCAAGAGAATAGTTATAGACCCAGGCCACGGTGGCAGGGATCACGGCATCAAGGGGCCGGTCAGCCTCCTGGAAAAGAACGTGGTTTTACCGATAGCCCGAAACCTCGAAAAACTTTTGCGCAAAACAGGAGCGCAGGTGATCTTGACCAGGAGCGGTGACGAGGACATCTCCCTTCAGGAGAGGGCGGCGCTTGCCCAGCAGGCGGGTACTGACGCTTACATCAGCATCCATACCAACGCCAGCGCGGACAGTGGTGTTGAAGGAGCAGCCACGCTTTACTCACCGGTAAACAGTACGAGCGAGAAGCTCGCCCGGTATATTCAGGAAGAAATCATAAAGAAGTTAAAGGTCAGGGACAGGGGGATCGCCGGGCAGCCTGACCTGGCCGGTATGGATAAAGGAATACCGGCGGTGGAAGTAGAAGTCGTAACCATCACGAATATCGTAGAAGAGGTCTTTCTGCGCGGCTTGACCATTCAGAAAAGGGCCGCGGAAGGAATTGTTAACGGTTTAATAAAATACTTTGCCCCCGAAGGGCTGATTGTAAAAGGTGATAAAAATTGATTGCCGGCAGATTACCGATCAGGACTCATATCATTACGGAAAATGACGATATTGTCGAAGTGGTGCAAAAATATACGGGCATGATCGCGTCACCGGGAGATATAGTGGCAGTGGCCGAAAGCGTTGTCGCCATCAGCCAGGGGCGGGCGATCCTGCCGGACAGTGTTAAACCAGGCATGATTGCCAGGATCCTGTGTCATTTTCCCGGCAAGGAGGGCAGCCTCGCTGCCCCGCCTTCCATCCAGGTGGCGATGGAGGAGGTTGGCACAGCGCGCTTTCTGCTGGGGGTGACGGCAGCAGGCCTTGGCCGTCTGATAGGACGCAGGGGTGATTTTTACCGGGTTGCCGGCCGGCAGCTTGCCCAGATTGACGACTTTGCCGGCACGATGTGGCCTTTTGATCGGCATATCGTACTGGGCCCGAAGGATACGCAAAAAGTAGTGGAGAGGATCAAGCAGGCTACCGGTGTCGACGCGGTAATCACGGATGTTAATGATATCGGCAAGGTGGATATCCTGGCCGCGACAGACGGTGTGGACTGCGAGGCGCTGGTCAATTACCTCAAAGACAACCCGCACGGCAATGATGACCAGCAAACACCCATCGTAGTGCTGATATCAGCTGAAAATATGCAGGAAATAAATGCTGCCCGGCAGTAAGGTTAGGAGAATGATCTGAATAAATGACCTTAAACCAAAACAGGACACCACTTTTTGACGCTGTAAAACAGCATGTCACCAGGAATGCGATTCCCCTGCAGATCCCCGGCCACAAACATGGTTACGGGCTGGAGGAATACAAGGAATTTGTCGGCGAGAATGTCCTCAGGATGGATTTGAACGAGACCAGAGGCATTGATATGCTTTGGGATCCGGTCGCAGTGATCGCCGAGGCGGAAAAACTGCTGGCGGACTCACTGGGGGCAAAGCATGCTTATTTTTTAATCAACGGGACGACCTCCGGCATGCAGGCCATGATCATGAGCACCTGTACTCCCGGAGATCAGATCATCCTGCCCCGGAACGCTCATAAATCAGTTTTTAACGGGCTTATTCTGAGCGGGGCCAACCCGATCTATGTCCAGCCGGAAATTGATGATTACCTGGGCATTGTCACGGGGATCACGGCTTCAGGCGTGCAGGCAGCTATAGAAAAAAATCCGGGCGCCAAGGCCGTCATGGCCATCAACCCGTCGTATTACGGGGTGGCCACGGAGCTGAAAGCAATTGTGGAAACGGCGCACGGCAGCTGCATCCCGGTGCTGGTGGACGAGGCGCACGGAACCCACATGTGCTTCCATCCTTATTTCCCCATATCCGCCATGGTTGCAGGCGCTGACATGAGTGCGGCCAGCCTGCACAAAACCGGCGGCTCCCTGACACAGAGCTCAGCTCTGCTCGTCGGCAGCAGCAAAATTAATCCCAACTACATCAAGCAGGTGCTTAACCTGACCTATACATCCAGCCCGTCGTATATCCTGCTCTGTTCCCTGGATGTCGCAAGGAAACAGCTGGCCACCAGGGGCAGGCAGATGCTTGACGGTATCCTGGATATGGTGCAGCGGACCAGGGCGGAAATCAATAAGCTTGACGGGTTGTTCGCCCCTGACAAAAAATATTTTGAAAGGTCGGGAAAATTCAGCTTCGACGAAACAAAGCTCCTGGTAAACGTGCAGAAACTGGGGTTGACCGGGTACGAGGTCGAGGAGATCCTGGCCAAGGATTTCAATATTTTAATCGAGCTGGCCGATATGTACAATATCCTGGCCGTGATCAGCCTGGGCGAGAGGGAAGAATTCCTGCAGGCTTTCGTGGATGCTCTGAAAGATATTTCCGCACACGGCAAAAGGAAAACAGTAAAAAAAATAGAGACCATTCAGTTCAGCCCGGAAGTGGTCATGCCGCCAAGAGATGCGTTCTTCAGCAAAAAAAGATCAATGCCTCTCGAACAGTGCGCAGGTGAAATCGCCGGGGAAATGGTCATGGTCTATCCGCCGGGCATTCCCCTGGTCAGCATAGGCGAAATTATAACGGCTGAAATAATCGATTATGTCAGGATGCTCAAGGCAGAGAGGTGCACGATCCAGGGCACTATCGATCCGATCGTTGACAATATCATGGTATTGGATAAATAGAAAAACTCTAAAAACAAAAAAATTCAAAACAAATCGACAGGATTAACAAGATTTAAACGGATTAACAGGATTATAAATGAAAATTTATTTATTTAATTTTAAATAATATAAATCTAGTTATTCAAATCCTGTAAATCATTATTAATCCTGTAAATCGTGTCAGTTTGTTTAAGGTGGCACTGCCCAATATTTAATAGCTATAAAATTACACCCAAAGACCTGGCCATCAAGGTTTTTGGGTGTATGAATATTTAAGAAAACTGTTTTTTAAGAAAGTGGGGGAATTATGTTTAAAGCTGCAAGCTTCAATACTAATTCAATCCGCGCCCGCCTGCCCCTAATCCTCGACTGGCTGGACAGGGAGAAGGCGGACGTGTTGTGTCTCCAGGAAACAAAAGTGGCGGATAAAGATTTTCCGCTGGCGGAATTAAACAAAAAAGGCTACAATGCGGCCTTCTGCGGGCGAAAATCATACAATGGTGTGGCTATCATCAGCCCTCATCCGCTGGAAAATGTACAAAACGGCATAGGTGACTGGGCAGAACCGGGCGAGGCCCGCCTGATCGGAGCAACCGTTAGAGGGATCCCCATCGTGAATACGTATGTGCCGCAGGGATTCGACCCCAAGAGCGATATTTTCCTTTACAAGCTGAAATGGATCAGGGCTATGAGAGAGTACTTTGACAGCCGCTTCAAGCCGGAAGACAAGCTGGTCTGGTTGGGTGATTTCAATGTGGCGCCCGAGCCGGTAGATGTGTACGACCCCAAAAAACTATACGGCCGCATCGGTTACCACCCGGAGGAACACAAAGCGCTGCAGTATGTAAAGGAATGGGGTTTTGTCGACGTCTTTCGCCTGCATGTTAAAGANNTTCTGGGATTACCGGGTACCGAAGCTTTTTGAGCGCAATTTAGGATGGCGGGTGGACCACATCTGGGCTACTGTTCCTATGGCCTCTACATCGCTCAGTGCCCGGATAGACAAGGCGCCGAGGCAGATGGAAAGGCCCTCGGATCATACCTTCATCATTGCCGAGTTTGACAGCTAATCTAAGATCGCAAAATTTATGCGGCACGCTACTTATCAACAGCTGTGGATAAATATGTGCCGCAATATTAATAGTTATTTAACATTTTTATAATAAATTCATAATATGACTTCGATATTATAAACAAGTGAATTAGTTAACAGACCCCCTACACCCTTTGTTTTTCCCGCCTATATGGCGGGACTTTTTGTTTTTATTTTACAATTTGCGAAGCTCTTTTTTCAATATTTTTCCCGTGGCGTTTTTGGGCAGCGCATCAATCTCAATAATTTCCCGGGGCAGCTTAAATTTGGCCAGATTTTTTTTGAGAAAGGCCCTCAGGTCTTTTTTGTCCAAGTTCATGTCTTCCTTGAGAACCACGTATGCCCGCACCGATTCCCCGCGGCTCTTGTCCGGCACACCGATGGCCGCCGCCTCTTTTATGGCCGGATATTGATACAGGATTTCTTCCACTTCTCTCGGGTAGACGTTGAGACCGCTGACGATCACGATATCTTTTTTGCGGTCAACAATAAAGATATAGCCATCTTCATCCAGATAGGCCAAATCACCGGTGTGCAGCCAGCCATCACGGAGCGTTTCAGCGGTTTCAGTCGGTAAATTATAATATCCGATCATCACATTCGGCCCCTGTACCAGCAGCTCGCCGATCTCCCGGCAGCCTATTTCCTTGCCGCTGTCATCCACGATTTTTACTTTATTGTCTTTAACAGGCAAACCAACAGATCCTGGTTTGGTCAGTTTTAACGGGTTGAAAGACACAACCGGGGAGGTCTCGGAAAGGCCGTATCCTTCGATAACATGTTTTTGGGTTTTTTCTTGGAATTTTTCAATGATTTTCAGCGGCAGGGAGGCGGCCCCGCTGGCGAAAAGACGAACTCCCGCCAGGTCTTCAGGCTTGGCCAGGGAAGTGTAAAAGTTGTACATCGAGGGAACACCCATCACCATGGTGATGCCCTGGTCGCGAATAGTAGCGATTACATCTTTCGGCGAGAAGGTTTCAACTATGGTAACTGAAGCTCCATTGTATAGCGAAGTAGCTATGCAGCAGGTCCAGCCGAAGCTGTGAAACATCGGGAGCACACTTAAAGTATTGTCAGCAGGTCCGGATTCCGTTGCTTCCGAAAAGGCTGCCGCATTGTTGACCAGGTTGCGGTGGGTAAGCAGCGCTCCTTTAGGGCGCCCGGTAGTCCCGGAAGTGTAGAGGATGACGCAGGGATCGGAATCCTGGATGTTTATGGCAGGTGGTTCGGGATATATTTTTTGGCTTATTCCTTTCTCTATGTCAGCGATCAGCAGTTTAACGGGAGGGGTTTCGCCTTCCTTGTACTGTTCCGCAAGCTCCAAATCCCTGTCTGTTATTATATGTTTGGCCTCAGCATCCTTGAGGATGAAGGCAATTTCCCGGGGGGTGAGCATTGTATTCAGGGGCACGACTACTCCGCCCAGGCTGGCAACTGCCATATAGCTGAATAAAAACGCCGCGGAATTCTTAGCAAAAAGGGCGACATTATCACGGGGCCGCACTCCAAAAGCACACAGGTAAGCGCGGTACCGGGCAACCTTATCCTGCAGCTGGCTATAACTGTACGTGGCGCCTTTTTCGTATATGGCGATTTTGTTTCCAGTCCCCGTTCGGATTAGATCGTGTACTAACAAATAATTTCCCTCCAATGTCAAAAAATTTAAAAATCTCTCACTACTTATTAGACAATCTTTTTTAAGTTCCTTCATCTGGCCTGCTAAAATGTGCAAATGGTAAGTCAGACAGTCTTTTTTATTTATTATTGAGATTATCAGAAAGGGAAACGGCGGTTATTTGTTGAAATATTAGATCAATTAATTTTCTAAGGAAAGTTATATATTCTATGTAGAATAATCCAGGGGGTATTTTGTTGTGTATATGGACATTTCTTTAGAGAAAATTATAATCAAGGATAATGTCAGGGATCAAGTCCAAAGTTATGTGT
>DHGV01000033.1 GCA_002402945.1 Pelotomaculum sp. UBA4789
CATCAACCGATGGCCGCTGAGTGGCGACAACCAGGTGTATCCCCGCAGCTCTGGCCATTTGCGCCAGCCTGCAGACAGCGTCTTCAACATCTGCCGGCGCCACCATCATCAGGTCAGCCAGCTCATCGATAATCACTACAATCAAAGGCAGGGGCTGCTCGCCGCTGCCGTGCTCCTTGTTCGCAAATAACTTGTTGTACCTTGTTATATCACGCGCTTCCGCCTGCGCGAAGAGCGCATAACGCCGCTCCATCTCCCTGACCGCCCAGCGCAAAGCTGTTGCCGCCTTCTTGGGATCGGTGACTACCGGATTAACCAGGTGTGGTATGCCGTTGTAAGTTGCCAGTTCAACCATCTTGGGGTCAATCATAAGCAATTTTACTTCTTCCGGCGTGGCCTTGAACAGGATACTGGCAATCAGCGTATTGAGACATACGCTTTTACCGGAACCTGTGGCGCCTGCAATTAACAGATGCGGCATTTTCGTCAGATCGGCCACTTCCGGATTACCTGCAATATCCTTACCCAGCGCTATGCTGAGCTTGGATCCCGACTGGAGAAATTCCTGCGACTCCAGGAGGTCTCTCAGATGGACCATGGAAATCTCTTTGTTCGGCACCTCTATCCCCACGGCAGCCTTACCGGGGATCGGCGCCTCAATGCGCACATCCGGCGCGGCCATTGATAGTGCAATGTCGTCAGCCAGCGCAACGATCCGGCTGACCTTCACCCCTGAAGGCGGCTGGATCTCGTAACGTGTAATAGCCGGCCCCCTGGAAACCTGCATCACCTTGGCCTTGACCCCAAAGCTCTCCATGGTTTCCTCCAGGATGCGTATATTTTCATTGATGTCTTTGCTTAAACGCACATTTTTTACACGTGGCGGCCGCGAAAGTAGCGATACGGGAGGCAGCCGGTATGAGGGCAATTCACGCGTATAATCTTTGGCAAAAAGATCAAAAGTTTCATAATCTTTCCCCGATGTTTCTGTGCTGCCGTCAGCGGCCGCTTCAACAGTAACTTCCTGCTTGTTTTTTAGGGCAGGAGTTAAAATGGGGAGCCTTTCTTTCTCACTCTTAACAATTTCGTTGTTAAACCGATCAAAAACAGAATGCCGTTCTTCCTCGTGATCAAAAATAACCGGTGCGGCAGCCCTGGCTTCTTTTTCCTCATCCACCTCTTCAAAAATAAAGTTCATGACAATCTGCCATATTTTTTTCAATGCCTGCTGCACTTTCTCTGTAAATCCTTTAATCATGGCTGATGCAGAAAGGTTGGTCAGAAGCAGTATGGCGATCACACCTGCAGCGATCAGGATAACATAGGTGCCTGTGATACCGAAAGATTTAATACAGATATAACTGATCAGCGCTCCGATTAATCCTCCCCCATCACCTGCCAAGCCTGCTGAAAATGAATCGTCAACCGGAATTGCCAGGTGGAAAAAAGCAAGAACGACCAGGAATAACAGGATCACCCCGTACATCCTATCGGTAATCCCGGCCTGGCTTCGGCTGCGTACCAATTTCACCCCGATTAAAATCAAAAGGAAGGGAAATATATAACGGCCTTCACCGGCGGTGCTCTTGAGCGCCCTGTCAATTATCCCGCTGATAAAGCCCGCGTCCGGCGAGATCAGGCTGACAATACCCAGTATACCCAGGGCAAATAGGGAAATACCAGATATTTCATATTTCAGTTCATTCTTTAATTGCCCCTGAGTACCCATGTTAAAACCTCCAGAAATAATATACCACAGCCGGGCTGGAAATCCTTTAAATACTCATAAAACCAGCCCTCCCGGCATATTGGAAGAGGGCTTGGCTGTGCTAAATGTATTGAGAACTATTTATGCCGCCCGGAAAAAAACCAGTATGATAATAGCAAGGCCCAGGAACAAACGGTACCATGCAAACAGTGCAAAACTTCTTTCGGCCAGGTATTTGAGGAGAAATCCGATGGAGAGGAAACCAACCAAAGCGGCTGACACAACTCCAGTAATGAAAGCAAGGTTAATATCACCTGGTGCAATATCTCCTATTTTCATTACCCCCGCGCCAAGTATTATGGGGGCGGAAAGCAGAAATGAAAACCGGGCCGCAGTTTCACGCGTCAGTCCGAGTGCCCGCCCTGCAGTCATGGTCACACCGGAACGGGAAACACCGGGTATAATAGCAAAGGCCTGTGACAGGCCAATCAGCAGGCTGTCCGAAAATCTTATTTTATGCATGTCCTTTCTTTTTATAGCGTATCGATCAACCAGGTATAAGATTATACCCATAGAAATCAGCATCACAGCTATGATCAGCGGGTTTCTGAAAATAGTCTCTGCTTGTTCTTCCAAAAGATAACCGGCCAGTCCACCGGGAATAGTCGCCACTATCAGGTACCAGAACATAGAGGCTTTTTGGCTGCCACTGCGCTTAATTATGGCTTCGCTGAAAAGTTCTATCCAGTCCTTCCAGAAAAACGCCGCCACAGCAAACAGCGTCCCCATGTGCAGCGCCACGTCAAAGGACAGGCCGGGATCTTCCCAGCCAAAAGCCCAAGGCGCCAGGACCAGGTGCGCCGAACTGGATATGGGAAGGAATTCACCCAAACCCTGGATCACACCCATCACCAGTGCCTGAAATATTGACAAAATAACACCCCCCGATACTATGCTTTCTAATTATAGCACGGAAGGCTTATCTCAAAAATAAAATTAGTGGCTTTAAGCCGCAATGTCGCGTATATGCAATTCTGAAAAGCGAGAGAGGAGAAGCCGGGCTATGCTTCACTTTAATGTATGCAGGTATGAAATAATATCGTTAAAATCATCAAAATACCTGGCGCTGATGCCATTATCCCTGCAAAACCGGTAAAGGTCCATCTTGGCGAAAACAACATCGGCCATCGTGACGGGGCATGTATCGGAATAACCATCTCCGATATATATTACCAGGTTACCCTCCCCTTTCAGCTCCTTGATCAGCCTGGTCTTGCAGGTTCCGCAGATACCGCAGTCAGGATTTATGCAGGAACATTCTATCTTAAAACCCTCATCATAAACCAATTTGTTCGCATAATAAGGCAGCTCTATATCGTATTTGCCAAACACAGCTTCGATACACATATCATATCCGTCACTCAGCGTATAAACTTCGTAACCTTTTTCTTGGCATAATCCAAGAAACTCTTTGAAATATTCATCTATTTCCACAGTGTCCATCAGCCTCTTCAGATCGCCGATGTCCGCCTGAAAAAGGCTGAAGGTCATGTTGGCGCACTGCTCTGTGGAAATCTCCTTCCTTTCCCAGCGCTCGTTTATTTTCCGCCAGCCATCGCCGGCAAACGCCTCAACCATGACAGCGCAGGTGTCCTTTTTGGTTATGGTCCCATCAAAATCAATAAATAAAACTACACCGTTGTTTTTCATTTTATTTCCGCTTTCACAATTTTTCTCTGCTCATAACCTTGTTCATATTACGCACAGCGCACATTTTGCCGCACATGGCGCAGGTATCTTCATTTTCCGGCGAGGATTCAGCTCTGTAACGCTTAGCCTTCTCCGGGTCCATCGCCAATTCGAACATTTTTGTCCAGTCCAGGCTGCGTCTTGCTGCGCTCATTTCGTTATCCCACAACACCGCACCCGGCACTCCCTTCGCGATATCAGCAGCGTGGGCAGCGATGCGAGATGCGATAATGCCCTCTTTCATGTCATCAAGTGTTGGCAGCCGTAAATGTTCCGCCGGTGTGACATAACAGAGGAAGTCTGCGCCGTTGGCAGCCGCGATGGCGCCGCCGATGGCACTGGTGATATGGTCGTAGCCGGGAGCAACATCGGTAACAAGCGGTCCTAATACATAAAACGGCGCTCCGTGACACAATTTCTTCTCTAATAGCATATTAGGCGCTATCTCGTTCAACGCCATGTGCCCCGGTCCCTCGATCATAACCTGGACATCCTTTACCCATGCCCTTTTTGTCAACTCCCCGAGGACGATCAATTCCTGGATCTGGGAAGCATCAGTGGCGTCCTTGATACTGCCGGGCCGGCAGGCGTCACCCAGGCTGACAGTAACGTCATACTTGCGGCAGATATCAAGAAGTTCATCATAATATTCAAAAAACGGGTTTTCGCGGTAGTTTAACTCCATCCAGGCATACAGCAGGGCGCCGCCCCTGGATACAATGTTTGTCAGCCGCGGGTTCTTCTTGAAACGGGCTGCTGTTTCCCTGTTGATGCCGGCGTGGATGGTCATAAAGTCGACACCATCGCGCGCGTGTTTTTCTGCTACTCCCAAAAATTCTTCCGCTGTTATTTTTTCCAGATCTTTATCGTATAAGCCAACAGCATCATAGACCGGCACAGTGCCGATTGCAGCCGGTGACATTTCAACCAGCCGGCGCCTGAATTCTTCGGTTTTGCCGTAACAGCTCAGATCCATGATCGCGTCAGCCTTAAGCTCTATCGCTTTTTGCACCTTCTCCAGCTCAGTTTCAATGTTACAGCAGTCCTTGGATATACCGAGATTTACATTAATTTTTGTCTTAAGCCCCTCTCCGATGGCGCACGGGTCTAGTGATTTGTGGTTCTTGTTGGCCGGAATTACTGCTGTGCCCTGTGCTACTAATCTCCGCAGCTTATCAGGTTCTATGAGTTCCCTGCTGGCTGCCGCCTGCATTTCTCCGGTAATGATGCCCTTGCGGGCAGCATCCATTTGTGTCGTATAATTCAATTCCATCTATCCTTCCATTATTATCTGTCACCAGAAAATATTCAACATCTATTCCATCCAGGCTTTTTTCAGATCCCTGGCTGCCGCTGCTACCTCCTGTCTGGCCAAAATGGCTGATATAACAGAAATGCCGTCAACCCCTGCTTCCCTTACATCGCCGATATTGGACATACCGATCCCGCCAATGGCCACGACTGGTATATTTACAGTATTTTTTATTATCTTGAGCCTGGCGGTGCCGATAGGCTCAGTTGACGTCTCTTTGCTGCCGGTGTGGTATACAGGTCCTGCTCCCAGATAATCGGCGCCGTGTTTTTCTCCGTATTCCGCCTCAGCAAGGTTTGAAACCGAATATCCGAGAATTTTCCCGGGCCCAAGCAGTTTTCTGGCCACCTCCAGCGGCAGGTCCTCCTGCCCAACATGCAGCCCATCCGCATCTGCTGCAATCGCGATATCCAGCCTGTCATTTATGATCAGCGGTACTTGATATGAGTTGGCCAGCTTTTTCATCTCTACAGCAATCTTATAAAAATCACTGCTGCTGACATCTTTTTCCCTGAGCTGAAGGAGCGTTATACCCCCTCTGATCGCCTCCCTGACTGCATGATAAAGGTTTTCGCCATTGAGCATGCCCCGGTCAGTGACAAGGTATAGGGTATAGTCTACAGGCATTCTATCTTCCCCCTTTGCAGTATGTTGCCGGCCTTCATACTGTAGATATAATCGAACAGCCTTGCCCTGAATGTCCCTGGCAGGACTCTTTCCATTGATCCCGCAGCCATCTCACCTGCCAGCCCCATGTCCAGGATCGCCGCGGCGCTGGAGATAAACCTGTCATCACTGACGCCTGCCGCGGCGGCTGTCAGCGCACCGGCCATGCAGCCAGCGCCTGTAATCATCGTCAGCATGGGCGTCCCGTTGTGGATCAGACAAGTCCTGATACCGTCCGTGATGATATCGGTTTCCCCTGTAGCAACAACGACCGTGCCGTACCGCCTGGCCAGCGTCCGGCAAGCCTCAACCGCCCCCTGGCCGTCATCTATGGAATCAACACCCCTGACTTTGCCCGCCAGACCGGCAAGAAACTTTATTTCCCCGGTATTCCCTTTGATCACGGAAATATCAGCAACATCCAACAATTCTTTTACAAAATCCATCTTCCTGGGTATGGCGCCGCAGGCAACCGGGTCCAGCACAATCGGCTTGTTCAGCTCTGAAGCCTTCCTGGCTGCCAGAAGCGCCGCTTCTTTTTGCTCATCAGTCAGAGTGCCGATGTTGATGTACAGGGCCGAGATCAGCCCGGCGAAGCCCTCTGCCTCTGTCCTGGCCTCGCACATGGCAGGTGAAGCTCCGAAGCAGAGCAGGATATTGGCGCAGTCGTTTATAGTCACGTAATTTGTGATCGCCTGGACAAGCGGCGTTTTCTCCCTTACATTCTTCATGACTTCAGCAATATTTTTAAGCATATTTTTACCCCCCCTGTGATAATATTTTAAAGACAGCCTGCCTTTTGATACAGGCTGTAAAAATGATTGGCAGGGCCGGCGCCGCGTCCCAGTTCGAATGAATGTTCAATGGCGCAGTTAATATATTCCTTGGCCAGGCTGGCTGCCTCAGGCAGTTGGTATCCCCTGGCCAGCAGTGCCGCTATAGCTGATGAAAATGTGCAGCCGGTACCGTGAGTATTTTTTGTTTCAATTCTTTTCCCTTTCAAATAGCTGAAGTTTTCACCGTCATACACCACGTCTATTGCGTCTCCGGCTAAATGGCCGCCCTTAATAATTACTTTTGCTCCGCCAAGGCCATGTATCTTCATTGCTGCCTGCTCCATCTGCGCCAGGGCTTCAATATTGTCGCCGGTTAGCAGTTTCGCCTCATATAAATTCGGAGTAACAACTTCAGCCAGGGTGAAAAGCACCTTTATTAATTCTCCCCTGGCCTCCGTCCGCAGCAGGTGATAACCGCTTTTGGACACCATCACCGGATCCACCACAATGTTCACCGCACGATTCTTTTGCAGGCACTCTCCGATCACGTCAATAATCTTAATACTTGACACCATCCCCACCTTAACAGCGTCAATTTTAATATCATCATAAAGACAATTGATTTGGTCCCTGATGATATCAACATCCAGCTCCCTGACATTAAGCACACCCATTGTGTTCTGGGCGGTAACAGCCGTGATTGCGCTCATTCCATAGGCGCCGAGCGCGCTGATTGTCTTCAGATCCGCCTGTATTCCCGCGCCGCCGCAGGAATCTGAGCCCGCGATAGTCAATACTGTTTTCATATAACCCCCCCATCTTTTTCAAAAAATATGCGCATTACCCCGACAAATCAAAATAACCTTTTACCTGAAATGGTAAAAGGCTACAAACGCACAAAATCAAATGTCTGCACTCCCTACGCTGGCATTACCCAGATCAGGTTCAATGGGTCAGAACTTACATTCTTTCTCAGCTGAATCACTCCAGCTCCCCGTTGCATTTTTTATGTAGTTTTTTCAGATCTCAATAATCTATTATAAGATAACAGAATAAATCACGCAAGGCAAGATCTATCTTCTGCAAGGAAGCAAGAACCGTCCCCATGCTTCTTCTTTTACCAGCGGTTAAGATGCACCCGTGACTCATCATAGCGAATACCAGGGCTCTTTACTGCCGCGGGGTAGCCGACGGCAATCGCAGAAAACGGTATCATGTGGTCCGGAAGTTTTAGCAGCTTTCTCATCCCCGCCACACGGTTTTCTCTGGGATATACCCCCAGCCAGCATGTCCCCAGTCCTTTGTCCTGGGCAGCGATCAGGATGTTTTCCGTCGCCGCTGCACAGTCCTGGATCCAGTAGCCGACACCAGGGTATTTATCGCGGTTCATGTCAGCGCAGACTATTATGGCCGCAGGAGCCTGCTTCAACATTTGTGAATGCGCGTGAAACCCGGTGATGCCTTCGAGCAGGGATCGTTCCGTAATAACAATGAAATGCCAGGGACGTTCGTTTCCTGCTGACGGGGCGCACATCCCCGCTTCCAACAGCTCGTAAAAGAGTTCCTCGGGTACCGCCTTGTTCATATATTCCCGGACACTGCATCTCTGCAAGACTGCATCCACAGCAATCGCTCCTTTCAACTTCCAGTATCTAATCTTCAATATATAATAATTATAATCCATAATGTTTTTATCTCCCAGGTTTAAAATTGAAAAGAGAAAGCCTCGTTAAATTGAAGCTTTCTCTTTTAAAGGCATATTTTGTTGAAGCTTTTTTAAGCTTCCATAATAATCGGCATAATCATCGGCCGCCTCCTGGTCTTTTCATAGAGAAACTTCCCAGCCGCATCCCTGACCTGCGACTTTATCGCCGACAACTCGGATATTCCTTTTTCGGAGCACTTGTCAAGAGCGCTCTTTATTTTGATTTTAGCTTCCTCCAGCAGTTCTTCCGACCCCCGCACATATACAAAGCCCCTGGAAACGATATCCGGGCCGGCTATTACCAGGCCGCTTTCACGGTCTATGGTCAAGGCTATAATCAGGATGCCGTCCTGGGAGAGCAGCTTGCGGTCTCTGAGCACAACATTGCCTACATCCCCTACCCCAAGGCCGTCCACCATAACTTTACCGGCTGTCACCCTGCCGGATGCACGTCCTTTGCGGCGGCTGAATTCCAACACGTAGCCGTTTTCAGCCACGAAAACGTTTTCAGGCAAAACCCCGGTGTCTTTAGCCAGTTCGGCGTGCTTGATCAGCATCCTGTATTCACCGTGCACTGGCACAAAGAACTTGGGACGGACCAGGTTGAGCATTAGTTTTAACTCTTCCTGGGCCGGGTGCCCTGAAACGTGTATACCGGAAGCCATCTCGTAGATGACTTTTGCCCCCAGTTTGAAAAGCTGGTTGATGATCCGCCCTACCAGCTTTTCGTTACCTGGTATCGGCATGGCTGAAATAATGATCGTGTCACCCGGATAGATATCCACCTGGCGGTGGTCTGATAATGCCATTCTGGTCAGGGCTGACATCGGCTCGCCCTGGCTGCCTGTAGTCAGAATAACAACCTTGTTCCGGGGAAGTTTATTGGCCTCCTCCAGTTCAATTAAGATTCCCTCAGGGATATCCATATAGCCAAGCTCGTTGGCCACACCGATAACATTGACCATGCTTCTGCCCACAACGGCAACCTTGCGGTCGTGCTTTTGCGCTGCCTGAATGGCCTGCTGCAGCCGGTGCACGTTGGATGCGAACGTAGTTATAATAATCCGTTCGGATGCCTGGCGGAAATTCTCATCAAAGGTAGTCCCCACTGCACTCTCTGACATGGTGTATCCAGGTTTTTCTGCATTCGTGCTGTCGGACAACAAAACCAGCACGCCCTTCTCCCCATACTGTGCCAGGCGATGAAAGTCTGTTACCTGTCCATCAACAGGAGTCAGATCAAACTTAAAATCACCAGAATGCAGCACCACCCCTATGGGTGTGTGTATTGCTATGGCGACAGCGTCAGGGATACTGTGTGAAACCCTGATGAACTCTACTTTAAAAGGCCCTACCTGCACGATTTCCCTGGGTTTAACCGTGTTGAGGGTCACATCGCCGAGAATATTCTTTTCTTTTAATTTTCCTTCCAGCAGTCCGAGAGTCAGCCTGGTTCCATATACGGGCACGTTGATTTGGCGCAGCACATATGGCAGGGCCCCGATATGATCCTCATGCCCGTGGGTAAGGACGATCCCGTGCACCAGCTCCTTGTTATCCAGCAGGTAGGTAATATCCGGAATAACTATATCGATGCCCAGCATTTCCTCATCAGGAAACATTAAACCACAATCGACTACTAAAATGCTGTCCCCATACCGCAGCACCATCATGTTTTTGCCGATTTCCCCTAACCCCCCCAGGGGTATCAGAGATAATTTAGGCTCTTTAGCCAATTTTTCACCTCCTGTCTCATTATAGTTTTTACGTTAATCAGCCGCAGCTGTTCACTGCGGCTGTCATCCTCTGTAAATATTTCTTAAAGTAAATGCAAGCCCTTCAACAGGCTTCTAATATATTCTTTTTCATCTTCCGTAGCTTCAACAAGCGGCAGTCGCGGCCTGCCAACCAGCCAGCCGGTCAAATTAAGGGCACACTTTATGGGCACCGGGTTAACGGTTACAAACATTCCCTTTAATAACGGGTAAAGTTCAAGGTGTATATCCGCTGCCAGAGTAGTGTTCCCTGAATGGAAAGCATCGATCATTTCCTGCATGCGTTCACCAACCAGGTGGGATGCCACGCTGATCACGCCTTTCCCACCCAGTGCCAGGATGGGCAGAAGCAGAGAATCATCACCGCTGTAGATGGTAAAATCATCCGGTATCAGCCGCCTTAGCTCACTTATCTGGTCCATATTGCCGCAGGCTTCTTTGATGGCGACAATATTACTAAGCTGAGCCAGCCTCTGGATAGTCTGGGGCAGTATATTAGCGGAAGTCCTGCCGGGGACATTATATATAACCATAGGCAGGTCGATGCTTTCAGACACCGCTTTAAAGTGCTGGTAGAGCCCTTCCTGGGAAGGCTTGTTGTAATATGGCACAACCAGCATTACACCGTCTATGCCAATTTTTTGCGCGGCCAGACTGAGCGCTATACTCTCCGAGGTTGAATTCCCGCCGGTATTGGCAATGACCGGCGCCCTGCCCCCCACCTCATCCACTACAACTCTATATAACTCAATCTTTTCCTCTATTGTGAGCGTCGGCCCTTCTCCGGTGGTTCCCGCAACCACCAGGCCGTCAGAGCCGGATTGGATCAAGTGACGTGCTATTTTTCCGGCAAGCTCATAGTTAACAGTGAAATCGCTGTTAAAAGGAGTAACCATAGCTGTTATAACACGCCCAAAATCGATATTCAATTCTGTCACCTACCTAAATGTATTGCCTACCCCGGATTCATGAAAGCAGCACAGAGCCCTGCCAGGTCAATCCGCCAGATTAGATACTCTTAAATCATGACTGCCGATTTAAGATCGGCGCGCTATTTCTTTAGCAGGCAGCCGTATTTAACTACAAGCTCAGCAATCTGGATTGTGTTAGTGGCCGCACCTTTGCGAATTTGATCAGCCACTACCCAGATATTTAATCCGTTGGGAATTGAGTTGTCTTCCCTGATCCGCCCCACAAAAACTTCATCCAAATCAGAGGCGAACAGGGGCATCGGGTATTTTCTCTCAGCCGGCTCATCGATCACTACAATGCCAGAAAATTCACTAAACAGCTTTTTCGCCTCGGCCGCCGTGAGCTTTTTCCGGGTTTCAATATTTATAGATTCTGAATGGCTGCGTGCTACCGGAACCCGCACAGTAGTCGCGGTAATTGCTATCGAATCATCATGCAGTATCTTCTGTGTCTCCTTTACCATCTTCCATTCTTCCTTGGTATAATCCATATCCATGAAAACATCAATGTGCGGTATTAAATTAAAAGCTATCTGGTAAGGAAATACTTTGGGATTTGCTTCCCCCTGTTCCAGCACGCTTTTCGACTGTGACATTAATTCATCAATGCCCTCCCGGCCTGCCCCCGACACAGCCTGGTAGGTCGAAACCACAACTCTCTTGATCACAGCGGCGTCATGGATCGGTTTTAAAGCCACCACCATCTGTATGGTCGAACAATTGGGGTTTGCGATAATGCCTTTATGCCATTTTACATCTTCCGGATTAACCTCCGGCACCACCAGCGGCACGGCATGATCCATCCTGTAATTGCTGCTGTTATCTATAACCACTGCTCCTCTTTCAACTGCGGCCGGCCCGAATTCCTTGCTGGCAATCCCGCCTGCGAAAAGGGCGATATCCATTCCATTAAAGGAGTCAGGGGTTGTTACTTCAACAATATATGGTTTTCCCCGGAAGAGCAATTCTTTACCCGCGGAACGCATAGTCGCGCATAGCTTTAGCTCTCCCACAGGAAAGTTTCGCTCCTCCAGTATTTTAATTAACTCCTGGCCGACTGCACCGCTGGCGCCTACTATTACTATATTGTAATTTCTCATATTTTATTCACCCCATTGTGATAAAAGTTGTTATAAGGCTTTCTAGTTCTTTATTAGCAAAGAATTTTCCTGTACCAAATTCAACAGATAAATAATATTTGCAGTTTATGCTGATTCAAACAGCAGCTTTTCCAAGCCATACACCACTGTCTTCATGTCAATTGCCCTGCGTATAGCGATCAGCATACCTGGCATAAATGATTCCCTGTTGATGGTATCATGCCTGATCGTCAAAGTTTGCCCGAGTCCACCCAGGATAACTTCCTGGTGCGCCACCAATCCCGGCAGCCTGACACTGTGGATGCGGATGCCGCCGTTATATTTAGCGCCGCGGGCGCCGGGAAGCGTCTCCAGCTCAGCAGGCAGCCCCTGCCGGTACCCGTCTGCTCTTTGTTCATAAATTAATTCAGCAGTTTTAATTGCCGTGCCTGATGGAGCGTCAATTTTTTGGTCGTGGTGCATTTCAATGATCTCAACATCCGGCAGAAAGCGGACAGCTTCTGCGGCAAATCTCATCATCAATATTGCACCTATGGCAAAGTTTGGCGCGATCAGGCCGCCGATCCCTTTTTTTTCTGAGAGGTCAATTATATCATTAATTTGCCTGGCATCAAGCCCGGTTGCTCCAATAATAGGCCGAACACCATGTTCAAGATATTTCAAAGTATTTTGATAAACCGCCTGGGGGCCGGTATAATCAACAGCCACATCCGGACGTTTTCGCTTTAAATATTCTTCCAGGCTATCTTCAATTATTATTCCTGTCCTGCCGCATTCAATGATCTGACCGATATCTGAGCCTACGCCCTGCCGATCAACAGCGCCTGTTAAAACCATATCTTCCGCATTCCATACGGCTTTAGCAGACTCGCGGCCCATCCGCCCATATGCGCCGGTAACCAACACTTCAATCATCCTGGTACCCCCAATCAAAAACTTGGTGTGACAACCATCGTGATGTATATATAAAGTTAATTTTCTTATATATAAAAAAATATGTCAATATTTAATCTGGCGCCGCCGCCTCATTGGTATCATTTCGCCACATCGTCAGGCTGCCGCTGGCGGAGGGGTATGTTTTAAGATTAGGCGGCTGGCTTTCATTGGATCCAACCTGGGTAATACTTTCACTTACGGACTTCCCAAGGCTCAGCTGTTTGATAAAATCCCTTAATGCATTATCCCCGGTGACGAAACTCACGTTATCATCCCATCCCAGCCAGGCACTTGCCCCTTTATTGATGCTCCATGACAGCAGACCGTTTAAAACAGCCGGGTCTGTGCCCGCGCAGGCGTCCAGCGCAAAAATAGTGCCGGGAAAGGGCACAGTCCAGTAACTCTGAGCGAAATCCTTGCCAATCGCTTAAAGATAGCGGGTGCTTTCGGTTTCCCCGTTAAAGCTGCTGAAAACAAGCGTTCCGTTATAGCCGCTGTTCCAGGCCGGCGGCAGGTCGTACCAAGGCCTGACCGTGAAATAGAACTCGCCGTCCACTATCCCGCCGTGGCCGGAATAAAATACCACACCGTATTCCCCATCGTCTATGGCTGCAGCGTAACCGAGTAACCAGCATTGGAGAGCAGCTTTGTGAGATCATTATCCAGTGTCGGCAGCTGCCTCGGATCGTCTGCGGTCGCATCAAATATCAGAGCCTTGCCGGATGCCGGCCCCGGCGTGGTGGCGGAAGTTGGCTGCTGCGGTGTTGGCGCCGCATCCAGTCCAGACGATATATTGTTAAAAGTGCCGGAAAGCGCATTCCCCAGCTGCCCAAGAGGGTTGGCGGGAAGAGGATTCTGCAGCAGGCCCTGCTCGACCAGGCCGCGCAAGCTGTTGTCCAAAAGCATGGCTACCCGGTAGCCATTTTTTAAACTTCACTACCAGGTCATTGTTGGTTTCATTGACTATATCCGCGACTTCCGGCTGCTGCATCAAGTACAGCTTTTGCTTCAGGGCAGCATCTGCCGGTGTCATGTTTTCTCCAGCCGTCAGCCGGTAAATTTCCAGGTAGGTACTGTTAATGATTTCATGTATTTTGGCTGGTGTGGCTTGGGGAGACTGCGCTGTGGTGATATTCACCGAGCGGGTGGCCTCCTCCCAGTACACCCCGGCGCCCAGGGATTCGCTGACGAAGCGCAGCGGAACCAGGGTTCTTCCGCTGACAATCATCGGCGAAACATCAAGCAGCACCTGCATGCCGTTTTTTATTGCCTTATTACTGCCTATCTGCAACCATATTTTAACATCACCCCTGGTGGCAGTGATGCTCTGATCTGCCCCGTTCCATTGAAGATCTGCACCCAGCGCTTCAAATATTGCCCTCAGTGGCACCAGGGTGCGGCCCTCCACAACAATAGGTTTGACCTGGAGCTGCAGCTGGACATTGTCAATCATAATTTTAATCGTTTCATCAGGTACATTAAGTGACGCAACCAGCTCAAGATCTGACCACAATGGTTCGGCCCGGAGGTTTGGGTCGGCCGCAAAAATGAACTGGAGAAAAACAAAGGATATTGTTAACAACTAAGTTAGAACAAGATTTTTTAATGATAAAAAAACAATCAACCACACCTTCATTCTTAAACATTATCCTAATCGCAGCGAAGGTACTCAAACCAGATTTTTCACTATCGTTTAGAATGACACTGAAAGTATCGTATGGAACGACATGGGAAGAGTAGTTCTTGTGATGCCATTATGCATTGTCATCCTGAGCGTCAGTGAAGGCTCCTAACCCAGATTCTTCACTTCTCTAAGATTGACACTGAAATTTAAATGCGTAAAAAAGCTGTTCCATCATTTGCCGGTTGATCCGAAACCGCCCTCTCCCCTGCCGGTTTCAGTTAATTCCAGGGTCTCTTCAAGGGTTGCCTTGAAAACCGGTACAAAAACGAGCTGGGCCATTCTCTCTCCTGGCTTGATCACGTACTCGCTTTCACCATGGTTGCACAGCGCCACAATAATTTCCCCCTTGTAGTCGCTGTCAATCACTCCAACGGCATTGGCCAGTGATATGCCGTGCCTGGAAGCCAGCCCGCTTCTGGGAAAAACCAACCCGGCGATATGCTTGTTTGGTATTTCAATGGCAATACCGGTTGGTATTTTTACCCTGGTCCCCGGCGCTATCGCCAGCGGGGCCTCGAGACAGGCGGGCAGGTCCAGGCCAGCCGATCCGTCAGTTGCATATTGCGGCAGCGGCATTGCTTTCTCCTGGCTTTCAGACACTCTTTTGACCTTGATATTTATCGAGAATTCCATCATCTTTTCACCCTGCATATCTAGATATTTATTTGTCACTCAGATCCTTAATCGTTCTTTTCAGGCTGCCGCAGTCGTCCCAAGGTCCGATGCTGGCCAGGGAGAAGCTGTCCGGATCAAGCACTTCTTCTGCCAGTTCCCGGATATCGCTGATTGTTACCTTGTTCACCCTGCTTACGATTTCTTCCGGGGTAACGAACTTTCCCAGGTAGAGCTGGGATTTACCCAGCCTGCTCATCCTGGTGGTCACATTCTCCAGGCCCAGAAAAAGGCTGCCTTTAAGCTGCTCTTTCGCCCTGTACAGCTCCTCTTTCTTCACCCCATTAACCTGGATATCTCTAACCTGCTCAAATATCAGCGCCAGGACCTCGTCCACGTTTTCTTTGCTCAACCCGGCGTATATGCCAAAGAGTCCTGTATCATGATATGAGCTATGATACGAGTACACCGAATAAACCAGGCCTCTCTGTTCCCGGATATCCTGGAAAAGCCTCGAGCTGAGCCCGCCGCCCAGAATGGTATTTATAATCTGCATCACATATATTTTTTCATGATCCAGCTTCAGGCCGGGCGCACCAACAATCAGGTGGACCTGCTCGGTATCTTTGCTGCGGCAAACTATCCGCCGCTGGGCTGCCGGAACATCTACCTTTTTTATGTTTCCCTTGCCTTCTTTGTTGGCAAAGATCGGGCGCAGCTTTTTCATTACCGCATCATGAGTGATATTTCCCGCCACAGCTACTATCATCCGGCCGGGATTGTAATTCTTTTTATAGTAATCAAACAATTTATCCCTGTTAAGCCCGTTAATTACTTCCGCCGTACCAATGATAGGCTGTCCCAGGGAATGGCCCCGCCAGATTGAGCCGGCAAAAATATCATGCACAAGCTCATCAGGCGTGTCCTCATACATTTTTATTTCCTCGATAATGACATTTCTTTCCCTGTCGATATCAACGGGATCAAATTTTGATTCAAAAAGCATATCCCACAGCAGGTCCGCCGCCAGATCAAAATGTTCATCCATAACGCGGGCATAGTAACAGGTATATTCCTTGGTTGTAAAAGCGTTTAACTGGCCGCCTATAGCATCCAGTTCCTCGGCTATGTCCTTGGCGGACCGCCGGCTGGTTCCCTTGAACATCAGGTGCTCGATAAAATGTGAGGACCCGTTCATATCAGGCGCCTCATACCGGGATCCGGTATCCACAAAAATGCCTATGGAAACCGAGCGAACGTGGGGCACTGTTTCTGTGAGGATTTGAGTTTTGTTATCCAGGGTAACTACTTTAATCATTAAATGAAAAACCCCCCATAATTACCGTCATTAAAAGTATTCGTTAAGGTGAAAGTCATATCCTTTTTAAGCCAGTTGATTTCATTTTAAGCAGTCTGTAGTCAGCCTGCCTTTGAGGATATTGCATTATAATATTATTGTAAAATAAAAAACCTCTGGCACGAGGTTTTTTAAACAAAAAATATTTCTTGCGTTGGATCATGCTATTCGCCTGTAAAATCCCTGCGCGGGGGACGATAGCCGCGGTCTCCTTTGTCTTCCGTTCCCTGTGGGA
Source organism: Pelotomaculum sp. UBA4789 (assembly GCA_002402945.1). Lineage (GTDB taxonomy): Bacteria > Bacillota > Desulfotomaculia > Desulfotomaculales > Pelotomaculaceae > Syntrophopropionicum. The sequence goes on from DHGV01000033.1 coordinate 16,587, forward strand.
GTGGAGTCGCATCTTTCTTGGAGAGTTTCAGCCGGCCCTGGTTATCGTAACCAATAACTTTGACCAGGATCATGTCACCTTCTTTGACCACATCTTCCACCTTGTTCACCCGGTGATGCGCAAGCTGGGATATATGCACCAGGCCCTCTTTGCCGGTCATCCCCATCATACCGGGGACAACTTCTACAAAGCAGCCAAAATCAGTGCATTTCGTGACCTTGCCGTTATAAAGCTCACCGGCATGCACGTCTTTGGTGATAGCCTCAATGATCAGCAGGGCTTTTTTCCCTTTCTCCTGGTCAACTGCAGCAATAAACACTCTGCCGTCATCTTCTACATCAATATCGGCGCCAGTTTCTTCCACGATTTTTTTGATGATCTTGCCGCCCGGACCTATAATATCCCTGATTTTATCCGGGTCAATGGTGATCTGGATAATCCTCGGGGCGTTAGGTGAGAGCTCAGGTCTGGGAGCTTGAAGCACATCGGTCATTTTTCCCAGAATATGCATCCTTCCATCATAAGCCTGGGCCAAAGCCTGCTCGAACACATCCTGGGTAATACCCGAAATTTTTATATCCATCTGCAGGGCCGTAATCCCTTTTGCTGTCCCGGCCACCTTGAAGTCCATATCACCCAGGTGATCCTCATAGCCCTGGATGTCGGTGAGAACAGTAAAAACACTTTCTTCTGATATTAAACCCATGGCGACTCCAGCCACCGGCGCCTTTATGGGAACACCCGCGTCCATTAAAGCCAGGCAGCCGCCGCAGACACTGCCCATGGATGTGGAGCCGTTTGATTCCAAGGCATCCGATACCACACGGATGGTGTAAGGAAAATCTACTTCCCCGGGAATCACCGGCAGCAGCGCTTTTTCAGCCAGGGCTCCGTGACCGATTTCACGCCGTCCGGCGCCCCTCATTGGTCTTGTTTCACCAACGCTGTAGGGCGGGAAATTATAGTGGTGGATAAATCTCTTTGATTCTTCTACTCCCAGGCCATCCAGGATCTGTTCCTCTCTGATGGTGCCCAGGGTAGCCACAGATAGAATCTGAGTATAACCGCGGGTAAAAAGTCCTGAACCATGCGGCCGCGGCAGCACACCTACTTCAACTGTTATGGGGCGAACTTCAGTGATGGCACGGCCATCGATACGGATCTTTTCGTTCGTCATTATTTTTCTGATTGTCTTTTTCTCTACCGCGTCTATTATTTTATTAATGGCGCTGTCTTCCCCGGGATAATCTTCCAGAAACCGCTGAAGCAGTTCTGTCTTTATCTCATCAAGAATAGTATCTCTATCCTGTTTAGACAGCATTTCACTGATACACCTGTGAATGGTCTGGTCAAGCTTTTCCGTAGCAGTACTGGTTACAGCTTTCAGCATGGCCTCTTCCGGCTCACTGACTTCCAGAACCATCTTTGCTTTGGCCAATCCCATCTGCAGGGCTTCTTCCCTGAACTTTTCGATAAAATCAACGATTTCAGCGACTATACTGTGCCCGTACGCTATTGCTTCGAGCATAATATTTTCCGGGACTTCCTTTGCCCCTGCCTCGACCATCATGACGGCATCCCTGGTGCCCACTACCAACAGGTGCAAATCGCTCTGCTGAGCTTGGGACAAAACCGGGTTAATCACAAATTCGCCGTCCACGCGGCCGACGATTACCCCTGCGATGGGCTGTTTAAGCGGAATCCTGGATATGTGCAGCGCTGCGGACGCGCCTATCATTGCCGCTATTTCCGGAGCATGGTCCTGGTCAACCGACATCACTGTTGAGATAACCTGGACATCATTGCGCAGCTCTTTGGGGAACAGCGGCCGAATCGGTCTGTCAATCAGCCTGCCGGAAAGAACAGCCTTTTCACTGGGGCGTCCCTCCCGTTTTATGAAACCGCCGGGTATTTTCCCAACGGCATAAAACCTCTCTTCATAATCAACGGTGAGTGGGAGAAAATCAATGCCCGCCCTGATATTTTTGGCCATAGTGGCAGTTGAAAGAACGGTAGTATCGCCATAACGCGCAAATACTGCCCCGCCTGACTGCCTGGCCAGCCTGCCGGTCTCCAGGATCATAGGACGGCCGCCAATGACGATCTCTTTCTTTAAAATTGGTTTTTCCAACATATAGGCGCTAACCTCCTGTAGAATAAACAAGCGGGTATCACCCGCTTGTTTTATTATTTCCTTAAACCAAGTTTTTCAATCAATGAACGGTATCGATCAAAATGACGATCCCGCAGATAATTGAGCAAAGCCCTTCTCTGACCTACCATCATCAATAAACCACGCCGCGAATGGTGATCGCCCTTGTGGATTTTCAGGTGTTCAGTCAGGGTATTAATCCTTACTGTCAATATAGCCACCTGTACTTCCGGGGAACCTGTGTCGTTCTCGTGTATTTTGTGCTTTGAAATAACCTCTTGTTTCTTATCAGTGGTCAAGGCCATGCTGCTCACCTCCTTTGTTTTAAAATCGCCGCACGCCAAGAAAACCGCTGGAGAACAAGTCCCCTAGCCTGCGGTTCACCGGAAATAAAATTCCGGTAATTACAGAACTATTAACCCTATAATTATAGCATAATACAGTATTCATGTAAACGCCGCCAGCTGAAATTATGTTGTCCATGGCCCTTATTCCCCTGATTTTGCACATTCCATCCTGGCTTCATTGATGTCCATTTCAATTTGTTTTACCAGGTCGGCAGCTGTCGCAAACTTTCTTTCACCTCTAAGCCGCCTAATGAAACTGACTCTGATCTGCTTACCATAGAGGTCGTCACAGAAATCCAGCAGATGCACTTCAATGTTTCTTTTATTGCCGTGGAATGTCGGTTTACACCCGATATTCGCCAGTCCGTGATATGTATCACTCTCATGATATATCCTTGCTGAATAAACACCGTTTGGCGGCATCAGAAGATCTTCTTCGATCTCGAGATTGGCGGTGGGAAAGCCGAGTGTCCTGCCCCGCTGTTCCCCGGTTACAACCTCTCCCTCTGTAAAAGGATAATATCCCAGGAATTTTGCGGCTTCAGAAACATCACCTTTTATGATCAGGCTCCTGATATGGGTGCTGCTGACAGTATACCCTTCGACCGTAACAGGCTGGATTACCTGCAGCTTAAAGTTATATTTGTAAGAAAGATCTTCAAGCAGAGCCGGGGTTCCCTGGCCGCGATGACCAAATGTGTAATTATAACCCACGACAACACCCTTGGCCCCAATTTCTTCACTCAAAACGGTCTTCACAAAATCTTCCGGGGCGAGGCCTGCCAGTTCCAGATCAAAAGGTACCGTTAAAAGCACTTTCACACCCAGCCTGGCAAATAATTTCTGTTTGTATTCCTGTGATAAAAGCTGTGGCGGGCAGCTGTCAGGTTTTAAGACAGCCAGCGGGTGAGGATAAAAAGTGAATACTGCCGGCATTCCTTTTAACTCCTTCGCCATTGCCACAAGATCAAATATTAGTTTCTGGTGGCCGATATGAACACCATCAAAGTTGCCAAGGCCGATCACAATGTTTTCATGTTTGCTTTTAAGGCTTTGCCAGCTGTGATAGATGTGCAATGCGCATACCTCCTAAATTACCTTGGCAGTACACAAACAGGTTTAAAAATCACCCGTTCAACGTCCTGTGGATCAAATGACGTTTCCGCTACAGCCAGGAAGCCTTCCGGCCCTACCAGGCGAACCCGGTCTCCCTCATTCAATCCCTTAGGCAGCTGGTCTATACCGGGCAAATAAAGTTTTGCACCTGAGAGCACCGCCGGAACAGCTCCGTTTTTAACAAACACAGCAGGCAGCTCGCTCAGGGCTTGATCTATGCTGATAACCTTATCCATCAAGGTATTATTCGTATTCAGGCTCTGCACTTCCTCCAGGGTGAGCGCATCAGATATCTTGTAAGGCCCAACCCCGGTTCTTACCAGAAAGGACATCAGTGCCCCGCAGCCCAGTTTGTCGCCTATATCAAGACATAGAGTCCGTACATAAGCGCCTTTCGAACAGACCATCTGCAGCAGCGCCCGCGGGTGAGGCGTACCCCAGCCGCTGCCGCTGATAAATTCCAGGTATTTTATGTCAGCAATCCGGCCGGGGCGGTCAACGGTAAGCCCTGCCCTGGCCAGTCTGTATAGTTTCTTTCCGTTAATCTTAATTGCCGATGTCATCGGCGGCACCTGGGTTATCTTACCGCGAAAATATGTCAGCACCGAGCGCACTTCGTCTTCGCTCAAGAAGGACGCGTCCTTTTCGTTTGTTATCTCATCATAGGTGTCGCCCGAAAGAGTGGTCAGGCCAAATGTTATTTCAGCCCTGTATTCCTTATCTTCATCACTGAGATAACCTGCCAGCCTTGTTGCGCCTCCCAGGCAGATCAGCAATACTCCCGCGGCGCCCGGATCGAGGGTTCCGGTATGCCCTGCTTTTTTTATACCCAGAGTCCGGCGAACAAAATTAACTACATCATGAGAAGTCATTCCGGGTGGCTTTAAAATATTGATAAATCCATTCACTGGTTAATTCCTCTAACTGCCAGCAGGGCTGCGGAAATAACTTTCTCCTTTATTTCTTTCAAATCCCCCTGGATCAAACAGCCGGCGGCGTGCGGATGTCCTCCCCCGCCAAATGGTGTTGCCAGCCGGTTTACGTCCACAACATCTTTAGAACGGAAGCTGATTTTATAGCTGCCTTCTTTAATTTCACGAAAAAGCATTCCCACCTGGACTCCTCTAACCGACTTTGCATAATTAACCAAGCCCTCTGTGTGCTCGTCCGACGCGCTGGAGTTTTGGAGCATTTCAAGCGTAACTGTCATCCAACAGACTTTTCCGCAGGGACTGGCAGTCAGAGTGGACAACGCTGAGCCCAGCAGAAAAAAAACTGCTTTTGGCCTTTCCTCATAAATGAGGGTATTGACCTTTGCTGCCGGCACGCCAATCTCCATCAATTTTGCAACCCGGCGGAGGGTATCGGGCGATGTGTTGTCATATTGAAATGAACCTGTGTCAGTGACAATGGCTGTATAGAGGCATAAGGCAATGTCCAGTGTAATTTCCAGTCCCATTTCATTGATCAGGTCGTATATGATTTCTCCCACAGCAGAAGCTGCAGGCTCTATATAATTGTACTTGCCAAAATGAACAGAGCTTACGTGATGGTCCAGGTTGATTACAACCAGATCGCTGTCTAACAATTCCTTAAAACCATCACCCAGTCTGTCCGGCACAGAGCAGTCCAAAACAACAAGCGTGTCATATTCGCCTTCCGGCGGCAGCCCCGCCCGGTATTTTTCCAGGCGCGGCAAAAAACTATAGATTACTGGCGCCTGGTCAGCGCCGGCCATTGTCACCTTCTTGCCCATCGTTTCCAGGATTATTCCCATTGCCAGTACAGAGCCCAGGGAATCGCCGTCAGGCATAACGTGACCGCAAATCAGCACACGCTCCGCACGAGCCAAAGCCGCGGCTATTTCAGCCAAATTATTCATTTTGACCGCCGCCTTTTTCCTTGACCTCTTCAATTAATGCCAATATTTTTGTACCGTGACTTATTGAATGATCAAGTTTAAAGGTTATTTCCGGGGTATAACGCAGGCGGATTCTTCCGCCCAGTTCTCCCCGGATAAAACCCTGGGCCTTTTGCAAAGCCTCAATTGAAGCTTTCTGCTGGTCCGGTTCGCCAAAAACACTGGCGTAAACAGCAGCGTAACGCAGATCTTTTGAAACCTCAACAGACGTAATTGAAACAAATCCTATCCTTGGATCTTTCAACTCATCCCGTAACAAATCTGATATTTCTTTTTTAATTGCTTCAGCCAGTCTTTCGGGACGGAATGACATTCCGAGCACCTCTCATTATAGTCTTAAGTCAAAAAGATACCAGACATCAGGAAGTGAAACATTTTGACATCAATCAGGACAGCTGACGTTTGATGGTTTCAATACTGAAAGCTTCAATAACGTCCCCTTCCTGTATTTCATTGTATTTTTCTATGGCCAAGCCGCACTCATATCCCTGCAGCACTTCCTTGGCGTCATCTTTAAAGCGCTTCAGTGATTCAAGTTTCCCTTCGTGGACAACGATACCGTCACGTACAACCCTGACCCCTGCATCTCTCTCGATTTTCCCCTCAACGACATAGCAGCCTGCAATCGTGCCAATCTTGGAAGCCTTAAAGACCTTGCGTATTTCAGCCCGGCCGAGCATCACCTCGCGGTATTCAGGCTCAAGCAGGCCGCTCATGGCCGCCTTCACGTCTTCAATTGCATCATAGATAACCCGGTAAAGGCGTATATCTACTTTTTCAGTTTCCGCTGCCTTTCTGGCATTTACGTCAGGACGCACATTGAAACCAATGATGATAGCGTTGGAGGCGGACGCGAACATGACATCCGTTTCTCGTATGGCGCCTACACCGCCATGAATAATATTAACTTTTACCTCACCAGTGTTTAACCTTACCAGCGCCTGGCGCAGAGCCTCTACAGAACCCTGGACATCAGCTTTGACAATGATCCCGAGTTCCTTGATCTGGCCTTCCTGAATATATTTAAAAAGGTCTTCCAAAGACACCTTGGTGGTGGTCTTCATTTCCTCATCGCGCCTTCTGGTTTGTCTCCTGGATGCAATACTCTTTGCCAGTTTTTCATCTTCTGTGACGATGAAAATATCGCCGGCTTCAGGGACCTCGGAAAAGCCAATAACCTCAACCGGTGTTGAAGGCCCCGCTTTTTTAATGCGGCGTCCCTTATCATCCATCATAGCCCTCACCCGGCCGACTGCTGATCCGGCAATAACAGTATCGCCGATGTTCAGAGTTCCGTTCTGCACCAGGACTGAGGCGACAGGGCCTCGGCCTTTATCCAGTTCGGCTTCAATAACCGTACCCCTGGCAGGCCGGTTCACATTGGCTTTCAACTCACTCATTTCCGCGACCAGCAGGATCATCTCTAAAAGCTCTTTGATCCCCTGTTTATTTACAGCGGAAACATTTACACATATAGTATCGCCGCCCCATTCCTCAGAAACAAGACCATGTTCTGTCAGTTCCTGCTTCACTTTATCAGGGTTTGCGCCCGGCTTGTCAATCTTATTTATAGCGACGATAATGGGAACCTTGGCATCCTTGGCATGGTTGATCGCTTCCACTGTCTGCGGCATAACACCATCATCAGCCGCTACCACCAGAATAGCTATATCTGTTATCTGGGCGCCGCGCGCGCGCATTGCTGTAAAGGCCTCGTGGCCTGGTGTATCAATGAAAGTTATTTTTTTGCCATTATGCTCGACCTGGTATGCTCCTATATGCTGCGTTATACCGCCTGCTTCAGTTGCGATAACGTTTGTTTCCCGGATAGCGTCCAAAAGTGAAGTCTTACCGTGGTCAACGTGTCCCATAACTGTTACAACACTTGGCCTGGACTGCAACAGTTCCGGGCTGTCCTCCGGTTCCTGCATCAGCACCGCTTCCAGATCAACAGGCAGTTTAATCTCAACTTCATAACCGAACTCGTTAGCCAGGATAGTTGCTGTGTCGGTATCGATTTCCTGGTTAATTGTAGCCAGCACACCCAATTGCATCAGTTTTTTAATCAGTTCGGCCGGGTTTTTATGGACCTTTAATGACAGTTCCTGCACAGTTACAGATTCGCCAAGCACAACCGGTTTTTTCTCGATTTCTTTTATCGGCCTTTGCACCTGTTCCTGCGTCCTGGAAGCCCCTTTTTTACGGTGGGCGCCCGTGCGAAGCCTAGCTTCCGCCTGATCAGCGCTTAAACTCCTCTTTTCAAAGCGGTTCCTTGGCTCAGGCTTTTTAAAAGGCGGTTTTGGTTGTTTGGGTTTTTCCGCTGTTTTTGCTTTGTCCAGCGGGGGGCGGCCCTTGTCATCCACCCTGGGCGGCTGCGGACGCAGCCCCTGCTGCACGCCGCTGGGCCTCGCAGCCTGGCCGGAATCTGTGCGAACCGGCCGATCCATTGGCCTCGCAAACGGAGTGCCGCCTGGCCGCGGTGCGCCGCCAGGACGTGGGGCACCCACACCCCGCTGTGGCGGCCTTGCTCCCGGGGCAGCCGGTCCGGCTCCCGTTCTTAAAGGAGCGCCCTGCCTCTGGTCAGCAGGCCTGTCATAGCTTCTGGCCGGCCGTATTGACGGCGCCCTGCTGTCAACCGGCCTAGCTGTGCCGCGATCCTGTACCGGTCTTGCCTGTTGGGGCCTGTCAAACTGGGGCTTATCCGGACGCGAAGCATCCCTCTGTAATTGCGGTTTTTCCTGCTGCCCTTCACCGCTGGGCTTTAAAACCTGTTCGCTTCTGGGCGGGCTTTGGGGCCTTGTCATCCCAGCCGGTTGTTTTGGCCTTTCCTGAAAGCGCCTGTCCGGCGGACGGGAGGGTACACGGTCAACAGTACTGCTGCCGCGATGAAAATCAGGCCTCTGTTTATCATCGACCGGAACTGTTTTTTGTGCAGTCTGAGGCTTTCTCGTTTCAACCTGCTGCTCCTGCGGGAGCGCAGCTTTAACAGGCTGATTTATTACCTGTTTCTGACCGGCAGCTTCAGCCTGTTCTTTTTTAATTTCATCTTTTTTGTAAATCTTGAGCAGTCCCCCGATATCACTGTCCTCCAAGGTACTCATGTGAGATTTGACAGTAACACCCATTTCGTTTAATTTATTGATTATTTCTTTACTCTCTATGTTAAGTTCCTTGGCTAGTTCGTGTACACGTTTTTTTACCATTCAAACACCTCCAGATATTAGTTATTCAATATTTGACATCTCCCCTTCCAGGATGGCTTCAAAACTCCCAAAGCGAGATAAATGTCAGCCATTTTTTACCAGCCCCCTCCTTAAATCTTCCACCAGCTCCTGACTGATTGTACGCTGCAGCGCTTTATCCAGACGCTTACCCTTCAGCGCCTTGGCAAGACACTCCAGTCCCGGGCAGATATAGGCGCCGCGGCCGGATTTCTTTCCTGTGGG
>DHGV01000070.1 GCA_002402945.1 Pelotomaculum sp. UBA4789
GGCCCCGGAAACAGGTGGCATCGGCTTATTTTTTTGGATTAATTGAAAAAGTAATTTCCACCCTCTGGACATCCCTGGCGGAAGTTAATTTTTCAAAACCGGAAGTGGAAGTTACTTTGTCAGAAGGGTAAGATGGATGTGATGGTGCCTTTATGAAGGCAAGCATAAACAAACATACCCACCTAACTTCAAATGACCGAAGCATCATCCAGCAGAAACTCGTGGAAAGGGAATCATTCAAATCCATTGCCCGTGAGCTTGGCAAGGATTCTACCACTATTTTCAAGGAGGTCAAAAACCACATCCAATTCCGTAAGACAGGTTGTTACGGTAAACCTTATAATGACTGTCTGAACCGAATGGGCTGCAGCGCACAGCATCTTTGCGGCAACCGGCAATGCAGGCGTTACTACTGCTTCTGCAATTCCCATAGCTGTGCGTCCTTATGTCCAGGTTATCAGGTTGTGATCTGCCCCAGGCTTGCCAAACCGCCCTATGTCTGCAATGGCTGCGAGAAAAGGAAATCCTGCACGCTGGAGAAAAGGATCTATTCTGCGGGCCACGCACATAAGGAATACGAGGAAATACGCTCTGAAGCCCGTCGGGTCGTACGCATGGGGAAGCGAAAAAGGAAGAAAGACACCTTCAAAGTGGACAAAAAATGCCGCATCAATCGAAATTACCAGGATTTTCAGCAGTTCATGTCAGAGCATCCGGGTCTGCCCATCGTGGAAATGGACTCCGTCGAGGGGACTAAGGGGGGCAAGGTGTTGCTGACACTCCATTTTGTGGTGCCTCAGCTGATGCTAGCCTTCATCAGGGAGGCCAACACATCCCAGTCTGTTATAGACATCTTCAACAAGCTGTACCAAGAGTTGCAACCAGAGGTTTTCCGCAAACTGTTCCCGGTCCTTCTTGGCGATAACGGCAGTGAGTTTTCCCATCCAACAGCCATTGAAAATGATTTGCAGGGTCACCAGAGAGCACGGGTCTTTTACTGCGATCCCCAGGCTTCCTACCAGAAAGGTGCAGCCGAAAATAACCACACTTTTATCCGGCGGATCATTCCCAAGAGCACTTCCCTGGATAGTTTCACTCAGAAGGATATCAGCCTGATGATGAATCACATCAACTCCTATAGCCGGCAGAATCTCGGCGACAAGACGCCTTATGCTGTTTTTGCCGCACTCTATGGAGATGAAATTTTAAGAAGAATGGGTGCAGACCTCATCCCGAACGATAAGGTTACTCTGCACCCATCTCTTCTTAAAAAATAACTATTTGACGAGAGGCGCCATCCGTAATTAAACAATCAAAGTGTTCTAAGAGGGGGCGGAATTTACTCTTGCAAAAAGTCAGCAAAATCCCACCCTTTGCTCACTATACCCAAAAAGGGGACGAATATTTGCCTCCGTCAATTTTATTGTACCACTTCGAGAACAAAAATCACCTAATAAACTATCAGAAAAGCCCGTTGTTTCAATGATATTTCAGATTATAAATTCAGTGGAAGTCAGTTTTGCAAAGTGGATTTTAACTTTTCAATTAACCTACAACTTTGATCCATAATATTCTGTATATTTCCTGATTATAAATAATCATAAAAAAAGCGCTTGCGCGCTTTTTAGGGATCGTTTTTTTATATAACTATCTGAAAGAACTTTCTTTTGCCGACCTGAATGATCATACCGTTGGAAGGCCTGATGATAATGTTGGGATCATCAATTTTGGTCCCGTCAACCTTCACCCCGCCCTGCACGATCAAGCGCCTGGCCTCGCTGGTACTGCTGACGCTGCCGGCAGCAGCCATTAATTTCGGCAGCCATACTTCCTCCAGCATATCTTCACTTGGCCTGAATTCAGGGACCTCATCAGGCAGGTCTTTTTGCTGGAACATCCTCTTAAACTCTTCTTCGGCCGCCTTCGCCTGTTCGCTATCATGGTATTGAGTCACTATTTCCCTAGCCAGTCTCATTTTAACATCTCTCGGGTGGAGGCCGCCGTTCTTAAGGCCTGTTTCTATGGCGCGCAGCTCTTCCAGGGACACGGCTGTAACCAGTTCAAAATACCTGAGCATCAGCTCATCCGGCAGGGACATGGTTTTACCGTACATCTCACGGGGCGCTTCATCAATACCAATATAGTTGCCCAGGCTCTTGCTCATTTTATGAATTCCATCCAGACCTTCCAAAATGGGCATCATAATAGCCACCTGCTGCTTTTGGCCATATTCTTTTTGCAGCGTGCGGCCCATTAGCAGGTTGAACTTCTGATCGGTCCCGCCCAACTCCACGTCTGCTTTTAGCGCAACAGAATCATAGCCCTGCATCAGCGGGTAAAACAGCTCATGGATGCTGATAGGCAGGTTTTCTTTGAACCGCTTGTGAAAATCATCCCGTTCCAGCATCCTGGCCAGGGTATACTTGGCCGCCAGCTCGATGACCTGGACAAAATTCAGCGGCGCCAGCCACTGGCTGTTGAAAACAACCCTGGTTTTTTCGGAATCCAGGATTTTAAATATCTGTCTTTCATAAGTCTTGGCATTAGCCATAACCTGTTCTTCGGTAAGCTGTTTGCGTGTTTCCGACTTGCCGGTCGGATCACCGATCCTGGCGGTAAAATCGCCGAGGATCAATATAACCTGGTGTCCAAGATCCTGGAACTGCCTGAGTTTTTGTAAAACCACTGTATGGCCCAGGTGAATATCCGGGGCGGTCGGGTCAAGCCCAAGCTTAATGGTAAGCGGCCTGTTGTTTTCAATAGAAGACTTCAGCTTATCTATCAGTTCTGTCTCCGGAACAATTTCCACTGTGCCCCTCTTTATAATTTCCAGTTGCTGATCAAAGGTAAGCAAACCAATACCCCTTTCCCAAAAGCCAGTCTACAAAAATCTCATTTATTATACCAGTATTTTTAGTGCTAAATCAACAACCTTCCGCCAGTAAGCCATATTCGGTAAAAGCATGCCAGATCCCGCCTTTACAATTATTGAAAGACAACAGATAATATTATATAATGCTTAAGTATATTAAATACCAATTTATATGCGGAGGTAAGTAGAATGAACAACATAAAAGCATTCCTATTGATGGGATTCCTAACTGTACTGCTCGTACTGATTGGTAATGCGGTCGGCGGCAGTTCCGGCGCCATGTTGTTTTTTGGCATCGCTCTGGTAATGAACTTTATCACTTTCTTCTTCAGTGACAAGATTGCTATCAAAATGACCCACTCTCGCCCTGTTTTAGAGAGCGAAGCACCTGAGCTCTATGATATAGTGCGGCGCCTGTCCGGGCAGGCCGGCATTCCCATGCCGAGTATTTTTATCACGCCGTCACAGCAGCCAAACGCCTTTGCTACCGGGCGGGGCCCTGCACATGCCGCTGTAGCTGTAACCGAAGGGATCATGGGCCTTTTGAGCCGCACAGAACTGGAAGGCGTGCTGGCCCATGAACTGAGCCATGTCAAGAACCGTGACGTCCTGATCGGGACCATCGCCGCCTCACTGGCCGGAGCCATTACCATGATCGCCAATATGCTGCAGTGGGGATTGATCTTCGGCGGTATAGGCGGCAGCGACGATGAAGGCGGCGGCGGCATTTTGGGCCTTGCCGGCACACTGCTGATGATCATTTTAGCGCCTATCGCAGCCATGCTGATCCAGATGGCCATATCGCGCTCCAGGGAGTTTGAGGCTGACGCAGACGGCGCTCACATTGCCGGCCGTTCAGAAGGTCTGGCCGGCGCCCTGCTAAAATTGGAACGGGGCGCCCAGCAGATCCCCATGCAGGTCAATCCTGCGGCTTCACACTTGTTTATTGTAAACCCTCTCTCCGGTCAAGCTATGGCGCGGCTGTTCAGCACCCACCCACCAATAGAGGAAAGGGTCAGGCGTCTGGAAGAAATGAAAATCTAAGGCAGCCATGATCGCGAATAAGATTCTACACTTCGTTTAGAACGACATTAGAAAATCTAAGTGATTAACAAAAACCCCGTGGGGCTGTACCCCACGGGGTTTCATTTTTGCTTTACAGCTTACTAGAGCTTGATTCCAGGGAATGTCAGCTTCAGGCCGGCTCCCGCCATCTTGCGGCGCACAAAAGCCAGGTTTTCCTGCAGTGGCAGTTCCATCGGACACATGTCGTCGCAGGCCATCAGGCCGACGCAGCCAAACGTTCCGCCTTCATCACCGACCACCTCAAAGTACTCGGCATCCGCGCGCTCATCACGCGGGTCGATGATAAAGCGGCATACCCTGTTGATCCCTGTTGCGCCCATGAAGTCATCACGGATATTGGCAGTTATGCAGCAAGCCACACAGCAGCCGCACTCGACGCAGCGCTCAGGCTCGTATATTTCTTCAGCGATTTTGTTATCCATTCTGACTTCCAGGGCGTTGAAATCAAACTTCTTGGTTGTGTGGATCCAGGCTTCAGTCCTCATCTGTAAATCCCTGAACCATTTACCGGTATCGACTGACAGGTCACCGATCAGCTTGAAGACCGGCAGAGGCATCACAGTGAAATGGCTCGGCAGGTTTCTGGTCATGGTCTTGCAAGCCAGCCTGGGCCGGCCGTTGATAAGCATGGCGCAGGAACCGCAGATAGCCGCGCGGCAGACGAAGTCAAATACTAATGTAGGATCGAGTTTCTCGCGAATATCATTAAGCGCGATAAATAAAGTCATGCCTTCATATTCTTCTAGTTTATAATCCTGCATCCTTGGCTTGTCGCCTGGAATATTCGGATTAAAGCGAAAACAAGATATTGTTATCTGGCGTCCCATACTTTTCTTTGCCCTCCTCCTTGAACTACGTTATTTCTTCACTGGTCCCGCACTCGCTTCGCCGTAACCACGGTCGCCAGGAGGCAGCAGTGGAGTTGCAACAGGCTCGTAGTCAAGCGTGGGCAGGTCGGCTCCTTCTTTCCAGTAGGCCAGCGTCCGCTTGAGCCAATTTGCGTCATCCCGTTTCGGAAAGTCTTCCCGGAAGTGGCTGCCCCGGCTCTCAGTACGCATTAATGCGCCGTAAGCTACGCAGAGTGCTGTGCGGACTTGTCCCGGCATTTTGATCGCCAGCGCCAGTTCTGGATTGGCGCCCTGGCCGGAGGAACGGAGGCCAATCTTGAGTGAACGCTTGTACAGTTCTTGCAGCTTTGCCACGCCCTGCTCAAGAGCTTTACCTGTCCGGAAAATATGGACGTGTTCCATCATCGTTGTCCCCATAGCGGTTCTGATATCATATACGTTCTCTTTGCCGTTTTTACCGGAGATAAGGTTGTTAATATTCTCTTCTTCAAACTTGACGGCATCTTCAACAACCTTCATATTGAAGTCCTGGGTCGCGCCGAGAGTGTACTTGGCAACTTGCTTGCCGCAAATGTAGCCGGCAGTAACAGTCTCAGCCAGTGAGTTGCCGCCCAGGCGGTTGAATCCGTGCAGGTCCCAGCAGGCAGCTTCGCCCATGGCGAATAGTCCTTTGAGTCCATAAGCAGCGCCGTCTTTGTTGGTACGAACGCCGCCCATAGTATAGTGCTGGGTCGGAATGACCGGTACCAGTTCTTTGGCCGGGTCAACGCCATTGAAGTTCATGGCAATATTGGCAATCTCACGCAGGTTGGTCCAGACCCACTTTTGGCCCAGGTGGCGGATATCCAGCCACAGGTGCTGCTGGGTGGAGTATTTGCTGTCTACCCCGAAGCCGGCCCTGATATGCTGGACCATGCGGCGGGAAACAACGTCACGTGAGGCAAGTTCTTTCTTCTTGGGCTCATAATCAGGCATAAACCGGTGCATGTTTTTGTCCAGCAGGTAGCCGCCGTCACCACGCGCACCTTCAGTCATCAGGATGTAAACCGGGGGCATCCCTGTCGGGTGGAACTGAATCGCTTCCATGTTGCCGAGAGGAACGAGGCCGGTTTTGAGGGCGATTGCGCCACCGGTTCCTTCGCAAATAACGGCGTTGGTAGATGCCGCATATATACGGCCTGCGCCGCCTGTACCGATAATGGTTGACTTGGCGAGGTAAACATTTAATTCGCCGTTGCGCAGATCCCTGGCCACGCAACCGTAGCAGGTCACGCCATCATGGATCAGGGAAATAGCTTCTACCCGGTCATGGACGGGTATGTTCAGCTTGCAGACTACGGTGTCCACCACAAATACTACTGTATGGCCAGTGCCGTCAGAAGTGTAGCAACAGCGCCACTTGGCCGTGCCGCCGAAGTCACGGGCGGTGATTAAGCCTTCTTTTTCCTTGGTATCTTCGGTTTCAATACCGCTGGCGTATTTCTTTTTGCCGGCTGTAACCCGGTTCCAGGGCACGCCCCAGGAATCGAGCTGCCGAATCATGGAAGGAACAGTTTCACAGAACATCTTGGCGACTTCCTGATCGCAGCCCCAGTCAGAGCCTTTGACAGTGTCCTCAAAGTGGATCTGCGGGTTGTCGCCTTTGCCCATCGCAACGTTCCCGAGGGAAGCCTGCATGCCGCCCTGGGCAGCAGTGCTGTGTGAACGGCGCGGCGGTACTAAACTCAGGATAATAACACTCAGACCAGCTTGTGCAGCTTCAATAGCTGAACGGTTGGCAGCCAGGCCGGCGCCGATAACTAAAACATCACAGTAATGGGTATTTTTTGCACTCAATGTATGGCACCCCCTAAAGCGGGATTAGCAGCTATCTTGGTAAATGTGTACAAGGCTGTGAGGCCGAGGACGACGATGATAACTGTAATACCTTTTAAAACCCAGCCCATTGTGTGGCGCTCCCACCAGCCCCACTTGACAAGAATACGGTACAGGCCGAAACCGCCATGATATTCACCAAAAATCAGGAATATCACATAAAACACGACATAATATGGGAAAGTAAAGCTGCCCCATGTGATATCGGCTGGTCCGTTGGAGGCAACACGCGCAGCGCTTGTTGCCGCCCTGAGAGGCCAGTGAGTCAAAATTGTCCACAGGTGCATGCTGGCCATAATACCTACGCCCAGGGCAGTGATAACCTGTCCAACCCAGACCCAGGTATCATAGTGCTTCATCAAACTTGCCATCCGGTACGTGATCCTTAAATCACGCAGGCGCAACGGCGCCCGGCGTCCTGCCAAAAAGATGTGGATGATGATGACCAGGATAGTCGCTGGAATACCAAATTGTGCTAAGTAATATTTATCCAGGCCTTCGGATAATGCATCAAAAAGCTCCGGACTTACAACGATCGTGGCTACAAAAAGCATATGCATCCACAAGAAACCTATAAGTATAACACCGCTGATTGATTGCGCGAGATCGACTAACAGGTCAGTCTTACCAAAGGACTTGTTTACACTCGCGTTTAAATTCTTCGCTAGTTCCATGTTATTCTCCTTTCCCTGAGGGACTTATACAGACCAGAAACCCCCTAACGCCGGGCAATGAGCAAGAAAACAAAAACCCTCATACTTAAGACAATTTCAAAAACAATTCCAAATACAAGTACAATAACAAAAACAAAAAACTACTATGACCTCTGGCGCTAAATCCTAACCCCTCTCAACTTTCCCTCCTTTCGGCAAGGCCGGTGATTCTTTTTTTTGATTAAACCAACAAATCTATCCGGGCTCACCAAAAAATAAGCTATCTCCCTCAAGATAGCTGTTGAACATTTTCAGGTTCACATCCCCTCCTTAAAAAAAATAAGTTTAATACACCTTATCTTTAATGCAAAAGAGATACCATGCTAGAGCGCTTTACAGCGCAACCATATGTACTGCCCTAACAAATTTCACAGCTATAAGGTTTTGGTCTGTTTTTTAGCTTTCGACGTTACTTTTAGAAAATCCTTTTTAAAGTAATAATTTAAAACAGGATTTTAATAAAAATTTTCATTAAGCCTGATTGAATATCTCATTAATAATTTCATATTTGCTATTGATTTCAATATTGTTTAAAATTACATCATCAAAAAGATAAGGGGTGTGGGATATGAAATTTATCTGTGATGACTGCGGCAAAGAGGTCTCCCTGCAGGAGGGGACGCTTTCATGGTCGGACGAGGGGAACTCGCTGCGTGGTTTCAGAATAACCCATAAAATCGATCAAAACCACAGCTGTGATCCCCAGCACGTGGGCTATATCCACCTCTGGATCGTCACGGGGCTGACTGGTTTCACTAAATTTACGGAGATACTCGCCGACTACTGGGCAAAGGGCTATACCCTTAACGATCTTGCCGG
Organism: Pelotomaculum sp. UBA4789; assembly: GCA_002402945.1. Lineage (GTDB taxonomy): Bacteria > Bacillota > Desulfotomaculia > Desulfotomaculales > Pelotomaculaceae > Syntrophopropionicum. The sequence continues at coordinate 8,214 of DHGV01000070.1, forward strand.
GCTGAAAAAAGCTTTGAACCAGATTGGGCTCTACATCTGGGAACAATCAAAAAAAGAAACTTCTAATTAAATAGCTTCCTTATATCGGTGACAGCTTCCAGGGAAAGGACCGCCTGCTCCAGGAAATTTGCGTTTCCTGCTCCCCAGGGTCCGTCAGCCAGCGTGTGGAATTTGGCAGCCAGCTCATCAGCTGCCATCGGATTTTCCGGGTCGCCTCTGGGGAAGTCTGTCTGCCCGCTGTAAACCCTGCCGGGCTTTGTGGTTATTTCCACCCTGGCCGGCCAGCGGGCGGGGTGCAGCACATCCAGTTCCTCATCTTTTACCAGCGTCACCAGGGGCATCAAGGCCCTTATTTCAGTGTCTGCAAGTGCGGCGGCAGTAAAATCAGCCAAGCCGCAGCTTTTTTTCTTCAGGGCCAGGGCCGCACAAAAAGGCAGGCTGAACTTGGCGGCATACACCGTATCCGGCTGGTAATCCGCCGTGATGTCCAAAGCCGTGCCGTAGGTATAAATGGTAATATTTTTTACCTCCCCTGCTTCGATCTCTCCGCCGGAGCACAGGTCGAGGATCAGGTCCACGGCGGGGTGGGTATGCCGGCAGGAGGCGTGGACCTTAAAAGAGTTGTCATTTATCTTGTAAGGCGGCTGTCCCAGGCCTGCTGTAATCCTGCCCAGGTCGAACCGGGAGGCAGTGGCGCGGCAGAAACCCCTCTCTCCTTCTAATATGCGGGAGGCCCCGGTAAAATCCTCCCTCGCCAGGAGAGCTGCCAGGACTCCGTTTTGAGCTNNGGGTGCAGGTGTTTGGACATGGCCCCGTCAGCCAGAAACTCCCACAACCCGGCCGCCTGCGTGCCCGCGTTACCCAGCCCCCACACCAGCTGTTCTGTATTTAAACCCAGCAGCCTGCCCGCCGCAGCTGCGGCGCCGAAAGTGCCGCAGGTCCCCGTCGTATGCCAGTAATAATAGTGTGAAGGAGTGACTGCCTCGCCAACCCGGATCGCTGTTTCGTAGCCCACGATGACAGCCTCGATCAGCTGCCTGCCGCTGGAACCGCTCATTTCCGCCGCCGCCAGGGCAGCCGGCATCACCGCGGCGCCGGCATGGATAATGGCTGACCTGTTCACGTCGTCCAGTTCCACGATATGTGAGGCCAGGCCGTTTCCCAGGGCCGCATTGAGGCAGGACGTCTTCTCCCCGGTGGCCAGCAGTGTCGCCTGGGGCAGCCCCCCCTGCCCCCTGATTACCGCCAGCGCTTTTTGGGACGGTCCCAGCGGGCCGCCGGCAGCAGCCGAGCCCAGCCAGTCCAGGAAAGCTGTTTTGGCGGCATGCACCGCCTCCTGCGGCAGGCCTTCATAAACTGTGCCGTTTATAAATTCAGCCAACTGAATGGAGATCAAAAAAACCACCCTTTACTTAAATTTATTTGATTAATTCATTGGTCGGGTACAGCTTCTTTTTCTGCAGCCATTGTGCTGATCAGTTCCCGTGCCTCAGTTATCGATACAGCCAGACCCCTGTCCCGGCCGCCCCCGTTGTCTTTCCCCTGCAGCGTGCCAAAGATCACACCGACGACCTGCCCGTCCAGATCATAAACCGGGCTGCCGCTGTTGCCGGGGTAAATGGGGGCGTCAATGCTGAAAATCTTACCCTGTTTATCCCTGATTTTCAGGTACTGCAGTACCTGTCCCTCAACCAAAATATTATTTAGCTCCAGCGGATTTCCCACGACCCTAATCTTGTCCCCCGGAGCCGGTAAATCGCTGTAGTCGACAGGTACCGCCGGCAGGCCTTCCCCCTGCAGGGCGATCACCGCCAGGTCTGCTTCCGGCCGGCTTGACCAGTGATCGGCCTTGTAAACCTTCCCGTCCGGGAAGGTTATTGACATATTCAGCGCGTCCTTGATCACATGGTAATTTGTGATGACCATACCGCCGGGATCGATATTGAAGCCGGTCCCCGACTTTTGCTCCACCGTGATTGAACCCTGCTGGCGGGAAATCACGCTAATCTGCACCACCCCCCGGGTCAGGTTGGCATCAACATTTCTCTTGAGCTGAAATGAGTTTTTCACCAGTTCTGTCAATGACAACCTGGTAACAGGATACGCGGTCACGATGGCCAGGCCCAGGACGGCCAGGGCAGTTATAAAAGCCACGATGCGCAATAGGATAGAGTGCCGGGCTGGTTTTTCCTCAGAATCCTCCGGCACTAAATTTTCATCATTATATTTATTATCATCAGCTGCGATTGTTTTCTCACCACACTTGACTTAATGATAAATCAGGAAAAGCGCTTCAGGTAGCTCTCGATGTATTCCTGTACCTTCCCCTTCGGCTCATATACACCAAAGTGCCCCTCGCATAAAATATCCGCCTTCAGGTTAAGCAGCAGCTTCATGGAATTTTTCCACTGCTTCATATCCGAGCCCCAGCTTTGGTTAAAGGGACCATGTATGTCCTGGCCAAACAGGATTCTCGTCCCCTTGATATCCGCATACGGGCTGATCCCGCCGGGAGTGTGTCCGGGGGTAAGCGGGCAGTGCAGTGTTATATCGCCGATTACGATATCCTGGGCCGCCCCGCTGAAAGCAATATCTACGGCCACAGGCTTGTATTCGACACTGTAGTACCAGGCCGCCGTTAGTTCCGGCACCCCCTCAGATACAGCGCCGGACTCCAGTTCGTGGCAGGCGACCTTCGCGCCGAGGCCCCGAAAATACTGCAGACCCCCAATGTGATCGATATGGCCGTGTGTAACGATGACATATCTCAACAAGGAATCATCCAGGCCGAGCTTTTTTATGTTTTCCAAGATCAGTTTGCACGAGTCGCCGAGGCCGGCATCTATTAGGGCAAGCTCGCTGCCTCCATCCACCAGGTATACGCAACAGTCCCTCCTGTCAGTCGTTTCCGGGCCGCCGACCAGATAAACACGGTCACATATTTGAAAAGGTTTTTGCACAGCTATCCCCCTTTTCTAATATAATAATGTTCTTATTATATTAACATATCATCCCCCACTATGCAGTGGATCTGTGAGCGCTGTTGATCACCTTTAACTATTGTGTTATATTGTTTTTGCCCTGTATTGCCAGTGGAATTACCATTAAATGTTTTTGACTGAGGTGGCGCAAATGTCAGGAAAATTTACATTATCAAAACCAGTATTTGAAAACCTGGTCCTGCACTTAGTGAATATTGAAAACGAAAAGGAAGAGCTGGTTAAGGAGCTTTTCCCTAAGCCCTCTATGGAACGCATTAAATTCAGGCGTTTTTGGGATGAATATATTACGGGGATCGATTTTCTGATTAAATACAAGGTAGGTATAGGGGAAAAAACGGACAGTTCATTTCCCGTTGTGATAGTTAACTGCAGAACTGAAGTGCTGGACCTTAAGACAAAGGAAACGATCAGTTACCGGATAGTATCCCCTTATGGCAACATGAAGACCGGCGATGTGTCCTTCTTGTCGCCTATTGGGAGGTCGCTGCTGCTTAAAGAAGTTGGTGATGAGGTGGCGATCAATACGCTGGAAGGTAAACATAAATATAGGATACAATCCATCAAGCTGACTTCTTTTTAAAACGCATAATTATCAGCACAAGGCCCTGCTTAGAACATTATTCTACACGGGGCCTTTCAAAATACCCTGCCCGGTTCTTTTCTTATAAAACCAGAACATTAAAATGGCCGCGGTAAATGCCATTGCCGCACCGAAGTAAAAAGGAGCCCTGTTGTCAATCTTGTCATATAACACGCCGGCAATAATACTCGCCGGCAACAGGGTGATACCGATAAGCGAATTGTAGATGCCAAGTCCTGTACCCCTCTTGTCCTTATCTATCAGATCTGCAACCAGCGCCTTCTGCACACCGTCTGTAGCCGCACTGTAAAAGCCGTACAGTGCAAAAAGCAGGACCAGCGACACCTGATCGTTTGTCCGGCCGAAGCCGAAATAAATCAGCGCGTACAGTGCATAGCCAAAGATAATCAGCCTTTCCCGGCCGATCCTGTCGGAAAGTATGCCGGCGGGGACAGCCATGATTACCGATACAGAGTTGTACACCAGGTATACAAGCGGTATGAACATGGCTTGAATGCCAGAGTCGCTGGCTTTTACCAGCAGCAGGGCATCGGTGGAGTTGCCTAGGGTAAAAACGAAGGCAATGCCAAGGAATAAATAAAATTTAGCCGGAAAGTCTTTGAGAGCGATTTTCCCCGGGAGTTCAGCCTTGATCCGCCTGCCCTCCCTAATGAAAATAATTATTACCAGCACACCCAGCATACCCGGCACTGCTGATATCATAAAGACTTTACGGTAACCTCCCGGAAACAGGGCCAGCACTGCAAATGCCAGCAGCGGGCCCGCTATAGCGCCTGCATTGTCCATAGCCTTGTGGAAACCAAAACTCCGCCCCAGCGTGCCCTTGCCTGACGACCCGGCGATCAGGCTGTCCCTGGGCGCTGTCCGGATCCCTTTGCCGACCCTTTCGGTGAGCCTGATGATCAGGACATGCAGCGGGGTTACTGCAATTGAAAACAGAGGGGATAAAACTGCCGTGATGGCATAACCCACTACCATGAAGGGCTTGTTTTTCCCAATCTTGTCGCTCCACCAGCCTGACAGGGCTTTCAGGACCGAGGCCGTGCTTTCCGCAATCCCTTCAATAAGAGAAAGCTCTGTTTTTGACGCTCCCAAGGACAACAAAAAAAGCGGCAGGACAGCATATACCATTTTTGTCGTGGTATCTGTCAGAAAACTGGTTATGCCCGCGAAAAATATATTCAATTCAAGGCCTAAAATCTTTTTCTGTCTTTCGGGATCAGCATTCACATCCAATCCCCCTCACCCCATCTGCTGCAATCTAAACATTAATTGTCATCAGCATAATATTTTACATTAGCCTTTCTCTGGCTTTCGCGCTGTTTCCTTCTGCGGGTCAGGGATAACTTCTGCATAGGGCTTTTGATGACAAGAATTGTCTGACAAAACTGTTGGCAGCTTTTTCTAATTGTGTTACATTGAATTAACAATTTGAACAAACATGGTAATAGCATAAGCGGGAGGTCACCAGGCTGATGATCACAGCAGGTGTTTACGGGTTAATCGGCGGGATAACGCTCTTTTTTGGGGCATTGATCGGAATTTATTTAAAAGTGTCCAAACAAACTGTCGGGGCTGTTATGGCATTTGCTTCGGGCGTGCTCATATCAGCTTTAACATTTGATCTGATGGGGAATGCCTATCAAACAGGTGGCTTCGATTCAGTGTCTGTAGGATTTATCGCCGGCGCCGTGCTGTTTGTCGGCGGGGACTACCTGATCGACCGGCATGGCGGGCATTTCCGCAAACACGGGCACGGGAAAAAGCACATTAACAAGAAAGCCGCCACCAAAAATTCCATGCTTGCCAGTTCTGGGTCCGCTATCTTTTTAGGAGCTCTATTAGATGGCATCCCTGAATCAGTAGCCATCGGTGTTGGTTTGGCAGCCGGACATGGGGTTGGATTGAGCATGTTGATTGCGGTGTTTCTCAGTAACTTTCCGTAGGGGATATCCGGAGCAATGGGCACGAAGGCAGCCGGCCGCTCACCAGGTTATATAATGGCGGTTTGGGGCGCGACAATTGCAACCTCCGGCTGCGCGGCAGCATTAGGCTATAGTATTCATGATCATGCTTCCCAGGATGCCATAGCCACGACACTCGCGCTGGCAGCCGGGGCTATCCTGGCGATGATCGCCGATACGATGATGCCCGAAGCGTTTGAAGAAGGCGGGCGATTAGTAGCCCTGGTTACTGTGACGGGATTTTTAGTGGCTTTCATCATCAGCCACCTATTTGGATAGCTTGCGGGTTAATTCTTGTCTCCAGCTTCATCGTCTTCTGCATCCTCTTTATCTAATTCCTCGTCCCCAGAATAATCGTAGGTAATTATCCCCTCAGCAATTTTATAAACATCCCGCTTGCCAAAGGGCAGCACTACAACCAATTGCCAATGGTCCCCCTGCTCTAACATGTAGAAGTCCAAGAGTTCCTTAAAATACTTAAAACTAACATTCCCTAAATCAAGCTTCTCGCAGGTATTGATCAGTTCCATAATTCTGTGTTTGGTTATCTCATCCAGCTCATGATGCGGCTTCATTGATTACACTCCCTAATAATTATTAATTACTTCCTTATACTTATAATCATATCAATCCATTTTTATAAAACAATCTTTAATCGTAACTACTCAGCTACATAAAATAATTTTCTTAAATGACGCCTCAATAGAAAAATAGTCCTGGACTCAGAGCTGCAAATCATGTAATATGGAAACATGAAAACAGAAGCTGAATTCCGGGTAACCGAGATAACCGAAAATCACGTCCAGACAGTAAAGCAGTTGATCTCTGACAACCCTTCATGGAACCGCAGCAGGATGTCAAGGGAACTCTGCCGATTCTGGAATTGGCACTCTCCCACAGGACAGATGAAGGATATGGCCTGCCGGGATCTCTTGCTCAAACTGGAGCAGCAGGGGCAAATCGTATTGCCCACACGCAGGTCTGAAACTTTTGTCAGGGGCGGGAACATATCGATCATTGAGGTTCCCCACGACACTACCGTCATCGCCGACAAATTAAAGAACCTGCTCCCTCTAAGGATAGAATTAATCGAGCCTGGTCACCCATCCTGGAGACTGTTCAAATATTTGCTCTGCCGATTCCACTATCTTGGCTTCAATGGCGCGGTGGGCGAGAATATGAAGTATTTGATCCTTGATAATGAAAGTCGCCTGCTCGCCTGCCTGCTCTTCGGCTCCGCCGCTTGGAGCTGCGCCGCCCGGGACAATTTTATTGGCTGGGACAGGGATACCCGGATTAATCACCTGCGCCTTTTAACCAACAACACCCGCTTTCTGATCTTGCCATGGGTGAGAGTTCCCCACCTGGCCAGCCACATCCTCTCTATTATTATCAGGCGCATCCGGAGTGACTGGCAGAAAAAGTACGGCCACAGTCTGCTTCTTTTGGAAACCTTCGTGGAAGTGGACCGGTTCCGTGGTACTTGTTACAAGGCGGCAAACTGGCGTTATGTCGGCATGACTAAAGGCCGCAGCCGCAACGACCGCTATAACAGACTGCATGTTCCTGTCAAGGCTGTTTACCTGTATCCTCTGGCCAAAAACCTGCCGGGTGGTGATCTCCGGTGAAACGTGAGGAGTTCCTAATTATCTATGATCAGGGGCCGGATGCTGTGTTTGCCCTGGTCGAGACACTGGTTGCCCAAATAACCGTTCTTACGGCAAGAGTCAGAGAACTGGAGAGCCGGATCAATACAAACAGCAGGAACAGCGGCAAACCCCCTTCCAGTGATGGTCTTGCCAGGACTAAAAGCCTGCGCAAAAAGAGCGGCAAGAAAAGCGGCGCCCAGAAAGGTCATCCCGGCCATACCTTGGAGATGACGTCAAAACCAGACAAAATAGAGGTACACCGGGTAACGCAATGCCAACATTGTGGCGCATCCCTCCCTGTCAGCGCCGAGTCTTTCGAAAGGCGCCAGGTGGGAGATACACCACCCTTAAAACTGGAGGTGACCGAGCACCAGACCGAGCAGAAAACCTGTCCCGTCTGTGGTGTCTGAAACAAGGCATCTTTTCCCGAAAGCGTGAACCGACCGGTGCAGTATGGCCCCCTGATCAAAGCGCTGGCTGTCTCCTGCCTGCCGGCAGGCAGGACATGAATCAGTACCAACTCATTCCCTACGACCGTGTCGAGGAACTATTTAAAGACCTGTTCGGTCAGCCGTTTTCAGAAGGTTCCCTGTTCACCGCCAACGGGATCTGCTACGAAGCCCTGGAAAGCTCCGAGCAGAAAATCAAGCGCCAGATATTAAGCGCACCGGTCATCAACTGCGATGAGACCGGCGCCCGGGTAGAGGGGAAGACCAGATGGCTGCACGTAGCCAGCACGCCGGAGCTCACCTGTTACAACATCCATCAAAAGCGCGGTTCTGACGGCATGGACGACATGGGAATCCTTCCATTCTACACGGGAACTTGTAAGCACGACGGTTTGAACTCCTATTTTAAGTATACAAACTGCCACCATTCCCTCTGCAACGACCACCATCTTCGGGAACTGAAGTGGGTTATTGAAAACGAGCGCCAGACCTGGGCGCAGCAGATGTATGACTTGCTCTTGAATGCCAAGGCTGCGGTGGATGAAGCAAAGGATAATTCCAAGACATGCCTGGAAATGGATC